>NZ_AP024718.1:1683436-2052654 GCF_030294985.1 Methylomarinovum tepidoasis
GGCGGTGGCTGCACCAGGCGGGCGAACCAGGCCGGCACATCAGGGAGCGCCGGGGAAGGGGGCGGGGGTAGGGGCCTCTCGTCCTGGAGTATAAACAGGCGGACGTGACGTAATTGCCCCAGGCGTTCCAGCATCGACCGCCAGGCGGCGGCCTGTTCGTCGGGCAAGGGCCCCTGCAGATGACTGGCTTCCACCATTTCCCAGGCCAGGTGCAGGGCGGAACGGGTTTCCTCCGCCACTGATTTGCGCACGTGATGGACCACCAGCACGCTGCCGATGGCGACCACGAGGGTCAGGATGACGGCGATGATGAGGTTGACCCGGGTTTTCAGGCTCAACTGCATGAACATGCAGCCATTTTCAGGCATCCGCAGCCGGGATGCCATAGGAATCCTTCCTTGCCTTGAGGCGGGGGAATTTCCAAGGCCGGCCGGACGAATTTCATCCCGGTTTCAGGAACTTGGCGCCCCTGGATCCGGGAAAAACTCGGTAACGCGTCGGTGGGTTCCGGCATCACAATGGTAGCCGGAATTCAACACGAACAACCTGCAAGAGGAAGAGGAGCTGTTCCATGCGATACAAAACCCTGTCCCTGGTGCTGACGGCAATGCTGGCAGGCAGCGCCACCGTGGCCCAGGCCAACCAGAAGTTGATCGAACTGTCCAGGAAGGACACCAACTGGGTGATGCCGACCAAGGACTACAGCGCTACCCACTACTCCAGACTGGCTCAGATCGATACCGATAACGTCAAGAACCTTCAGGTGGCCTGGAGTTTTTCCACCGGTGTCCTCCACGGCCACGAAGGCGGGCCGCTGGTGGTGGATGGCCTCATGTACATCAACACCCCGTTTCCCAACACCGTCTATGCCCTGGATCTCGACAATCCCGGAAAGATCGTATGGGAATACAACCCCAAGCAGAATCCAGCCGCCCGCGCGGTGGCCTGTTGCGACGTGGTCAACCGCGGCGTGGCCTACGCCCCGGCGGAGAAAGGCAAGCCGGCCAAGATTTTCCTGGGCCAGCTCGACGGCAATCTGGTGGCCCTGAACGCCAAGACCGGTGAACCCGTCTGGAAGATGGAGGCATGCGACATCCGCGTCGGTGCCACCATCACCCAGGCCCCTTTCGTGGTCAAGGACAAGGTGTTGGTAGGCTGCTCCGGCGCCGAACTGGGGGTGCGCGGTTACGTGACCGCCTTCAACATCCACGATGGCAAAATGGAATGGCGGGCGTTCGCCACCGGTCCTGACAAGGATATTCGCCTGTCAGACAAGTTCAACGAGAAAACGCCACAATACGGCCGCTTTGGTCTCGGTCTCAAGACCTGGGAAGGGGACGCCTGGAAGATCGGCGGTGGCACCAACTGGGGTTGGTACGCCTACGATCCGGATCTGGATTTGATTTACTACGGCTCCGGCAACCCGGCGCCGTGGAACGAGACCATGCGTCCGGGGGACAACAAGTGGACCATGACCATATGGGCCCGCGATCCCGACGATGGCATGGCCGTTTATGGCTACCAGAAGACGCCTCACGACGAGTGGGACTATGCCGGGGTCAACTACATGGCGTTGTCCGAGCAGGTCATCGACGGCAAGAAGGTGAAGCTGGTGACCCACCCGGACCGTAACGGCATCGTCTATACCCTTAACCGGGAAACCGGGGAACTGGTGCGGGCCGACAAGCTGGACGACACGGTCAACTGGGTCAAGTACGTGGATCTGAAGACCGGCCAGCCGGTGCGCGACCCCGAATACGGAACCCGCATGGACCATCAGGCCAAGAACATCTGCCCTTCGGCCATGGGTTACCACAACCAGGGGGTGGATGCCTACGATCCCGAAAAACACTTGTTCTTCTTTGGTCTCAACCACATCTGCATGGACTGGGAGCCGTTCATGCTGCCCTACCGGGCCGGACAGTTCTTCGTCGGCGCCACCCTCAACATGTATCCCGGTCCCAAAGGGGTGATGGGCTTCGTGCGTGCCTACGATGTCAAAAACGGCCGATTCAAGTGGTCGGTACCGGAGAAATTCTCGGTCTGGGGCGGCACCCTGGCCACTCAGGGCAACCTGGTCTTCTATGGCACATTGGACGGCTGGATCAAGGCCCTCGACAGCCGCGACGGCAAGTTGAAATGGAAGTTCAAGTTGCCTTCCGGCGTCATCGGCCATCCCATCACCTATGAGCACAACGGCAAGCAGTACGTCGCCATCTACTACGGCGTCGGTGGCTGGCCCGGGGTCGGTCTGGTGTTCGATCTTAAAGACCCTTCGGCCGGTCTGGGCGCTGTGGGCGCTTTCAAGGAACTGGCCAAATACACCAAGATGGGCGGCGGCGTGATGGTGTTCGCCCTGCCGGACGAAACCTGATCGGCGCATTTTGCCAAACCAAGGTCTGCGGGCGGTCGTGTGGCCGCCCGCATCCAATCCCAAACAAAAAGGTGAAAGACACGTGAAGCGAATCGGCTGGTGGGGGATGGTGTGTTTGTGTCTGCTCGGTTGCCAGGGGCAGCCGGCCAGGGAAGCGGCGGCGCTGCCGGGGCCGCCGCTCAGGGTATGTGCCGGAGAGAACGAATTGCCCTATTCCAACCGCGCCGGCGAGGGTTTCGAAAACGCCATCGCCAGGGAATTGGGGCAAGCCCTGAGACGGCGGGTGGAATTCGTCTGGTGGCGGGATGCCCGCTTCGTGGTGCGCAATTACCTCGACGCCGGCAAGTGCGACGTGATAATTGGGGTCGATGCGGACAATCCGTTGGTAGAGACTACGACTCCCTATTACCGCTCCGGTTACGTCTTCGTCACCCGCAAGGGCGTGACGGTGCGTGATTGGGACGATCCGTTGCTGCAGCAGGCCGGGCGGATCGCCTTCGTACCTTATAGTCCGGCGGAGATCATGCTGCGCAAGATCGGGCGTTATGCGGATATGTTCTTCTACATGAACGAATTGGTGGACTTCAAATCCCGCCGCAACAAGTACGTGCGCTGGGAACCGAAACGCCTGATCGGGGATGTATTGTCCGGCAAGGCCGAGGTTGGGGTGCTGTGGGCGCCGGAGGCGGCCCGTTATGTGCGGGACGCCGACGGCCGGTTGCAGATGCAGTTGATTCCCGATCATCAGACCGACCGCCGCGGCGATCCGGTCCCGCAGCATTACAGCGTGGCCTTGGGCGTGCGTAAAGGCGACGGGTCATTACGTCAGGCCCTGCAGAGGGCGTTGGAAAAGCAGCGTTATGCCATCCGCGCCATTTTGGAGGCCGAGGGCATTCCCCTGTTGCCGCTCGATGAGAAAACCGCTTCACGATGACAGATGAAAAATTTTAAGGAGTAAAACCACGATGCAATTGAAAACGATGATCCTGGCTTCGATGTTAGTCACGGTGGCGGCAGGGACAGCCACGGCGGAAGTCACTTTCCGTCACGCTTTGGAAGGCATGCCGCTGGATCTGTCGGTAGCCAAGGACTACAAGAATCCCTCCGGGGCGGTCAAGCAGTTTCTGGAAAGCGGCGACAATCCCTATAACTGCGACAAGAAGGCCGTCGAAGAAGGCCACAGCCTGTTTCTGTCGGCCTGTTCCGGCTGCCACGGCCACGAAGCGGAAGGGAAACTGGGGCCGGGACTGGCGGATGACTACTGGACCTACCCGGCGGGCCTGACCGACAAGGGATTGTTCGAAATCATTTTCGGCGGTGCCCAGGGGATGATGGGACCGCAATACGGCAACCTGAGCATGGACGAGATGCTCAAGATCATGGCTTTCCTGCGCAGCATCTACAAGGGCAACCCCAGAAAGATCGAATGGAAAACCTGCAACGCCGCCGCCGACGGCGGTTCCAGTGGCGAGCAGAAAGGCATCATCCATATCAAACCGCAATCCTGAACAAAGGAGGAGACACCATGAAACGACACGCGCTGACATTGATCGGTATTTTGATGGGGCTGGGACTGGCGGCAACCGCCCAGGCCTATACCGGCACCAACTGCAAGGAGCCGGGTGTGTGCTGGGAGCCGAAGCCCGGCTATCCGGAAAAGATCAAAGGCACTCGCTACGACCCCAAGCACGATCCCAAGGAGCTGGACAAGCAGCGTCAGGCCATTGAGGCGATGGACAAGCGCAACCGTCTGCGCTGGCAGCACTTCAAGAAGACCGGCAAGTTCGTTTACGACGTGGACGAAATCGGTGGATAACTCGCTGTGACCCCCTTCGCACCGCCCCTTTCAGGGTTGGGGCGGGAGATCCTTCGGAAATGGATGTGGGACAGGGACGTTCCTTTTTTCAGGCATCATCGATCGTGAATCAAACGCAACGAAATCTGGAAAACTGGCGCCAGCAGGCGTCAGCTTTGGAAAACGCCTTGGGTCAGGCCATTCTCGGCCAGGCGGCGGTGATCCATCAATTGACCGTCGCCGTCTTCGCCCGCGGTCACGTGCTGCTGGAAGGCAGCGTCGGCATCGGCAAGACCACCACGCTCCGCGCCTTGGCGCGTCTGTTGGGCGGGCCTTATCAGCGCATCGAAGGGACCGTAGACCTGCTGCCCGCCGATCTTGTCTACCACACGTATCTCGATTCATCGGGAACGCCCCGGGTCGAGCCCGGCCCGCTGCTGGAGCACGGCGAGGCCCTGTCGGTGTTCTTCTTCAACGAAATCAATCGCGCCCGGCCCCAGGTGCATGCCCTGCTGCTTCGGGTCATGGCCGAACGTCAGGTGCGGGCGTTCGAGCGGGAATACCGCTTTCCCCATCTGCTGGTGTTCGCTGACCGCAACCGGGTCGAACGGGAAGAAACCTTCGATCTGCCGGCAGCAGCGAGGGACCGCTTCTTCATGGAAATCAACATGAAAATGCCTGAAGACGAACAGAGCCGCGACAGGCTGGCTTTCGAGCCCCGCTTTTACGACCCCGATGGGCTGGTCGCGGCCTTGCCGGAAGGGGTGTTCGACTACCGCGAGCTTGGACGGGTGGCGGCATCCATCCAGGAGCAGGTGACAGTCACACCGGCGCTGCGCAAATATGTCCTCGATCTCTGGCGGGCCAGCGAAGATCCCGGCCGGTTCGGCATCACCCTGCCGGAAGTAGAGATGGAGAACTTGATCCTGGCCGGCGCCAGTCCCCGCGGTATCGCGTCGCTGGTCCGGGCGGCCCGGGTGCGCGCTTGGCTGGCGGGGCGCGGCGCGGTGTCGCCGGAAGACGTCCGGACCGTATTTCCCACGGTCATGGGACACAGAATTTTCCTGCAACCGGTTTATGAAGCCCAGCGGGACTGGTGGATCCCCCAGCTGCTGACGGCCATCCTGGACCAGGTAGTGACGCCCGATCTGCCATGACCCGGTTGCGCCCCCTGCGTGAAATTTTCTATCGAATCCCCGGCCGGGTCGAAGGACATCTTCCCGGCGCCCACCGGAGCCGGGAGGCCGGTCTCGGGACGTTGTTCTACGGCGTGACCGATTTTCTCCATCATCCTGATCTTCAGAGATTGGAACTGCGGCGCAGTTTCACCGATCCCTTCCGCCGGCTGCATGTGCGCATCTTTGAGCATCCCACTGTTGCCACCGTGGTGATCGCCGCCGATCTCAGCGCTTCCATGGCCGCGGCCGGATCCAAGCGGCTCCAGCTGGCGACCCTGACGGAAGGTCTGGCGATGGGGGCCCGCCGTTTGGGGGACTGTTTCGGGTTTGTCGGCTTCGACCGCCGGGTCCGGCGGGGTTGGGTCATGCCCCCGATGACTGCCACCGGCTGGGTGCGGAGCTGGTGCCAGCGCCTGAATGACCACCCCTGGCAAGGGGACGGCGCCCAGGGTGCTTTGCAACTGGCCCAGTGGCTGCCCACCAGACGCTGCCTGGTGGTTCTTGTCTCCGATTTTCACTGGCCTGACGGGCTGCTGCCGCAGGTTCTGGGCCGACTGGGGACGCATCTGGTGGTGCCGGTGGTGTTGTGGAGCCGCGCCGAGACGGAAGACTGGCCCCGCTGGGGCATCCGCCGGGTGGTGGACGCCGAGACCGGGCGCGAGATTCTGGCCTGGTTGCATCCGCGTTGGCGGCACCGGCTCCAGGAGCGCTATCGGCAACGGCGGCAGACCTTGCAACGCCTGTTCCGGACGTCGGGGTGCCAGCCGTTGTGGCTGGAAGACGCTATCGATCCAAGCAGGATCGAACGCCATTTTCATGCCCTAGCCGGATGATGCGTGGTTTGGGATTGGCGATGCTGCTGGCGGTTTCCACTTTGATGGCCGGGGAGTCCATGCAGCCGCTTCCATACCGTGATTACGGCTGGTTCATCGGTGATGTGCTGACGCGTTGCTGGAGGGTGGCGGAACCGGGGAAGGTCCTGCCGCCGGAGCTGCCGCATTCTTTGAACCGGTGGCTGACGGTGATCCGGGTTCACCGGCAGGGGAATCGGCTGTGCATCGACTACCAGGTGGACTATGCCCCGTTCACAACCGAAACCGTGACCATTCCGGCCTGGAACCTGACCCTGCGGCAGCATGACGGAGAGAAGCCCCTGACGCTGGCGTCCTGGCGTTTGACTCTGGCTCCCCTGCGGCCGATCCAGAGCCTCAAGGGAGAACTGTTCCTGCAACCGGAACGCCTGCCGCCGCCGGAGGCCGCGCCATTGCGGCAGCGGTTCTGGATCGCCCTGGGTCTGATCGGGCTGGGACTGGGCGGCTTGTCATGGTACTGGCTCTGGGGACGGCGTGAGGTGAACTGGCCGTTTTGCCGCGCCTGGATCCGGATGGCCGGTTTCGAAGACGACGAAGCCGGTCGATTGCAGGCCTATCTCTGCCTGCACCGGGCTTTGGACAGCTACCGGGGAGGAAGCTGGTGGGGGAGATTGGACGACATGCTGGCGCGCTATCCGGGCTGGGGGAGCTTGGCGGATGAATTGAAAGCCTTTGCCGCCAGTTCTGCCGGATTGTTTTTCGCCGCCGGGGCGGCGGAGGCACCGTGGCCGTTGGAACGCCTGCGCCGGCTGGCGCGGCGGTTGGCGCTGGAGGAGCTTCGCCGTGGCGGTCTGGTCCGTTGACCTGGGCAATCCCTTGGGGTTGCTGCTGTTGCCGGCGATCCTGATGCCCTGGCTGGCATCCCCGCTGCGGCCTCGGGCCTGCGTCTGGAATGCGCTGCTCCCGGGCGGTCGGGTTTCAAAATGGCTGACCCGGCTGGTGCCGCTGGCAGGAAGCCTGACGCTGGGCGCGCTGATACTGGCCCTGGCGGGTCCCGCACTCCCGGAACGGGCGGTGGAGCGCATTGGCCGGGGGGCCCATCTGGTGCTGTTGCTCGACCGTAGCAACAGTATGGACAATACCTTCGCTGGCCGTGCGCCCAGCGGTGAAGAGGAATCCAAAGGCCAAGCGGCGGCGCGGTTGTTGTCCCGTTTTCTGGCGCACCGGCCCCACGACTGGATCGGGGTGGTCGGGTTCAGCACCGGCGCTTTGTACCAATGCCCCCTGACCGGTCGCCGCGCCCCCAACCAGGCGGCGGTCGCCACCGTCGCCTTGCCGGGTCTGGCTTACACCAACGTGGCCAAAGGCTTGGCCCTGGCGTTGGATTTCTTCGCCGATCTGCCTTTGAGCGGTTCCCGCGCCGTGGTGCTGGTTTCCGACGGCGCCGCGGTGATCGAGCCCAGGATCCAGCACGAACTGCGCATTGCCTTCAAGCGTCACCAGGTACGGTTCTACTGGATCTTTCTCCGCGGCGCCGACAGTCCCGGCATCCGCGAGAAGCCCACCGACCCGGCCCAGGACAATCCTCACGCCCGCCCCGAATACTATCTGCATCAGTACTTTCAGACGCTGGGCGTGCCGTATCAGGCCTTCGAGGCAGACACCCCCAAGATGCTCGAACGGGCCATCGCCACCATCGATCGCCTGGAAAAGCGTCCCTTCCACTATGTGGAAATCCGACCCCGCCGGGAACTGGACGGAACGCTGTACTGGCTGGCGTTTCTGGGCGTTCTGGGATTGCTTGGCGTCAAGATGTTGGAGGTGTGATGGCGACCTGGTGTTACCGGATCAGCGTGTTTTTGTTTTTGGCGGGCATCGGTCTAGGCGCGGCGACCGGCTGGCAATGGCGCCAACAGACAACCGAGGCCGGTCGTATCCGGAAGCTGGCCGAAGGTCAGGGGCATCCCCCCGACGCCGACGCCTCTCCCCTGCTACGCCTGGCTTGGGCCAATCATCTGGTTCAGCGGAGGCGGTATGAGGAAGCATTGACGATCTACAGCGATCTGCTCGAATCCGCTCCGGCCGGTTTGATGCCCTGGATCCATTACAACCTGGGCAATCTGTATTTGCGTCGTGCCCGTGAACAGGTGGAAAAAACCGCCTTCGACGAGGCCATCCCGCTGGTGGCACTGGCCAGGGGGGCTTATCGGCGGGCGCTGCGCCGCAGACCGGATCTGTGGGCGGCGCGTTACAACCTGGAGGCGGCGATACGCCTGTTGCCGGAGATCGAACGCATTGAAGCGAAAACCAAGGAAGGTAAGGAACCTGCCGAGGAGGCATTGTGGACCCGGGTGCCGGGATTTCCAAGGGGATTGCCGTGAGCACTTTCGATTTCCACCGCCTGCACGCGGAGAACGCAGAGGAAAAAATTTTTTCTGAGCATTCCGTGTCTCTGTGGTGTGCTTTCAAGCCGTTGGGGTTCCGATGAGGCGGCGCTTGCAAGATTGGCGCATGTGGCTGCTTGTGGCGGTGGCCGGGGTGATGGTTGCGATTCTGATCCGTCCTCACGGCTGGCGGGAGCGGCCCGGTTATCCGTTGGTGGCGGTGCTGGACATCACCCGCAGCATGAATACCCGCGATGTGATATTAGGGGGGCGCAAGGTGGACCGGCTGCGCTTCGCCAAGGACCGGCTGCGCCGGTTGCTCCGGCAGTTGCCTTGCGGTTCGACGCTGGGGTTGGGATTGTTCACCGAGCGCCGCAGCACCTTGCTGATGCTGCCTGTGGAAGTCTGCCGTCACTATTACGAATTGAGCCGGGTTATCGGCCGCATCGATTGGCGCATGGCCTGGGCCGCCGACAGCCGGATCGCCAAAGGACTCCACGACGCCATGGGGTTGCTGCAGCGTCCCGAACTGAAGGGCGCAGGGCTGCTGTTCATCACCGACGGTCATGAGGCGCCGCCGGTCAATCCCCGCTATCGGACCCGGTTCGATGACGTGAAAGGTCAAGTCAAGGGGTTGTTGGTCGGGGTCGGCGGCGACACGCCAACGCCCATTCCCAAATATGACGAATCCGGCAAGCCCCAGGGGTTCTATCGTCCAGAGGACGTGCCTCACCGTTCCACCTTCGGGGAACCGCTCAAGGCGCCCACGGAGCGGCCGGGGTTTCATCCCCGCAATGCCCCTTTCGGCGGCGAGTGGGTGCTGGGGCAGGAGCATCTGTCGTTCCTGCACGCCGACTATTTGCGCCAACTGGGAGAAGAAGCCGGTCTGGGCTTTCACCGTCTGCGGACTGCGGCACAGTTGCTGGCAGTGATCGATCGGCTGGGGGTGCAGCGGCTGACTATCCAGCCGTGGGACTGGCGCCCCTGGCTTGCGGCGTTGGCGTTGCTGTTGCTGACCGGACTGTATGGCATGGTCCGTTGGCAGGAACGCAGGGCCCCACTGGCAAAACCAAGTTTTTATTCCACTGACAACAAGGAGACAGGATGATGAAACCGTCGATCAGGACTTTATTCTGGATTTTGGCGGGAATTTGCCTGCTGGCCGGACAGGCCCAGGCCCACGGTCCCACGCCGCAGAAATCCGATGCCGCCATCACCATGAAAGCGCCGCTGAAAAAGGTTTGGCAGGCGATCAAGGAACCCACGGCCATCTGCCGCTGGCATCCCTCGATCGATCGCTGCGACTACGATGCCGACAAACAGGAACGGGTGTTTTATTTGCAAAGCGGCGAGCGCTTCAGCGAAGCGATTCTGGAAGTAAACGAGGCCAACCACACCGTCTATCTGCGTCAGGGAGAAGCCAACGTCAAGGCCCTGCCGGTCAGCTCCTATTCCACCCGCATCCAGGTGGAGGACAACGGCGACGGCACGGTTACGGTACGCTGGCGGGGACGCTATTACCGCGGCGATACCGGAAATTTCCCGCCGCAACATCTCAATGACGAGGCAGCGGTGAAAGCGATGAATGCGTGGATAGAGAAGGGGCTGAAAGGCTTGAAAAACGCTGTTGAAAGCTAAATATCTGGTCGCTTTCCCCTGATCGAAGGGGGCGGAGTCCAGTTTTGAGCCTGAGAGCTCGACCTCTGTCTTGTCCGGTTGCTGATGCTGGAACCGGCCTTGTGGGGGGCAGTGATCTTCGCCGCAGGCATCTGGCGTTTCCGGCGTCAGTTTGGTTGAATGGAGGCGGCTGAATGCTGCGTTCTGTGACAAGGAGGAAACCCGATGAAGACCAAGATCCTGCTGACCATCTCGCTGCTGGCCTGCACCGCAGCCCTGGCCCGTCCTCCCGCCGGGCTGCCGCCGGTGGAGAAGCGCCTCGATCGTCTGGAGGAGCGCCTGCAGCTGACTCCGGAGCAGCGGCCCAAAGTGCGCGAGATCCTGCGGGAACAGCAGAAGAAGATCCGGGCCATCCACGAGGAAACCCGCCGCCGTCTCAAGGAAGTGCTGACGGCCGAGCAGTGGGAGAAATTGCAGGAGATGCGCCGCAAGCGCATGGCGCGCTGGCGCGAGCGCATGGAAAAGCCCCGGAAGGACTGATGCTAGATGGCGTTGCGCAGCTCCAGGGCGGCGGGGTAGGGCGCCAGGTAGTACTGGCGGGCCAGATAGGGATCCCGGATGCGCTGCTGGTGGTGACGCAGCAAGGTAAGCGGAACCTCCAGGGTGGCTTCGCCGCGGCGGTAACGCTCGATGGCCTCGGCCAATTCCCGGCGGTCGGCGGCGCTCAGGTGGCCGCTTAAGCAACCGGCCAGGCGCTGAAGGACGCCTGCGTGGTTGCCGCGCTGCGCCGGTTGCGCCAGGGCGCTCATCAGTTCGGTGAAATAGGCGGTGCCCAAGGCTTCCAGGGAAAGTCTGCAGACCTGGGCCAGGAGGCGGCCGAGACGGCGGTAGGCGGCCACGCTGTGGGCCATCACCAGGTACTTGTGGCGGGTGTGAAAGTCGATGAGCCTGGCGGGAGTGAGTCCTTCTGCGCGAAGCTGGCGCCAGCGCCGGTGAACGAAGACCCGCTGGAGGAAATTTTCCCACAGCGCCGGATCGCGCAGCCGGCCTTCCTCCTCCACTGGCAGGCAGGGAAGATGACAGCGCACCCTGTGGGTGAACAGGCCGCTGCCGTAGTGGCGGAAATTCCCCTGTGGGTCTTTCACCGGGATTCTCTCCATGCCGCAGCTGGGAGATTTGCTCTTGGCGATGAAGCCGTCGGCCCGGGCCAGGAGCGGAATGTGATCGTGGGCGAAGCGCTGGAGCGCTTCGGTGTGGTCGCGGTCCGGATCATGGCACTCGCGCAGGCGGATTTGTCCGTCCGCCTCGACCAGATGCATCGGCGGCCGCGGGGTGCCCAGGCCCGCGCCCGCTTCCGGGCAGATGCCGCGGATTTCCAGATGCTCCGCCAGGACGTCGAGATGGGGGGCGTGCTTGTGGCCGCCGTCGTAGCGCACCGCCTGCCCCAGCAGGCAGGCGCTGGCGACGACGACGGGGCGCCCATTTTCGCGCGTGTCGCTCAAAGCCTCGTCAGGGCTTTTCGGTGTTGCCCTGCCGAGGGTCTGGGTCTTTCTTTTCCGGTGGGGCGTCATAGGTCGATGCCGCCAGGAGCGCAGGCTGCCCCGCCTCCCCATAGATCAAGTCCACCAGGCGCTTGAACCAGCGGGGACGGAACAGCACCACGTAGAGCATGATCAGGGTGGTGCCGGGAACCGGCAGGAAGCTGAACGCCACCATGAACAGTAGGAAGAAAAGGGTCAGAAGGCGAACGGTTCCGGGACTCATCGGGTTTCCTCCTCTCGTTGGTTCCGCTGTCTCCGCCATTGGAAGACTGGAAGACGCAGATGTTCCCTAGGGCGGGGCGTCCACCGGAGGCAGGCGCTGCAGCTCCTCGTCGGTGAACAGGCGCGAGCGGGTATGGAAGCGGACCCCTTCCGGCCCCTCCAGGGAGAACATGCCGCCGCGGCCCGGCACCACGTCGATGATGAGCTGGGTGTGGCGCCAGTATTCGAACTGGGGCCGGCTGATATAGAAGGGACAGCCGCCGATCTCCCCCAGCCGCACGTCCTGCTCGCCGACCCTGAATTCGCCTTGGGGATAGCACATGGGCGAAGAGCCGTCGCAGCAGCCGCCGGACTGGTGGAACATCAGCGGGCCGTGTTTTCCCTTGAGTTTTTCGATCAGTTCCAGGGCCGCCTCGGTGGCGACCACGCGGGGAACGGTTTCGGTCATGTCGTCACCTCCTGAAAAGGAAAGACCCCGGTGGGGCCGGGGTCGGGATGGACACCTTAGAAGAATCCCAGCGGCTTGGTGTCGTAGCTCACCAGAAGGTTTTTCACCTGCTGGTAGTGATCCAACATCATCTTGTGGGTCTCGCGGCCGATGCCGGACTGCTTGTAGCCTCCGAAGGCAGCGTGGGCCGGATAGAGGTGGTAGCAGTTGGTCCACACCCGCCCGGCCTGGATGCCCCGGCCCATGCGGTAGGCACGGTTGGCGTTCAGGGTCCAGACCCCGGCGCCGAGACCGTAGAGGGTGTCGTTGGCGATCTTGAGAGCTTCATCTTCGTCCTGGAAGGTCGTCACCGCCAGCACCGGGCCGAAGATCTCCTCCTGGAAGATGCGCATCCTGTTGTGCCCCTTGAACACGGTCGGCTGGATGTAGTAGCCGCCGGCCAGGTCTCCGGGCATTTCCAGCGGGCCGCCGCCCACCAGGCATTCGGCCCCTTCCTGGCGGGCGATGTCCAGGTAGGAGAGGATCTTCTCCTTCTGCTCGCTGGAGGCCTGGGCCCCCATCATGGTGTCGGTATCGAGGGGATCGCCCACCTTGACGGCCTTGACCCGTTCGATGGCCCGGGGGATGAACTCGTCGTAGATGGAGGCCTGGATCAGGGCCCGTGACGGGCAGGTGCAGACCTCGCCCTGGTTGAGGGCGAACATCGTAAAGCCTTCCAGGGCTTTGTCGAGGTATTCCTCACCGCTCGTCATCACGTCCTCGAAGAAGATGTTGGGCGACTTGCCCCCCAGCTCCAGGGTGACGGGAATGATGTTCTCCGAGGCGTACTGCATGATCAGACGCCCGGTGGTGGTCTCGCCGGTGAAGGCGATCTTGGCGATTCTGGGGCTCTGGGCCAGGGGCTTGCCGGCCTCGACCCCGAAGCCCTGGACCACGTTAACCACCCCCGGCGGGATCAGATCCCCCACCAGGTCCAGCCAGACGCCGATGGAGGCCGGCGTCTGTTCGGCCGGTTTGAGGACCACGCAGTTGCCCGCCGCCAGCGCCGGGGCCAGCTTCCAGGCGGCCATCAGCAGGGGGAAGTTCCAGGGGATGATCTGGCCCACCACGCCCAAAGGCTCGTGGAAGTGGTAGGCGACGGTCTTGTCATCCAGTTCGCAGATCCCGCCTTCCTGGGTGCGGACGGCGGCGGCGAAGTAGCGGAAGTGGTCGATGGCCAGGGGAATGTCAGCGGCCAGGGTCTCGCGGATCGGCTTGCCGTTGTCCCAGGTTTCCGCCACCGCCAGGGCTTCCAGGTTTTCTTCCATGCGGTCGGCGATCTTGAGCAGGATATTGGCGCGCTCGGCCGGTGAGGTCTTGCCCCAGGCGTCCTTGGCGGCATGGGCGGCATCGAGGGCCTTTTCCACGTCTTCGGTCGTGGAACGGGCCACTTCGCAGAAGGGCTGGCCGGTGACCGGAGTGATGTCCTCGAAGTACTGGCCCTTGACCGGCGGGGTCCACTGACCGCCGATGTAATTGTCGTAGCGGGGGCGGAAACTGACCTTGGCGCCATCGGTGTTGGGTCGGGCATACAGCATTTTGGGCCTCCTCAATCTGAACTTGAAAATCGCGGATTATTGTCGCGCGTCGGTCGCCCAAGTGGAAGGGATCAATCGGTGGCGAGATTGTGCCGATAAGCCAGGCGCACCAGTTCCCCGAGGGTGCCGACCCCGAGCTTGCGTTTGATCTGGGTCATGTGGTTGGCAGCGGTCTTGTGGCTGATGTACAGCCGGGCGGCGATCTCCGGTACCGACAGCCCCTGGGCGGCGAGGCAGAAGATCTCGAATTCCCGCTGGGTGAGGCGGGCAAGCGGATTTTCGGGGTCTTCTTTGCCGGGATGCCGCTTCCCCAGCTGGCTGGCGATGGCTTCGAGCACGTAGGTCCGTCCTTCGGCGATGCGGCGGATCGCCGCCGGCAGGATGTCGGGGTCGGCGTTCTTGGTGATGTAGCCTCTGGCGCCGGCTTCCAGGGCCCGTTTGGCGTATAACGCCTCTTCGTGCATGGTGAACACCAGGATCTTGGCCTCGGGATCGCGGCTGCAGATACGGCGGATGACGGTCAGCCCGCCGGCGCCCGGCAGGGACAGGTCGAGCACCAGCACGTCGGGACGATGGGCGAAATAGCCTTGGTAGGCGCCGTCGCTGTCCTCGGCCTCGGCGATGATGCGGATGTCGCCGCTCTGATCCAGCAGAAACCGATGGCCGGCGCGGACAACGGCGTGGTCATCCGCCAGCATGACACGGATGGTCACGGGCTTCCTCCTCGAAAGGCAATAGAATCGTCAACGTAAATCCCGCTCCCGGTGCGGTGGTCACCTGAAGACGGCCCCCTAAGCTTTCCGCCCGTTCGCGCATGCCCCGAAGGCCATATCCCCGCTGCCGCAGGCGGGACGGTTCGGCGCCGGCGCCGTCGTCGCGGATTGCGATCCGCAGCCAGTTCTGGTGGGGTTCCAGGCGGATGGCGATTTTCCGGGGCTGGGCGTGCCTGAAGGCGTTGGTCAGGGCTTCCTGAACGATGCGGTAGACATGGATCTGGTGTTCCGCCGGCAGCCGTTCCACGAAGGGATCGCAGCGCAGGTCGATGGCGATGTCGGCGTGTTGTTGCCGCCAGCCGTCCGTCAGGGCGTCGAGGGCGGCGCACAGTCCCAGGTCGTCCAGCATCAGGGGACGCAGGCGGTGGATCATGGCGCGCAGGAGCGCGAACAGGTGATCGACCTGCGCGGCGATCAGCCCGGCGGCGCGCTCGGCCGCTTCGGTCTTAGGGTTGTTTCGGATCGACTGCGCCAGCATCTTGATGCCGCTGAGGGTTTGCCCCAGCTCGTCGTGCAGCTCCCGCGCCAGGGCCCGGCGTTCTTCCTCCTCCACCTTCAGCAGCTGCCGGGTCAGGCTGCGGTTGTCGCGGCGGGTCTGCTGAAGCACCTCGGCGCAGTGGTTGAAGGCCCGGGCGATGCGGTTCCACTCCGGCTCGGGGAAGTCCGGCAGACGATGGTCGTAGGCTTCCCGCTCCAGGGCCACCAGCCCGGTCAAGACCGTCTCCACCGGCTGGAAGGCGCGCCCCAGCACTTGGTACACCGCGAGGAAACAGCCGCCGGCCAAAAACAGGATCAGGCCGAGGAACAATTGGGTTTCCTCCCAGGCTTCGGCGATTTCGTCGGCCGGATCGGCCACCAGCCGCACCCGCAGCACCCGGCCCTGTCGGGTGGAGATGGCCTGTTCCAGGATGGCGGGCGGTGGCTGCACCAGGCGGGCGAACCAGGCCGGCACGTCAGAGGGGGGCCGGGAAAGGGGTGGGGGCAGGGGCGCCCCGTCCTGAAATATGAACAGGCGGACGTGACGCAACTGCCCCAGGCGTTCCAGCATCGCCCGCCAGGCGGCGGCCTGCTCGTCGGGCAGGGGCCCCTGCAGGTGGCTGGCTTCCACCATTTCCCAGGCCAGCTGCAGGGCAGAACGGGTTTCCTCGGCCACCGAATCGCGCACGTGACGGATGACCAGGGCGCTGCCGATGAAGGTGATGATCAGCAGGATGGCGGCGATGACGAGGTTGATCCGGGTTTTCAAATTCAGACGGGTAAACACAGGCCCCTTCTCGACGATATTCCCCGAGGGCGGTATAGGAATAGGAACGTTTCCTTGGGTGCGCCACTGTTTTTAGGAAATCAGGGCAGCACGTCGGGATGGAACAGTTGCCTGCCGCCGACCTTGAACTCGCCGATCAGCTTCTGCCCCACCGGCCCGGTGAGGAAGGCGGCGTAGCGCATGGCCGCATCGAAGTTGGCCTTGGGGCAGCGTTTCGGGTTGACGGCGATGATGTGGTAGGGGTTGTACAGGGCCGGGTCGCCTTCGAAGACGACGGTCAGATCCGGCAGCTTGTCCCGCATCGCCAGCCAGGTGCCGCGGTCGGTGAGCAGGTAAGCGAGCTTTTCGTGGGCGAATCCGAGCGCGGCTCCCATCCCCTGGCCGATTGAATAGTACCAGCCGCCTTGCGGTTCGATGCCGGCTTGCCGCCACAGCTGTTTTTCCTTCTTGTGGGTGCCCGAGTCGTCGCCGCGGGAGACGAAGGGCGCCTTCGCCAGGGCGATTCTGCCGAGGGTTTCGGCGGCCGTTTTGGCCTGGCGGATGCCGGCTGGATCGTCCCTGGGGCCGGCGATGACGAAGTCGTTGTGCATCACCGCCAGACGGTCGATGCCATAACCGGCCTCGACGAACGCCTTCTCGGCGGCGGGGGCGTGCACCAGCACCGCATCCACGTCGCAGTTCCGGCCCAGCTTCAGCGCTTTGCCGGTGCCGACGGCGATCACGTCCACGGCGATGCCGGTGCGCGCCGTGAAGACTGGATTGATGGCCGCCAGCAGCCCGGAATTGTCGGTGCTGGTGGTGGTAGCCAGGCGCAGGCGTTCTGTGGCGGGCAGCGCTGGCGCCAGCAACAGAAGCAGCAGCAGGAAATGCAGTTTCATTTTCGTTCGGTTCAGTCGATCTTGTGGGTTGCCGGTTCCAGCCCCTGGGACTGATAGAAGCGGTATTTTTGCCGCCCGGCCTGGCGCACCGCCTCGTCCTGATCGACGATTTCGGCGAGGCGCCGGTAATGGGCCCAGTCCTCCGGCACGTCGGGGGCGAGGTTGATGAGGAAATCGTGAAAGTCCTCCGGTGCCGCGCCGGTGCCGATGAGGACGGCGGCCAAAGGATCGTTGTCGCGGTTCTCCGCCAGTGAGTGGGGGACGAAGCTGCCCTGGCGGAAGGTCCAGAGCAGCTCGTCCAGGATGCCCGCCTCGGCGGCATCGTTCACGCGGATGAAGATTTTGTGACCTGCTTTCCAGGCTTTTTCCGCCAGACGGCAGGCGAACACCCGCCGGGCGCTGGCGTCGGCGCCCGGCAGGACGTAGAAATCGACCCGGGTCATTCGAGCCGGTCGAGGAGGAACTGGGTCAGCAGCGGCACCGGGCGTCCGGTGGCCCCCTTGTTCTGGCCCGTGTTCCAGGCGGTGCCGGCGATGTCCAGATGGGCCCAGCGGAAGTTTTCGGCATAGCGGGCCAGGAAACAGGCGGCGGTGATGGTGCCGGCCTCACGGCCGCCGATGTTGGCCATGTCGGCGAAGTTGGACTTGAGCTGTTCCTGGTATTCCTCCCACAGGGGCAGCTGCCAGGCGCGGTCGAGGCTGGTTTCCCCGGCGTCGAGCAATTTCCGGCACAGATCGTCGTCGTTGCCCAGTAGTCCTGAGGCGTGGCGGCCGAGGGCGACGATGCAGGCGCCGGTCAGGGTGGCGATGTCGATGACCGTCTGCGGCTGGAAACGCTCGGCGTAGGTGAGGGCGTCGCACAGGATCAGGCGGCCCTCGGCGTCGGTGTTGAGCACCTCGATGGTCTTGCCGGACAGGCTCTTGACGATGTCGCCGGGCTTCATCGCGTTGCCGTCGGGCAGGTTCTCCGAAGCGGGGACGATGCCCACCAGGTTGATGGGCAGCCCCAATTGCGCCACGGTTTCGAAGGTGCCGAGCACGCTGGCGCCGCCGCACATGTCGTACTTCATCTCGTCCATGTTCTGAGACGGCTTGATGGAGATGCCACCGGCGTCGAAGGTCAGGCCCTTGCCCACCAGGGCGACGGGTTGGTCTTTGGCCTTGCCGCCGCGGTATTCCAGGACGATGAGCCTGGCCGGCTGGCGGCTGCCGCGGGAAACCGCCAGCAGCGCCCCCATCCCCAGCTTTTCCATATCCCCTTCTTCCAGCACCGTCGCCGTGATCTTGGCGTGGCGGTCGGTCAGTTTCCGGGCCTGTTCCGCCAGATAGGCGGGGGTGCAGACGTTGCCCGGCAGGTTGCCCAGATCCTTGGTCAGCTTCATGCCGGAAGCGATGGCCAGTCCCTCGCGGGCGCCGCGTTCGACCGCATCGCCTCGGGCCTTGTCCTCCAGGTGGAGATCGATCCGGGACAGGGCGGGCGGTTCGCCTGGTTCGCTTTTCAGCTCGGTGAAGCGGTACGTGGCGTCGGTGAACCGCTGCAGGATCTGACGGGCCTGCCAGCGGGCATCACGGTCGGGGACGGCGGCATCGGGCAGGGCGCACAGCGCCTTCTTCACCGGCATCCCGACCACCGCCTTGGCGGTGGCATCGATGGCCTTGGCATAGCGTTTGGCGTCGAGCGCCTTCTTCTTGCCCAGACCGACCACCAGAATCCGCTCCGCACGACAACCGTCGAGCTGGGGCAGGCGGAGGGTGTCGCCGGGCTCAGCCTTGAAGTTTTCGCGCTTGAGCACCCTGCCCAGGCGGCCGTCGGTGGCCTCGTCCAGGAGCTGGGCGGTGGGGGTGAGCTTGCGTTTGTCGTAAACCCCGACGATCAGACAGTCGGTGGGTTTTTTGAGCGGGTTTCCGGTGTGAAGGCTGAATTCCATGGCGCTACCCGATTGGGAATCAGGAGGTTTCTTCGCTGGGTTGGCTCTGGACGGGACCAGTCTCGCCGCTCTGGTCTTCCTGGGCGAAACGGACACCGAAAAACATGGCGATGTAAACCTCCACCGCCAGCATGAGCATGTACAGCAAGGCAGGCAGGCGGGCGAAGGTGAGACCGAAGAACAGGACCACGAAGGTGGCGGTGAGGGCGGGATGGGCCAGGAACTCCTCGGTGCGGATCTTGATCTTATAGGTATCAGGAATAGCGGTCATCGGTAGTCATCCTCCTCAAGACTGTGGTTTTTTGAAAATCCAGCTACAAGCTTAGCATTATAAGGGCATCCGTCCCTGTCAGCGAGCGCCTTTATAGGTGCTGCAAGTTTGGGGCTGTGGTAGGATTTTCCTCCATCGCAACGCTGGAGTACCTTGATGAGTGAAGAAAGCAAACGCCGATTGAGCGAAGGATTGGCGCGTCTGCGGGCGGAACTGGAGAATCTGGAGGCGGACGAGGCTACCCGCCAGCGCCTCGAGGATTTGGCCCTCCGGGTCGAGCGCCAGTTGGCGGAGGGTGGCGAGGAAAGCCATCACGGTCTGCTGGCGGAGCTGGAGGAGGAACTGCTCCGTTTCGAAGTGGAACATCCCCGCCTGACCGCCATTCTCAACGACATCATGGTAGCGTTGGCCAACATGGGGATTTGACATCAACCTGCCACGACGAGCCTTGCCGATTCTCAATCTGGTCAAAAAACTCCTGAAACCCGAGGAGGCGCCCAAGCCGGCTGCTGCCCATCCCGGTCCCCGCATCTATCCGCGATCCCAGCACTCGATTTCCCGGCGCCAGATCAGTCCGAACGCCCTCAAGGTGTTGTATCGGCTGCACAAGGCTGGGTTCCGCGCTTGCCTGGTGGGCGGCTGTGTGCGCGATCTGTTGCTGGGTCGCGAACCCAAAGATTTCGACGTCGCCACCGATGCCCATCCGGAACAGATCCGCAAGTTGTTTCGCAACTGCCGTCTGATTGGCCGCCGTTTCCGCCTCGCTCATGTGCGTTTCGGGCGCGAGATCATCGAGGTGGCCACCTTCCGTGCCGCCGCCCCCGAAGGGGCGGGGGATTGGGTCCGGGAAGAGGAAACCGGGCGGGTCTTGCGCGACAACGTCTACGGCACCATCGAGGAAGATGCCTGGCGCCGGGATTTTACCGTCAACGCCCTGTATTACGACATCGCCGACTTCTCGGTGGTCGATTATGTCGGCGGCATGGAAGACCTGAAGGCCGGGGTGCTGCGTCTGATCGGCGAACCGGAGGTGCGTTACCGCGAGGATCCGGTGCGGATGCTGCGGGCTGTCCGTTTCATGACCAAGCTCGGCTTCGTGCTCGACGAGTCCTGCCGGCTGCTGTTGCCGCGTCTGGCCCACTTGCTCGAAGACATTCCCCCGGCCCGCCTCTACGAGGAGGTGCTAAAGTTGTTCCTGTCCGGCTGTGCGGTGCAGACTTTCGAGGCGCTGCGCCGTTACGGCCTGTTCGGGCACCTGTTCCCGCTCACCGAGAGGGCCCTGGCCCGGCAGCCTGACGGGTTCCCCCTGACCCTGGTGGCCAAGGCGCTGGAGAACACCGACCGCCGCGTGGCCGAGGATGCGCCGGTGACGCCCTATTTCCTCTACGCGGCGCTGTTGTGGGAGCCGGTGCGCCTCGAAGCGCTGCGGCGTCAGGCCGAGGGGGCCACGTCGGCGGTGGCGGTACAGGAGGCCGCCAGCGAAGTGCTCAGCGCGCAGGTCCGTCACGTGGCCATCCCCAAGCGGGTGGCGCTGCCGATGCGCGAGGTCTGGACCTTGCAGCCCCGCTTCGAGCGCCGCCAGGGCGGCCGGCCGCTGCGGTTGCTGAGTCACCCCCGCTTCCGCGCCGCCTACGACTTTCTGCTGTTGCGCAGCGAGGCGGGAGAGATCGAGCCGGAGCTGGCCGAATGGTGGACCCGCTTCCAGCAGGCCGGCGAAAGCGAGCGCCGCAAGATGATCCAGGGGCCGGCCAGAGGCCGCCGCCGGCGGCGCCGTTCCCGCCGCCGTGCCAAACCCAGGGAGACCAGCGAATCATGACCGCGATCCGCGCCTACATCGGCCTCGGCAGCAATCTGGGGGAACCGGTGCGCCAGCTCGAACGGGCGCGGGCCGCGATCGCTGATCTGGACGGGGTCAAGGAGGCCGCCTTTTCCAGTCTCTACCGCAGCCGCCCCATGGGGCCTCAGGATCAGCCCGACTACGTCAACGCGGTCATGGCGGTCGATACTGAACTTGCAGCGCCGCAATTGTTGTCCGAACTCCAGGCCATCGAGGCCGCCCAGGGTCGGGTCCGGGAAGGCGATCGCTGGGGGCCGAGAACCCTGGATCTGGATCTTTTGCTCTATGGCCGCGCCTGCATCCGCACCGAGGATCTAACCGTGCCCCATTACGGTCTGGCCGAGCGCTGTTTCGTGCTCCTTCCCCTGGCGGAGATCGCGCCGGCGGATCTCTATGTGCCCGGCCACGGTCCGTTGTCCGAACTGGTCCGACACTGCCCCGCCGAGGGGCTGGAGCGTTTATGACCGCACCGATCACCGTTCCCGAACTGCGCGCGCGCAAGGCTCGGGGCGACAAGATCGCCTGCCTGACCGTGTACGACGCCACCTTCGCCCGGGTGCTGGAGCGGGCCGGGGTGGATGTGGCCCTGGTGGGGGATTCCCTGGGCGTGGTGGTTCAGGGGCAGCCGGCCACGGTGGCGGTGACCCTGGAACAGATGGCCTATCATGTCGGCTGCGTGCGCCGCGGCCTGGAGTGTCCCCTGCTGCTGGCCGATCTGCCTTTCGCCAGCTATGCGCATCCACACCAGGCGGTCGCCAGCGGCGCCGAACTGATGCGGGCCGGCGCCCAGATGGTAAAGCTGGAGGGTGGCCGCCAGCGTTTGGAGGCGGTGAAGGCGCTGGTGGCAGAAGGCATCCCGGTGTGCGGCCACCTGGGCCTGCTGCCCCAGTCGATCCACCGTCTGGGCCGTTACCGGGTGCAGGGCAACGATCCCCAGACGGCCCAGCGTTTGCTGGAGGACGCCTGCCTGCTGGAGGAAGCCGGTGTTGACCTGCTGGTACTCGAGTGCATCCCGGCGACCCTGGCCGAGGCGGTCACCGCCGAAGTTGCCGTACCCACCATAGGCATCGGCGCCGGGCCTCACTGCGACGGTCAGGTGCTGGTGCTTCACGATCTTCTGGGGCTGTGGTTCGAGGGCAGGCCGCCCCGCTTCGTGCAGGATTTCCTCGCCGCAGGGGGCAGCATCGAGGGGGCGGTGCGCGCTTACGTGGAGGCGGTCCGGAAGGGCCGCTTTCCCACCGCCGAACAATCCTACTGAGGAGGGGGAGCGATGTCCGTACGAGCCGAATCCCTGCGGCTGACGCCGCAGGCTTACCTCGAGGGGGAGAAGACCGCCTCGGTCAAACATGAATACCTCCAGGGCCAGGTATATGCCATGGTGGGGGCGGCGGACGGCCATGTGCGTCTGACCATGAATTTTGGTTTCCTGCTGCAATCCCACCTGCGTGGAACGCCCTGCAGCACTTACATCTCCGACATGAAGGTCCGCATCGACGCGGGGGAGGCGTTCTTCTATCCGGACGTGCTGGTGACCTGCGATGCCGAAGACCGCAGGCGGGTTTATTTCAAGGATCATCCGTTGCTGGTGATCGAAGTGCTGTCGCCGACCACCGAGGGTTTAGACCGCGGGGAAAAGTTCGCCTGGTACCGGCGGCTTTCCGCTTTGCGGGAATACGTGCTGGCCGACCCGCGCCGTTATGCCGTGGACGTGTTCCGCCGCAACGATCAGGGACGCTGGGAATTGTTCAGCTTCGCCGGCGAAGCGGCACGGCTGGAGCTGGCCAGCGTCGATTTCAGCTGCGCCCTGGCGGCGGTGTACGAAGGGGTGGATTTCAGCCTGGCGACAGGGGACGCCGATGCGCCGGATTGACCGCATCACCGACCTGCGCGCCTGCCTGGAGGGTTGGCGCCGTGCCGGGCAGCGCATCGCCCTGGCGCCCACCATGGGCAACCTGCACGAAGGTCACCTGCAGCTGGTGGATGCCGCCCGCCGCTGCGGCGACCGGGTGGTGGTGAGCATCTTCGTCAATCCGCTCCAGTTCGGCCCCGGCGAGGACTACGACCGCTATCCCCGCACCCTGGAGGCGGACTGCGCCAAGCTGGAGACGCGGGGCGCCGATCTGGTGTTCGCCCCATCTGTGGCCGAAATCTATCCCCGTTCCACGGCCGAATCCACCTTCGTCGAGGTGCTGGGGATCACCGAGATTCTCTGTGGCGCCAGCCGTCCCGGCCATTTCCGCGGCGTTGCCACGGTGGTGGCCAAGTTGTTCAATATCGTCCAGCCGGATGTGGCCGTCTTTGGCGAGAAGGATTATCAGCAGTTGCAGGTGATCCGCCGCCTGGTGGCCGATCTCGATTTCCCGGTGGAGATCGTCGGCGTGCCCATCGTGCGCGAGGCCGACGGCCTGGCGCTGAGCTCCCGCAACGGCTATCTCACCCCCGCCGAGCGGGCCAGGGCGCCGCTGCTCTACCGCAGCCTGTGTCAGGCCCGCGACGCCATCGCCGCAGGAGAGCGGGATTTTACCGCCCTGTGCCGACGCCAATTGGAATATCTGCAAAAGGCCGGTTTCCGGCCGGACTATTTCGAGATCCGCCGCCCCGATCTGGGGGAGGCGGGGCCGGACGACCGGCCACTGGTGATCCTGGCCGCCGCTTGGCTGGGCCGGACCCGTCTGATCGACAATCTGCAGGCGCCATGAGCGGCTTCGACACCCTCGCCGCCGAACTGGTCGAGGCCGGGCGGGAACTGTACCGCCGTGGCTGGGTGCCGGCCACCAGCGGCAATTTCTCCGCCCGCCTCGACGACGGCACCATCGCCATCACCGCCTCCGGCCGCCACAAGGGCAGGCTGACGGCTGGCGACATCCTGCGTATCGACGCCGAGGGCCGTTCCCTCGAC
This sequence comes from Methylomarinovum tepidoasis, assembly GCF_030294985.1. Classification (NCBI taxonomy): domain Bacteria; kingdom Pseudomonadati; phylum Pseudomonadota; class Gammaproteobacteria; order Methylococcales; family Methylothermaceae; genus Methylomarinovum; species Methylomarinovum tepidoasis. Next base: position 1,707,234 of record NZ_AP024718.1, read on the forward strand.
GGCCGCCGTCCGTCGGCGGAAACCGGCCTGCATCTGGGGATCTACCGCCGCTTTCCCGAAGTGCGCGCCGTGCTCCATCCCCATTCCCCGGCGGCGGTGCTGGCCTCGCGCCTGTTCAAGGGCGAGCTGGTGCTGGCCGACCACGAGCTGCTCAAGGCCCTCGACGGCATCGACACCCACGCCCACCGCCTGGTGGTGCCGATCTTCGCCAACGACCAGGACATCCCGCGGCTGGCGCGCCAGGTGGATCAGTGGATCGAGCGCCACCGCCGCCTGCACGCCTACATCATCGCCGGCCACGGCTTCTATGCCTGGGGACGCAGCGTGGCGGCGGCGCTGACGGCGGTGGAAGCCCTGGAATTCATGTTCGACTGTGAAGTGAGACTGTACGGAGTGAGATCATGAGCCTGTTGACCGTTTCCCCCGAGACCGGCTTCGAGCCGTTCGAAAAGATCACCGATCCCGAGGAAATCGCCGCCCGTCTGGACCGGATCGGTGTGCTGTTCGAGCGCTGGGAGGCCGGAGAACCCCTGCCGGCCGACGCCGGCCCCGAGGCCATCCTGGCCGCCTACGCCGACCCGGTGGAGCGCCTGAAGCGGCGATACGGCTTCAAGTCCGCCGACGTCATCGCCGTCACCCCGGACCATCCCGACCGCGAGGCGCTGCGGGCCAAGTTCCTTTCCGAGCACACTCACAGCGACTTCGAGGTGCGCTTCTTCGTCGGCGGCCGCGGACTGTTCTATCTCCATCCCGACGACAAGGTCCACATCGTCCTGTGCGAGGCCGGCGATCTCATCAGCGTGCCCGCCGGCGCCCGTCACTGGTTCGACATGGGCGCGCGTCCCGAGCTCAAGTGCATCCGCCTGTTCACCACCCCGGAAGGCTGGCAGGCCGATTACACCGGCAGCGACATCGCCGCGCGCTTCCCCAGGTTGGAGGACTGGCTGGCGAAGGTCGGGGCATGATCCGCGCCATCCTCACCGACATCGAAGGGACCACCTCGTCCCTGAGCTTCGTCAAGGACGTGCTGTTTCCCTACGCCCGCCGGCGGCTGGCGGATTTCGTGCGGGCGCGTCGAAACGCGCCGGAAGTGCGGGAACTTCTGGACGAGGTCCGCCGCATCGCCGGCCGGGATCTTTCCCTGGACGAAGTCATCGCCCGGCTGGAAGCCTGGAGCGACCGGGACGAAAAGGCGCCGCCCCTCAAGGCGTTGCAGGGGATGATCTGGGAGGCCGGCTACCGGCGCGGCGACTTTCAGGGCCATGTCTATGCGGATGCGGCGGCGAAGCTGCGGGAATGGAAGGAGAAGGGGCTGGACCTGTACGTCTTCTCCTCCGGTTCGGTGCCGGCCCAGAAATTGTTGTTCGGCCACACTCCCTACGGGGATCTGACGCCGCTGTTCTCCGGCTATTTCGATACCCGCACCGGCCCCAAGCGCGAGGCCGAAAGCTATTGCCGCATCGCCGCGCGGATCGGACGGCCGCCGGCGGAAATCCTGTTCCTGTCGGATGTGCCTGAGGAACTGGACGCCGCCCGTGAAGCCGGCATGGAGACGGTGCAACTGGTGCGCGACGGTGAGCTGGACGACGGCGCCCGCCACCATCAGGTGCGCCGTTTCGACGAGATCGCGGTTTAATCGGCCCAGAGGCTTCCGAGGCCGAAGGGTACGGCCTGGAACGGTTCGGCGGCCACCGGGTCCTGGTCGGCGAAGGTGTGGAGCAGCAGCCACCGCCCGTCCTGGCGGCGATAGGCTTCCAGGGTGCGGGTTTCCGGATCCACCAGCCACAGCCAGGACACGCCGTGGCGCGCGTAGAGAGGCATCTTGCGCTTGCGGTCGGTCTTGCAGGTGGCCGGCGACAGCACTTCGCAGACCCAGTCGGGCGCCATCTCGAACCAAGCGGTGTCGGGCAGCCGGGGCAGCCGCTCGCGCCGCCAGCCCGCCAGGTCGGGCACGACCACGTCAGCGCCGAGGTGGACCTCCGGTTCGTCGAGAATCCACCAGCCGCCGGGGCCGCCGCTGCCTTTATGGTATGGATGAATGATTTCCCCGCCCAGCATGGATGCCGCGTGAGCGTGTCTGGGCGCCGGGCGGGGGTGGACGATCAGTTCGCCGTCGATGATTTCGGCCACCAGGTGTTCCGGGACCCGGCACAAATCCTCGTAGGTTGCCAGACGCTTCGCCGGTTCTGCCATGACGCTGCCTCGTGGGATTGGTAGAATTGCTGGAATCCAATTGTATCCCAACCATTCACGTCAAGGAGAAGTCATGGGAGTGTCGATGCGTCGTTCCGCCTTCCTGATCGGGTTTGCGCTGCTGGCCGGTTGTGCCTCACAGTCCGGCGGTTCCAAGGCGCAGGCCGAAGCGTCCCCCGCGCCGCCGCGGCCGGTCAACGACTGGCCCACCCAGGCTCGTGTCGAGTACGTGTTCCAGTGCATGCGCGAGCACGGCGGGCAGAATTACGACAACCTTTACCACTGCAGCTGCAAGGCGGACGAGGTGGCCAGGCGCCTGGACCATCAGACCTATTCCGAGGCGCAAGTGTTCAAGAACCTGAAATCGATGCCCGGTGAGCGCGGCGGGGTGTTCCGCGATCCGCCCCAGTCCAAGGTGTTGCGCGACCGCTTGAAACAGGCGGAAGCGGCGGCCGAGGTACATTGTTTCGTAAAATGAAACTAAGCGGTCAACAATAGCATTTGAATTCCGGGGCGTCCTTGGTTTAGATTTGCCCCGGTGTCACCCAACTGTAAAGGTACAGCGCATGGCTGCGGAACAGGCACGCAAGAAGAAAGGCCGGATCAACCGGGGACGGCCGGTGGACCTCAAAGCCCTGGAAGAGATCCGGGCATTGCTGGGGGACGAGCCCCGATGCCGCGATTTGCTCATCGAACATCTGCACAAGATCCAGGATACCTACGGGCACATCTCCGCCCGGCACTTGCGGGCCCTGGCGCACGAGATGAATCTGTCTCAAGCGGAAGTGTACGAAGTGGCCACCTTTTATCACCACTTCGATGTCGTCAAGGAAGGCGAGACCCCGCCGCCGCCCCTGACCATCCAGGTGTGCGAATCGCTGGCCTGCCAGATGAACGGCGCCCACGAGCTGATCGACGCCCTCAAACAGGCGCTCGGCGATCAGGTGCGGGTGTTGCCGGCGCCGTGTGTGGGCCGCTGCCAGCACGCCCCGGTGGCCGTCGTCGGCCAGAATCCCATCGACCGGGCGACGCCGGAGAAGGTGCGGGCGGCGGTCGAGGCCAAAGCGGTCGAGGCGCCGGTGCCCGATTACATCGACTACAACGCCTACCGGGCCCAAGGCGGATACGAGCTGCTGTTGGGGCTGGTGGAGGGCCGCCGCGATCCTGAAACCGTGATCGCGTCCCTCAAGGATGCCGGGCTGCGTGGCCTGGGGGGCGCCGGTTTCCCGGCCGGGGTCAAGTGGGACATCGTCAGAAAGCAACCGGCGCCGCGCTATCTGGCGGTCAACATCGACGAGGGGGAACCGGGCACCTTCAAGGACCGCCATTATCTGGAATCCGATCCCCACCGCTTCCTCGAAGGGGCGCTGGTGGCGGCCCGAGTGGTCGGTTGCGAGGCGATCTACATCTACCTGCGCGACGAGTACCCGGCGGCGCGCAAGATCCTCCAGACCGAGCTGGCCAGGTTGCAGGCCGATCCCCCGGTCAGGGGCTGGCTGCCGCCGATCCACCTGCGCCGCGGGGCCGGGGCCTACATTTGCGGCGAGGAGTCGGCCATGATCGAATCCATCGAGGGCAAGCGTGGCATGCCGCGCCTGCGGCCCCCTTATCTGGCGGAGGTGGGGCTGTTCGGCCGCCCGACCCTGGAGCACAACATGGAGACTCTGCACTGGGTGCGCGACATCGTCGAGAAGGGCCCGGACTGGTTCACCGCTTTCGGCCGTCACGGCCGCAAGGGGCTGCGGTCCTTCTCCGTCTCCGGGCGGGTCAAGAAGCCGGGGGTGCATCTGGCGCCGGCCGGCATCACCGTCAGGGAGCTGATCGACGAATACTGCGGCGGCATGCTCGACGGCCACGAATTCTACGGCTATTTCCCCGGCGGGGCTTCCGGCGGCATCTTGCCGGCCTCCCTGGGTGACATCCCGCTAGATTTCGATACGCTGAACCCTTACGGGTGTTTCATCGGCTCGGCGGCGGTGGTGGTCTTCTCCCAGCACGACAAGGCCAAGGATCTGGCCCTCAACGCCATCAAGTTCTTCGAGGACGAGTCCTGCGGCCAGTGCACCCCGTGCCGGGTGGGTACCGCCAAGGCGGCGCTGCTGCTGGAAAACGGCGAGTGGGACCGGGCGCGCCTGGACGACCTGTGTCAGGTGATGGCCGATGCCTCCATCTGCGGTCTGGGGCAGGCGGCGCCCAACCCCATCCGCTGCGTGTTCAAGTATTTCCCCCACGAACTGGAGGGCTGAGCGATGGCTGCCAATCCCGAATTCATCGAAGACCTCAAGACCGTCACCTTCACCCTCGACGGCCGGGAGATCACCGCCCACGAGGGGGAGACCATTCTGCAGGCGGCCAAGCGTCACGGCATCGAGATTCCCCACCTGTGCTACAAGGAGGGTTACCGCGCCGACGGCAACTGCCGCGCCTGCGTGGTGGAGATCGAGGGCGAGCGGGTGCTGGCGCCGTCCTGTTGCCGCGCCCCCAAAGAGGGCATGAAGGTCCAAGCCAAAAGCGAACGAGCGCTCAAATCGCAGAAGATGGTCCTGGAGCTGCTGCTTTCCGACATGCCGGAGCAGGGCAAGTCCCCCTACCGGGACGATTCCGAACTGGATCTGTGGGCCGAAAAGCTGGGGGTGGCCGATCCCCGGTTCCCCGGCCGCCCGCAGCCGGCGCCGGATCTTTCCCACCCGGCGATGGCGGTCAACCTCGACGCCTGCATCCAGTGCACCCGCTGCGTGCGCGCCTGCCGCGAGGAACAGGCCAACGACGTCATCGGTTACGCCTTCCGCGGGGCCAAGTCGAAAATCGTCTTCGATTTCGACGATCCCATGGGGGACAGCACCTGCGTCGCCTGCGGGGAATGCGTCCAGGCCTGCCCCACCGGGGCTCTGATGCCGGCCGGCGATGTGGGCCATCTGCAGGTGGATAAGAAAGTGGATTCCACCTGTCCTTACTGCGGGGTGGGGTGCCTGCTGACCTTCAACGTCCGCGGCGACCGCATCCTCTACGTGGAAGGACGCGACGGCGAGACCAACCATAGCCGCCTCTGCGTCAAGGGCCGGTTCGGCTTCGATTACGTCCATCATCCCCATCGCCTCACCAAGCCCCTGATCCGCCGCGAAGGGGCGCCCAAGACTACCGAGCTGCTTGACCCGGCGCGGATGCACGAGGTCTTCCGCGAGGCCAGCTGGGAGGAAGCGCTCGACAGGGCCGCCGGCGGCTTGAAACGCATCCGCGACCAGTACGGCCCCAAGGCGCTGGCCGGTTTCGGTTCGGCCAAGGGCAGCAACGAGGAGGCCTACCTGTTCCAGAAACTGGTGCGCACCGGTTTCGGCAGCAACAACGTCGATCATTGCACCCGCCTGTGCCACGCCTCCTCGGTGGTGGCGCTGCTCGAGTGCATCGGCTCGGGGGCGGTGTCGAATCCCGTGGCCGACGTGATGCAGGCGGAGGTGATCTTCCTCATCGGCTCCAATGCCACCGTCAACCATCCGGTGGCGGCCACCTGGATCAAGAACGCTGCCCGTCGGGGGGCCAAGCTGATCGTCGCCGATCCGGTCCGCACCGAGATCTGCCGTTTCGCCACCCACGCCCTGCAGTTCCGTCCCGACACCGACGTGGCGCTGCTCAACGGCATCATGCACGTCATCGTCGAGGAGGGCCTGTACGATCAGGTATTCATCGACAAACGCACCGAAGGCTTCGACAACCTGCGCCATCACCTGAAGCACTACGCCCCCGAGCGGGTGGCCCCGGTGTGCGGCATTCCCGCCGACACCATCCGTGAGGTGGCGCGGCTGTACGCGACCTCGAAGGCGTCGATGATCCTGTGGGGCATGGGCGTTTCCCAGCACGTTCACGGTACCGACAACGCCCGCTGCCTGATTTCCATGGCGCTGATGACCGGCCAGATCGGCCGTCCCGGCACCGGCCTGCACCCGCTGCGGGGGCAGAACAACGTCCAGGGCGCGTCCGACGTCGGCTTGATCCCGATGGTGTTCCCCGATTACCAGCCGGTAGGCAACCCCAAGGCGCGGGAATTCTTCGAACGGCTCTGGGACGCCAAGCTGGATCCGGAACCGGGCCTGACCGTGGTGGAAGTGATCCACGCCATCGAAAAAGGCCAGATCCGCGGCATGTACATCGAGGGCGAGAATCCGGCCATGTCCGATCCCAACGTCGCCCACGCCCGCGCCGCTCTGGCCAAGCTGGAGCATCTGGTGGTGCAGGACATCTTCCTCACCGAAACCGCCGGATTCGCCGACGTGGTGCTGCCGGCCTCGGCCTTCCCGGAGAAAACCGGCACCTTCACCAATACCGACCGCCGGGTCCAGCTCGGCCGCCAGGCCATCGACCCGCCGGGAGAGGCGCGTCAGGATCTGTGGATCATCCAGGAGATCGCCCGGAGGATGGGGCTGGATTGGCATTATCCCGGCCCCCGGGAAGTGTTCGAGGAAATGCGCCGGGCCATGCCCAGCATCGCCGGCATCACCTGGGAGCGGCTGGAAAAGGAGGATTCGGTCACCTATCCGTGCGAGAAGGAGGGCGACCCGGGGCAAGCGGTCATCTTCACCGAGAGCTTCCCCACGCCCACAGGCAAGGGGCTGTTCGTGCCGGCGGAATTCACCCGTGCCGCGGAACTTCCGGACGACGACTATCCCTTCGTCTTCATCACCGGCCGCCAGCTCGAGCATTGGCACACCGGTGCCATGACCCGCCACGCCAGTGTGCTCGACGCCATCGAGCCGTATCCGGTGGTGCAGATCCATCCCCAGGATCTGGCGGATCTGGGGGTGGCGCCCGGGGATCTGGTGACGCTGGAGTCGCGCCGGGGGCGGGTCAGCGCCTATGCCCGGGCGAATGTCGGCATGCAGCGAGGGACAACTTTCATGGCCTTCTGTTACAACGAGGCCGCCGCCAACCTGTTGACCAACGAGGCTCTCGATCCGGACGCCAAGATCCCGGAGTTCAAGTTCTGCGCCATCAGGGTTCGCCCCGGAGGCGAGTTGCCGCCGCGAATCTGCTGACGGGGCGTTCTATTGACTTTTTGAGGCAAATCCTTCAATTTAGCGCTTCGAGGCGTGGGTAGGAAAAGTTCCCACCCGGCCGCAAAATTTCGATCCCGACCACCTTCCAAAAACAACGAGGAGGATCTCATGAAGAAAACCCTGAAAAACGGCCTGATCGCGTCCGCAGTCGCTACCGCTCTGCTGGCGAGCGGCGCCCAGGCCAACCAGGAGGTGATCAAGCTGTCCAAGAATCCGGCCAACTGGCCTGTCTGGGGCGGCAATTACTGGGGCACCCGCTACAGCGAGCTGGACCAGATCAACAACCGGAACGCCTCCAAGCTGATGCCCGCCTGGACTTTTTCCACTGGCGTGTTGAAGGGCCATGAAGGCGGCCCGCTGTTCATCAACGGCGTGCTCTACGTCCACACCCCCTTCCCCAACAAGGTCATCGCCATCGATCCCAAGACCCAGACCATCATCTGGCAGTACGTCCCGACCCAGGATGCCGACACCACCATCCCGGTGATGTGCTGTGACGTGGTCAACCGTGGTCTGGCCTATGGCGACGGCAAGATCATCGTCCAGCAGGCCGACACTACCCTGACCGCCCTCGACGCCAAGACCGGCAAGGTGGTCTGGCAGGTCAAGAACGGCGATCCCAAGCTGGGCATGACCAACACCAACGCCCCGCTGGTGGTCAAGGACAAGGTGCTTACCGGCATCTCCGGGGGTGAGTTCGGGGTCCGCGGTTTCATCGCCGCCTACAGCCTCAAGGACGGCAAGCTGGTGTGGAAGAAGTACAGCACCGGTCCCGACGACGAAGTCGGCCTCGACCCGAACAAGACCATGACCTGGATGGGCAAGGACAAGGGCCTGCAGCCGGTCGGCAAGAATTCCTCCCTCAAGACCTGGGAAGGGGACCAGTGGAAGATCGGCGGCGGCACCACCTGGGGTTGGTACAGCTACGATCCGCAGCTCAACCTGATCTACTACGGCTCCGGCAACCCCGGCACCTGGAATCCGGTGCAGCGCCCGGGTGACAACAAGTGGTCCATGACCATCTGGGCCCGCGATGCCGACACCGGCGTGGCCAAGTGGGTCTATCAGATGACCCCGCACGACGAGTGGGACTACGACGGCATCAACGAAATGGTGCTGGTCGATCAGAAGATCGGCGGCAAGATGCGCAAGACCCTGGTCCACTTCGACCGCAACGGCTTCGCCTACACCCTCGACCGCGAAACCGGCGAGGTGCTGGTGGCCGAGAAGTACGACAAGTCGGTCAACTGGGCCAAGTACGTGGACATGAAGACCGGCCGCCCGGTGGTCGATCCCAAGTACAGCACCGAGGAGAACGGCGAAGACGTGACCACCGAGGACGTGTGTCCGGCGGCGCTCGGTTCCAAGAACCAGGGTCCGGTGGCCTATTCGCCGCGCACCGGTCTGTTCTACGTGCCGGGCAACCACCTGTGCATGAACTACGAGCCCTTCGAGGTGGAATACACCCCGGGCCAGCCGTACGTGGGCGCCACTCTGACCATGTTCCCGGCCGGCCGCGACGTGTTCACCGGCAAGAAGGACGGCTCCCACAACCTGGGTCAGTTCACCGCCTGGGACGCCAAGACCGGCAAGATCGTCTGGTCCTACAAGGAGCCCTTCTCGGTGTGGAGCGGCGTGCTCGCCACCAAGGGTGACATCGTGGTTCACGGCACCCTGGAAGGCTACCTGAAGGTGCGCGATGCCAAGACCGGTAAAGAACTGTACAAGTTCAAGACCCCGTCCGGCATCATCGGCAACCCGAACACCTGGATGTTCGAAGGCAAGCAGTACATCGGCGTGCTGTCCGGCCTCGGTGGCTGGGCCGGCATCGGCATGGCTGCCGGCCTCGAAGGCGAGACCGAAGGTCTGGGCGCCGTCGGTGCCTACCGCTCGCTGGAGAAGGTCACCCAGCTGGGTGGCGTGCTGAGCGTCTTCACCCTGTCCAAGTAAGACCTTTCAGGATCTGAAACGGCATTGACGCCAACCCCGGTCGGGCCCGCGCCCGGCCGGGGTTTTTTGTTTTATACTGATGCCTTGCCGGGCTTTGCGAGGAGACCTCATGGAAGAAATCGCTGCTTTCATCATGGCCAGTCGCTGGCGCGCCATGGCGGTGGCCGCTGTCTGCGCGCTGATCGGTATCTATTTCCTCCCTTTGATCGTGGTCAGTGGCGCGGTCATTGCCCTGGTGGTCCTGCGCCGGGGGTTGTGGGAGGGGGGGCTGGTCCTGATCGGTGCCGCGGTGTTGACCTGGCTGGGTTTCATGTGGCTGCCGCCGCGCCCCGGTTTCCCGTTCCCCTTGAGTTTCGTTCTGTGGCTGCCGCTGATGCCCGTGGCTCTGGTGCTGCGCAACACGTTTTCCCAGGGGGTTGCGCTGCTGACCCTGTGGGCGCTGATGGTCGCCTATGTGGGGCTGACCCATGCCCTGACCGGTGACGTAACGGCGTTCTGGAAGCACTGGTTGGCGCTGGCGGTCGCCAACGTCAAGGGGGCGACCGTTTACGGTTTCGAGCGCGAGGGTACCCTGCGTCTGCTCAACGGCCTGGTGGCGATGTTGTACGCCTTGTGCGTCTTCGCCGCGCTGGCCCTGGCCCGCTGGTGGCAGGCGCTGCTCTACAATCCCGGCGGGTTCGGTGAGGAGTTCTATCACCTGCGCCTGCCGCGCTGGCTGCTGCCGTTGGCGATCGCCCTGATCTGGGGCGCCGGCTACATCGACAAGGTGCTGATGGTCGATCTGCTGCTGGTGAGCCTGGCGGTCTACACCATCCAGGGCCTGGCGATCCTGCACTGCCTGCTGGACCTGCAAAACGCCAGCGGCCTGTGGATGATCCTGGTTTACGGGGCGCTGCTGTTCGTGCCCCAGTACGCCTTCGTCGCCGTGGCGACACTGGGTGCGATGGACAGCCTCATCGATCTGCGTGCCTGGGCGGCGCAGTCTTTGGGCGAATGATCCCACTGCGCGACACGATCCCCTGCCACCGCACGCCGTGGGTGACCTGGTGCCTGATCGGCATCAACGTCACGATCTTCCTTTATCTGTGGTGGCTGCCGGAGGAGATCCGCCTCAAGATCCTCTATCTCTACGGTCTGGTGCCGGCCCGCTACACCCATCCCGAATGGGCCGCCTGGGTCGGGCTCGATCCGAATGACTATTGGCCCTTCCTCACCAACCTGTTTCTCCACGGCGGTTGGCCGCACATCATTTTCAATGCCTGGTTGTTGTGGATCTTCGGCGACAACGTCGAGGACCGCATGGGGTCGGGGCGATTCCTGGTTTATTACCTGCTGTGCGGTCTGATCGCCAATGGCGTGCACATGGCCATCAACGCCGATGCCACCCTCGCGGCGGTGGGGGCTTCCGGCGCCATCGCCGGGGTGATGGCCGCCTACTTCTACCTCTTCCCCCACGCCCAGGTGATCGTGTGGATTTTCCCGTTCCCCCTGTTCGTTCCGGTGCCGGCGATCCTGTTTTTGGGGTTGTGGGTCATTTTCCAGGCCTATCAAGCCACCACCGCCGGCGCGGGGGCGGCCTGGTGGGGGCATCTGGGGGGATTCGCCGCCGGTTTCCTGTTGCACCGCTTCTTCGTCCGCAGGGAGACGGACCATGACCCGGCGTGACGCGATGATCCGCCGCCTGCAGGCGATCGTGCCCGACGAGGCGATCCTGCGGCGACCGGAGGAGCTGAAACCCTACGAGTGCGACGGCCTGACCGCCTACCGGCGCGTGCCCTGGCTGGTGGTACTGCCGGAACACGAATCCCAGCTGGTTCGGATCTTGAAACTGTGCCATGACGAAAAGGTACCCCTGGTGGTGCGCGGCGCCGGCACCGGGCTTTCCGGCGGCGCGCTGCCTCTGGAGGAAGGGCTGCTGGTGAGCCTGGCGCGCTTCGACCGGATTCTGGAACTGGACCCGTTGGGCCGCACCGCTCGGGTCCAGCCCGGGGTGCGCAATCTCGCCATCAGCGGGGCGGCTCGTCCTCACGGGCTGTATTACGCCCCCGATCCCTCGTCGCAGATCGCCTGCAGCATCGGCGGCAACGTGGCCGAGAACGCCGGCGGCATCCATTGTCTGAAATACGGCCTGACGGTGCACAACGTGATCGCCCTGCGCTGCCTGACGATGGAGGGGGAGACGGTGATTCTGGGAAGTGCCGGGCTCGACGGGCCCGGCTATGACCTTCTGGCTCTGGTGCACGGTTCCGAGGGACTGCTGGCGGTGGTGACGGAGATCACCGTGCGCCTGTTGCCGCTTCCGGGTTGCACCCGCACCCTGCTGGCGGCCTTCTCCACGGTGGCGGCGGCTGCGGACGCGGTGGCGGCGGTGATCGAGGCCGGGCTGATTCCGGCGGCGATGGAGATGATGGACCGGCCCGCCATCGTCGCGGTGGAGGATTATCTCCAGGCGGGTTATCCCCGCGAGGCGGCCGCGCTGGTGATCTGCGAACTGGATGGCCCTGAGGCCCAGGTGGAGGCGGAAGCGGCCGCTGCCCGCCGTCAGTTCGAGCGTCACGGCGCTTTCCGGGTGCAGGTGGCCCAGGACGAGGCCGAGCGGCAGCGCTTCTGGCAGGGGCGCAAGTCCGCCTTTCCCGCCATCGGCCGCATCACCCCCGACTACTACTGTATGGACGGCACCATTCCCCGCCACCGGGTGGCCGAGGTGCTGGCCGGAATCGCCCGGCTGGCGGACAAATACGGCCTGCGGGTGGCCAACGTCTTTCATGCCGGGGACGGTAATCTCCATCCCCTCATCATGTACGACGCCGCCGCCGGGGAGCTGGAGAAGGTCGAGCGCCTGGGGCGGGAGATTCTGGAACTGTGCGTCCAGGTCGGCGGCACCATCACCGGCGAGCACGGGGTGGGGGTGGAAAAACTCGATTCCATGTGCCGGCAATTCGGCGAAGGGGAGCTGCGCCTGTTCCACGCCGTCAAACAGGCGTTCGATCCTCGGGGGCTGCTCAATCCCGGCAAGGCGGTGCCCACCCTGGCCCGCTGTGCCGAACTGGGCGGAATGCACGTACACCAGGGGCGGTTGCCTCATCCTGAACTGGTGCGTTTCTGATATGGACTTGACCGAAGCATTGCAGGAACAGGTATCGACGTCCTGCCGTCGTGGCACGTCGCTACGGATCGTCGGCGGCGGCAGCAAAGCGTTCTACGGCCGTGCCGTCGAAGGCGAGGTGTTGGCGCTGGGCGAACACCGGGGAGTCGTCGCTTACCAGCCCAGCGAGCTGGTGGTGACCGTCCGCGGCGGCACTCCGCTGGCGGAACTGGAGCAGGTATTGGCGGCCGAGGGGCAGATGCTCGGTTTCGAACCGCCCCATTTCTGCCCGGCCACCGTCGGCGGGGCGGTGGCGGCGGGGCTTTCCGGGCCGCGGCGGCCCTTCGCCGGGGCGGTGCGGGATTTCGTCCTCGGCGTCAGACTGCTCACGGGACGCGGCGAGGTGTTGTCCTTCGGGGGGCAGGTGATGAAGAACGTGGCCGGCTTCGATCTGGCGCGGGTGCTGGCCGGTTCCCTGGGGACGCTGGGCGTCATCCTGGAGGTGTCGCTCAAGGTGCTTCCCAAACCGCCCCTGGAAGTGACCCTGCGCCGCCGCCTGCCGCCGCAGCAGGCGCTGGGCGCGATGGCGGAGCTGATGGGGCGCGATCTGCCCCTGAGCGGTTTGGCCTATGACGAGCCGTTTTTATATTTGCGCCTCAGCGGTCTGCCTGAGGTGATCGAGGAAACGGCGGCCGATCTGGGGGCGGAATATCTGCCTGACAACCGTTTCTGGCTGGATCTGCGAGAGCAGCGCCTGGCCTTCTTCACCGCAGGGGAAGAATCCCTGTGGCGGCTGGCTTGGCCCCCGGCCGCCCCCAACCCCGACCTGCCGGGCCGCTGGCTGCTCGACTGGGGCGGCGCCCAGCGCTGGCTCAGGACCACCGCTGAGCCGGACGCCATTTTCCAAGCGGCGGCGCAGGCGGGGGGGCACGCCACCTGGTTCCGGGGGCACGGTCCGGCCGATCCGGTGTTCCAGCCGTTGCCGCCGCAGCTGTTCAAGCTGCATAAAGCCCTCAAGGAAGCCTTCGATCCCAAGCGCATTCTCAATCCCGGCCGGATGTACGAGGATCTCTGATGCAGGTCGAACTCGCTTCTCAATATCGCCAGGATCCGGTCGCCCGGCTGGCGGCCGATATCATCCGCGGCTGTGTCCACTGCGGCTTCTGTAACGCCACCTGTCCCACCTACCGGCTGTTGGGGGACGAGCTGGACGGTCCCCGCGGGCGGATCTATCAGATCAAGGACCTGTTCGAAGGTCTGCCCCCCACCGCCAGCCTGCAGAAGCACCTGGACCGTTGCCTGACCTGCCGGGCCTGTGAAACCACCTGTCCTTCCGGCGTGGCCTACGGCCGCCTGCTGGATCTGGGGCGCGGTTGGGTGGCGCAGGCGGTGCCGCGTCCCTGGCGCCAGCGTCTGCTGCGGGCGGCGTTGCGCTTCTGGCTGCCCCATCCCCGGCGGCTGCGGCCGTGGTATCGGCTGGTCGAACCGCTGCGGCCGCTGCTGCCCCGTTCACTGCGCGTCCGTCTGGGGCGGGGCGGGCGCTTTACCTGGCCGCCGCCGCGCCATCCGCGCCGGATGCTGATTCTGGAAGGTTGTGTCCAGTCGGTGCTGGAACCAGGCATCGACGCGGCGGCCGCACGGGTGTTCGACTGTCTCGGCATCAGCCTGATCCGGGTGCCCGAAGCCGGCTGCTGCGGCGCCCTCAGCTATCATCTGGACGCCCAGACCGAGGGGCTCGATTTCGCCCGCCGCAACATCGACGCCTGGTGGCCCCACGTGGAAGCGGGCGCGGAAGCCATCCTCGTCACCGCCTCCGGCTGCGGGGTGATGGTGAAGGATTACGGCGAGCTGCTGGGCTGCGACCCCGCCTATCGCGACAAGGCCCGCCGGATCGCGGAGCTGGCCCGGGATCCGGCGGAAATTCTCGCAGGTTTGGATCTGCGCCCGCTGCAGGTCGCCCCCTGCCGAGTGGCGTTCCAGTCTCCCTGCACCCTGCAGCATGGCCAGCGCCTCGCCGGGGTGGTGGAAGGGATTCTGCAACGTTTGGGGTTCGCGCTGACGCCGGTACCCGACGCCCAGCTGTGCTGCGGTTCCGCTGGCGTCTATTCCCTGCTCCAACCCAGGCTGGCCGCCCGGCTGCGGGCACGAAAGATCGCCGCCTTGGAAAGCGGCGATCCGGATGTCATCGCCAGCGCCAACATCGGCTGCCTGCTGCACCTGGCGCCGGTGGCCACCAGGCCGGTGCGGCACTGGCTGGAGTTATTGGATACGACAGGCGCGCCGAATTCAGGGTAACGGTGCCGGCCGGGTGAAGACGAAATCGGTCTTGGCGGCGGCCTTGTGGCATTCGAAGCAGGGCTTGCCGCCGTCGTTGTCAAGGGGCTTGAGTTCCATCCCCACCCAGCGGGCGAAGCCCCAGCCGCCGGTGTCGGCGTATTTTTTGCTGTCCTTGACCATGAATTCGATGTGGGACAGGGTTCCCGGGACGATGGCGGGCTGCCACAAGGGGTGGCGGCTGTCCTTCCAGACCAGTTTCCCCAAGATGGCGCCGTCCGGCCAGGGATGGGTATTGCCTTTCCGGGTGGCCGTCATGGCGGTGGTGTTGCCGACGATCACCCGCAGGGACTGGTTGTCGTCCCGGTGGGAAACCCCCAGCACCTGCCAGTGTTTGTAGGTGGCCGGCAGCTTGATGCCGTTGGAAGGCGGCGGGGTGGCTTGTGCACCCAGGGGCAGGATCGCGGTTGCGAACAGAAATGCGAGCTTGCGCACTGGATTTCCTCCCATATTCATGTTTCCCCCTCATTGTCGGCAATCCAGCGATAGATTTCCACCGTCTGCAGCGGGCACAGGGTGCAGCCGCCGGGGCAGGGAGTGGCGGGCGGCAGCCTCTCCACCTCGCCGCGGCGGATGAGGCGTTCGAGCATGGGGCGGACGGTTTCCGGATCGCTGCCCAGAGCTTCGGCCAGTTCCTTGAGGGGAATCTGCCGCTGGCGGCGCAGCAGGGAGCGGAGCTCGAGGATCACCGGCAGCAGCTGCGGTGGATCAGACCGGGTCCGCCGCCGCTGGGGGCCAGGGGTGGGGGCGGCTGACGCCGCAGCCGCAGGCTGAGCCAGAACAGGGCCAGGGCGGCGGCGACCGCGGCCATCCAGGCCAGCGAGGACAGGGGATGGCGGGGCAGGGTGGCGGCCTGATAGAAGAAGGTGGCCACGCCGTAGGCCAGCCCGGTGGTCCAGCCCAGGGCGAACAGCATCCAGCGGCTGCCGGTCTCGCGGCGGATGGCGGCGGTGGCGGCCACGCAGGGGCTGTACAGCAGAACGAACAGCAGGTAGGCGAAGGCGCCGATACGGCCGTCGAAATGGCGCACCATGGCCCCGAAAGTGCTGCGGTGGACTTCCTGAACGGTTGCCGCCTGTTCCAGATCGCCCCCGCTTTCCAGCACCCGCAGGCCCAGAGGATCGCCAAGGGCGTCGAGACTGTCGTGGAGATTGACGGGAATGGTGGCGATGGCCGCCGCCAGCTCGGCTTTCAAGTCGAAAGCCGTCGTCTCCGTTTCCAGAGGTGCTGCGGTCTCGTCCAGACGGCTGTAGAGGGTGTCGAGGGTCCCCACCACCACTTCCTTGGCCAGAACGCCGGTAAGGATGCCGACGGTGGCCGGCCAGTTGTCGTCTGCGATTCCCAGGGGGCGTAGCGCCGGCGTGACGGCCTGGGCGGCGGCCGCCAGCATGGAGCGGTGGGGGGCGACGTCGCCGAAGCGGCCGTCGGTGCCCCAAGCGTTGAGGAGGTTGACCACCATCACCATGACGACGATGTATTTGCCGGCGTCGGTGACGAACCCCTTGAGACGCAGCCAGCTGTGCAACAGCAGGTTGCGGCCGCTCGGCAGCTGGTAGGCGGGCAGCTCCAGCAACAGCGGTTGCGGATCTCCCGGCAGCAAAGTGGATTTGAGCAGAAAGGCGGTGCCCATGGCCGCCAGGATGCCGACCAGATAGAGGAGGAACACCACGTTCTGTCCGCCCTGGGGGAAGAAGGCGGCGGCGAACAGAGCATAGACCGCCAGGCGTGCCCCACAGGACATGAACGGGGCCATCATCACCGTGAGAATGCGTTCCCGTTCCCGTTCCAGGGTACGGGTCGCCATGATCGCCGGGACGTTGCAGCCGAAGCCGACGATCAGCGGCACGAACGCTTTGCCCGGCAGACCCAGCCTCTGCATCAGCCGATCCATGATGAAGGCGGCCCGGGCCATGTAGCCGGAGTCTTCCAGAAAGGTGAGAAACAGGTACAGAAAGCCGATGATGGGAATGAAGGTGGCGACCACCTGGATGCCCCCGCCGATCCCGTCCGCCAGCAGTACCTGGAGCCAGGTGGGCACACCCCAGCCGGCCAGCAGCCGCTTCATCCCCTCCACGAACAGGGCGCCGGCGGCTTGATCGAAAAAGTCCACGAAGGCGCCGCCGATGTTGATGGTGAAGGTGAACAAGGCGTACATGGCCAGCAGAAACACCGGCATCCCGAGCCAGCGGTTGAGCACCACGGCGTCGATGCGGTCCGACAGGGAGCGGGAGCCGGTGATGTGGCGGCGGGTCACCTGGCGGGCCAGTTCGTGGGCCTGGCGGTAGCGGGCGTCGGCGATGACAAGGTCCAGGTCCGGGCCCAGTTCTCCCTGCAACCGGGTGCGCAGTTCCCCGATCTGGGCGGCGAGCGTCTCCGGTAGCGGTTCGGGGGGTGGGTGACCGGCGAGCAGATGCAGGGCCAGCCAGCGTCCCGGCCGTGTGGGAGCGATCCGGGCCAGCGCCGGGGTGAGCCGGGCGATGGCCTGTTCCAGTGCTGGGGGATAGGTGATCTGGATCCTGGGTGGAACCGGCTCCCTGGCCTGGCGGGCGATGGCGGCCTTGAGGTCCTCCAGGCCGGTGCCGTCCCGGGCGACGATGGGCACCACCGGGGTGTCCAGCAGCCGGCTCAGCTCGGCGGCATCCACCTCGATGCCGCGGCTTTCCGCCAGATCCATCATGTTGAGCGCCAGGACCTGGGGAACGCCGGTTTCCGCCAGCTGCAGGGTCAGATACAGGGCCCGCTCCAGCTGGCTGGCATCGGCGATGTTGACCAGCACGTCGGCCTGACGGGAGAGGATGAAGTCGCGGGCGATGCGCTCGTCGGGGGAGGTTTCCTCCGGGTCGAGGGAGTAGGTGCCGGGGAGATCGACGACCCGGAAGGTGGCGCCGCCGAAGCGATAGTCGCCCTCCTTGCGCTCCACCGTCACTCCCGGCCAGTTGCCGGTGCGCTGACGGGCGCCGGTCAGGCGGTTGAACAACGAGGTCTTGCCGGAATTGGGATTGCCGATCAGGGCGATGGTGTATGCGGTCATGGGGTTTCTTCCTGCACCAGGATGCGTTCGGCCAGATCGCGGCCGACGGCCATGCGGTCGTGATGGCGTCCGATCACCACCGAGCCGTTGCGGTTGCGCCATACCTGGATCGTCGTGCCCGGGGCCAGCCCCAGACTGAGGAGGCGCAGCCGGGTGCGTTTGTCGGCGACGTCGACGATGCGCACCGGGCGGCCGGCTGGGATGCCGCTGAGAGGTCGGGACGGGGTCATGGCGCTCTGAGGGAATAGTTAATGAGAACGATTATAGTTTATGGTCGGGGCTTGTCCAGCCCCGGCGTTTCCGATTTCGCTCCGAACCCATTAAGATAAAGGCGTTTTTGCAAAATTCCAGATCGAGTAAGCAGTCATGGCGGAGCGACAGGCGCTGGCGCAACGGAAAAAAGCCAGGAAGAAAAAGAAGAAATCGCGTTCCTACAAGGGCAGGGCCCTGTTGTGGATCTTTCTGTTCATGGTCGCCGACGAGATTACCCCCGGTCTGCCGCTGGCCGAGGTTTTCCTGCTCGCCCTGCTGATCTTCCTGCCCCGTTGGTTGTTGGAAATGGTTCACCGGGTATACGAATATATGCCGGACCGCCAGTCCTGGCACACCGTCGGCGACATCTGCAAGCGGGATGTGATCACCGTGGCCCCGGATGCCCGGGCGCTGGAAGTGGCCCAGTTGATGCGCGACGAGCATCTGCGCAGCCTCATCGTGGTGGAGGCGCGGCCCTATGTGCCGGAAGCAGAAGAAGTCGCGGAAACCGAAGACAAAGCGGCGGGGAAAAAAGGCAAAGCGCTGGCCAAGACCGCCGGTACAAGCATCCAGGTGCCGGTGGGAATCGTCACCGACCGCGATCTGGCCCTTCGGGTCGAAGGACAGGGCCTGTTGTGGGAGGACACCCTGATCGAAGAGATCATGACGCCCGATCCGGTGGTGGCCCGCGCCGACCAGGACGTCCATGCGGTGGTGGAGAAGATGCGCGAGATCGGCGCCCGCCAGTTGCCCATCGTCGACGAGCGCGGTCACCTGATCGGGACGTTGAGCCTGGACGACACCATCGCTATGCTGTCCCACAGCCTCGACGACATGGTGGAACTGCTGCAGCGGGAAATTCAGCGCGAAGCGGAAGTCAGCCGCTGATTTTGATCTGAGGACGGAAAGTCATGGCCGACAAGACCCCGGCGAAAAAGAAAAAACCCAAAAAGGAACGTGCCTACAAGACCAAGGTGATCCTCTGGACCGTCCTGCTGATGGTCATCGACGAGATCACCATCGGGATCCCCGAGGCCGATCTGGTGCTGTTCTACGTGGTGCTGGCACGGCCCAAGTGGTTCCTGGAGATGATCCACAAACTTTACAAATACGTGCCCCACCGCCGTGCCTGGCGGCCGGTCAGGCACGTCTGCCAGCGCCAGGTGGCCACGGTGACGGCGGACGCCAGCGTGACCGAGGCGGTGGAGAAGATGCGCGAGGCCGGCGTCCGCAGTCTGGTGGTGATCCGAGAGCAGACTCATAACCCTGCCGCCCAGGTCAGCCAGAAGAAGGGCTGGTTCGGCAAGCGGCGCAGGAAGAAGGCGTTGCCGGAGACGACGGCCGCCGAGGCCGAAACCATCCAGGTGCCCGTCGGCATGCTCAGCGACCGCGACGTGACCCTGTTGGTCGGGGCAGAGGGCCTGAGCGGCGAGGCGGTGACCGTGGCCGAGGTGATGCAGGACGACATCCCCCTGGCCCTGGAAAGCGAGGATCTGCATTCGGCGGTCACCAAGATGCGCGAGGCCGGCATGCGTCGCCTGCCGGTGGTGGACGAGCGCGGCGCGCTGGCAGGGCTTCTGAGTCTGGACGACACCATCACGGTGCTGTCCGAGGGACTCAACGACATGGTGGACCTGCTCGAGCGGGAAACGGAGCGCGAGGCCCGTCAGTCGGCCTGAGCCATGCTGAAAGCCGTCGTCCGTCTGCTGCTGCGTCTTTGCTACCGTCTCCGCATCGAGGGGCTGGAACCGCTGCGGCGCTTCGAAGGGCCGGTGCTGATCGTCGCCAATCACCAGTCGTTTCTCGACCCGGTCATCCTCTGGGCCTTTCTGCCCGCTGGACCGACGTTCGCCATCAACACCCACATCGCCCGCCTGTGGTGGGTGCGGCCGTTTCTGCGTTTCGCCGAGGTGGTGCCGCTCGACCCGCTGCAACCGGCCTCCCTCAAGACCCTGATCCGGCGGTTGCAGGCGGGCCGGCGCATCGTCATCTTTCCCGAGGGGCGCATCACCACCACCGGGGCGCTGATGAAAATCTACGAGGGCCCGGGGCTCATCGCCGACCACGCCGGCGTGCTGGTGGTGCCGGTTCGCATCGACGGAGCTCAGTATTCGCCCTTCTCCCGTCTCGACTGCCGCTTTCCCCGGCGCTGGTTTCCCCGCATCCGCGTGGTGGTGCGGCCGCCCCGGGACATCCGCCCGCCGGAGGAAATCAAAGGCATCGCCCGCCGGCGCCGGGCCGGTGAAAATCTGGCGGCGCTGATGCGCGAGACGATGTTCGTCACCACTCCCTATGATCGCACCCTGCTGGAAGCGGTCTGGGACGCCCGCCGCACGGTGGGGACGAGGCGGGCGGTGGTCGAGGACATCGAGCGGCGCCCGCTCGGCTATCATGGTCTGCTCACCCGGGTTCAGGTCATGGCCGCGTTGCTGCGGCGGCACCTGCGTCATCAGGGTCCCGTCGGAGTGCTGCTGCCGAGCGGCGTCGCTGCGGTCGTCGCGGTGTTGGCGCTGCAAAAGCACGGCCGGCTTCCGGCGATGCTCAACTATACCGCCGGTCCCGCCGGTCTGACCGGCGCCTGCCGCACCGGCACGATCCGGGAGGTGCTGACGGCGCGCCGTTTCGTCGAGCTTGCGGGGCTTTCCGAAGAGATCGCGGCGCTCGAGGCGGCGGGCATCGCCGTCCATTATCTGGAGGACTGGCGGGACGGGGTGGCCGCCTCCGACAAATTGGCGGCCTGGACCGCCGCCTGGTTCGGCGGTTCTTTTCGCAGCCGACCGGGGGCGGCGGCCGAGCCTGCGGTCATGCTGTTCACTTCCGGTTCCGAGGGGGCGCCCAAGGCGGTGCTGCTGTCCCACCGCAATCTGCTGGCCAATTGTGCTCAGCTGGCGGCGGTGCTCGATTTCAATCCCACCGACACGGTCCTCAACGTGCTGCCATTGTTCCACGTCTTCGGCCTGGGACCGGGGACGCTGCTGCCGCTGGTGTTCGGCATCCGCACCTTCCTCTATCCCAATCCCCTGCATTACAAGGTGATTCCGGAACTGGCCTACGAGATCAACGCCACGGTGCTGTTCGGTACCAACACTTTCCTCCAGGGCTATGGCAGGCATGCCCACCCTTACGACTTTCATACCCTGCGCTACGTCTTCGCCGGCGCGGAGAAGCTCCAGGAGGAGGTGCGCCGGCTGTGGCTGGAGAAATTCGGCCTGCGGATTCTGGAGGGGTACGGCGCCACCGAAACCAGCCCGGTACTGGCGGTCAACACCCCCATGCATTACCGCAGCGGCACCGTGGGCCGCTTTCTGCCGGGGATCGAATGGTGTCTGGAACCGGTGGAAGGGCTGGCGCAAGGCGGTCGCCTGCACGTGCGCGGACCCAACGTCATGCTCGGCTACTGGCTGCCCGAGCGGCCCGGAGAACTGGCGCCGCCGTCCTCGGGTTTCGGTGCGGGCTGGTACGACACCGGTGACGTGGCGATCGTAGACGACGACGGTTTCGTGACCCTGGCGGGCCGGCTGAAACGCTTCGCCAAGGTGGGCGGCGAGATGGTGCCCTTGAACGGCGTCGAATCCCTGGCCGCCCGAGTGTGGCCGGAACACCGCCATGCCGCCGTGGCGGTGGCCGATTCCCGGCGCGGCGAGGCGGTGGTGCTGGTGACCGAATGTCAAAACGCCACCCTGGAAGCGCTGCAATCCTGCGCCCGCGAGCAGGGCGTTCCGGAGCTGTGGCTGCCGCGGCGGATCGTCACCTGCGCGGCGCTGCCGCTGCTGGGAAGCGGCAAGCTCGATTACCGTCGCATCCAGCAGCAGGTGTCAGCCGGCTGATTCCGGTACCGGGGCTGGTTTCGGCGATCGGCGCCGCTTGGGTGGTTGTTTGAGGTATTCCGCCGGTGTCTGGTACAGCTCCTTGAGGCGGAGGCGGAACTCGTTGGTGAGCACGAAGGCGTCGTGGCGGTTGCGCACCACCCTTGGGGTGATGAGCACCACCAGTTCCGTGCGTTTGATCCGTTCCGTGGTGGTGCCGAACAGGTGGCCGATGATCGGTAGTTTGTAGAGCCAGGGGATGCCGTCCTGGCTCTGGTCACGGTTGTCCTTGATCAACCCGCCGAGCACCAGGGTATCGCCGTCCTTGACCGCCACGGTGCTGGTGATCTGGCGCTGGATGATGGTGGGGTTGGGATTGCCCGGCAGCTGGCGGCCGATGTCGTCTACCTTCTGTTCCAAATCCATAATGACCAGACCGCCGGTGTTTACCCGAGGCTTGATCTTCAGTTGAACCCCGGTGTCACGTTGCTGATACGTAGCGGTGATGATGGGATTGGTGCCGCTGCTGCCGGTATTGGTCGCCTGCGAAGTCTGGAGAGAGATCTGGTCGCCCACGTTGATGGTGGCTTCGTGATTGTTGAGCACCATCAGTGAAGGGGAGGAAACCACGTTGAGTTTTCCCTGTTGGGCTGCCATTTGCAGAATCACACCGATTTCCTGGGATTTGCTTTGCCATACATAACTGAAACCGGGTGCTAAGGCATTGAGAAGAGCCGTTTTGGCAGCGTCGCCCAGATTAAGTCCGTCAGTGCTGTATCCGGTGTTGCTGTATTTCTTGGGCAGCTTGTTCTGGGCGAACCATTCCAGCCCGTATTTGAGATCGTCACTCAGTGTCACTTCGATGATGGATGCGTCGATCAGCACCTGCAACGGCAGCCGGTCCAGGTCCTTGATGACCTTTTCGATTTCCCGGTACTGTTCCTGATTGGCGATGATGATCAGGGCGTTGTTGGGCTCATCGGCAATGATGCGCAGCGGGGTTTGGGTGCGGCGGGCGCTGCTCTGTGGCTGGTTGCGCCCCTTGAGGGTGACTCTCCTGCTGCCGGGCGCCACTTGGGTTCTCGGGACCTGGGTCTTGCCGGTGAAGATCTGATTCAGCGTTTCGGCCAACTTTTTGGCATCCATATTCTGGACCCGATAGACATGGACCGAACCGGTTTCCTCGGATACCGCCCGGTCGAGGCGCTTGATCCAGGTTTGAGCCAGTTGCAGGTATTCCGGCTGTCGGGTGATGACCATCAAGGCATTGAGACGGTCGATCGGGATCAAGCGTAAAAGGGAGGCGTCTTGCAGGACCTTTTTCCCGAGGGCCTTTTCGAGATCGGCGCTCAAGGTTTCGGCATCCAGGTTATGGAGCGGGAACAGCCCCACTGACATGCCCTTGAGGAAATTGACGTCGAAGGTGCGGACAACCTCGTCAGTGGCGCTCAATTCCGCGCTGGTGCCGGCCACCAGCAGTAGATTGCGGACCGGATCCGTATACAGCAGGGATTTAGGACCGAGCAGCGGTTGCAAGATTTTCTGGATCGATTCCACCTCCATGTAACGCAAGGGATAGATCCGCACTTGAAAACCTGGTGGCAGATTGCTTCCGGTCAGGGACAAAGGTGCCCCTTGGGTAGCTTCGTCCATCGGTCCAATCCAATAGAAATCGCCTTTTTTGACCAAAGCCAGGCCGTTCATGCGCAGCACCAGTTCCAGGGCCGGGAGCACCTCTTCCCGGTTCAGGGGGCGGGTGGTCTGCAGGGTGATCTTACCTGCCGCCCGGGGGCTGAGAACGTAGTTGACCTTGAGAATGTCCCCCAGGATGACTTTGGCGACCTCCCCCAGGTCGGCGTCGTCGAAATTGAGGGTGTATTTGCCTGGTTTGCGAGATGGGCGCGGATGACTCGGGGGACGAATCGTCTGTCCCGTGCCTAAGGTGATTTCCGCCTCCTTCAGCGGCGGTTCCAGCGGAGAGGCGCCCGCTTTGGATGGATTTTCCGAAGTTTCCGGGGGAACCGGGGGAACTTCAAGCAATTCCAGGGGCAATTTTTCCCCGGGACGGTGGGTCAGTGATTCGCAGGCGGCCAGTGCGCCGATCAGGGTCAGGGCGGTGATGGATTTGACGTGACGGATCACGGTGACTTCTTTCCTGGTTTTTTGCTGGGTCGGTGGTTCGTGAACGGGTTGGCGAAAGGGTTGCGGGGACTTGGTTTCGTCCGCCGGGGCTGGGAAATCCTGCGCTTGGGGGCTTTGCGGGGTTTGACCAGCTTGAGCGTGTGCGCCTGGCCGTTTTGGGTCAGGACGACGTGGTCGGCTTCGATGCGCTGCAGGCGCCAGCCGTCGATGGTTTCGTCCGGATGCAGGCGCACGACCTTTCCCCGCTTGTCGCGCAGCAGGATCAGGCGGGTTTCCGGGGTTTCCAGAATGCCGATCAGCTCGACCTCGGGCGGCGGTCCTTTGGCGGCGGCAGGTTCCGGCGTGGGTTCGTCGGCGCTTTCCTCCGCGACCGGACGGCGGCCTTCGAGAAACAGCGGGCGGGAGACGAAGGCCGACTCTGCAGACAGCGGCGGAAGCTGGAATTCCTGCGCCGGTTCTGTCGCCGGTGCTTCCAGCTTGGGTGTCTCGACACCCGGCTGGGGTTGTAACAGCGTGCGGCGTAGGTGCGTGTATTCCGCTGCAAGGAACATCGCCATTCCCAGACATGCCGTTCCCAGGACGATTGTCGGCCAGTGTTTGCGGTGGAGGCTCATGAGGGTTCGGTCTTCATGTAACCGTAGACGGTCAGATCGACGTTGAGCTTGTCGAGCGGAATGAATTGCCGGGTTTTGGGATCGCGCCGGCCGCGGACGGGGCGGACGGTCAGGCGCTCGATAAGAAGGTAGGGCGGGTTGGCTTCGATTTCCTGCAGGATCTCCTGCAACTGACGGCTGGAAGCGGTGAAGCGGGCCCGCACTGAGATTTGGGTGAAGCCGTCTTCTTCCTTCGTTCCCAGCACCTGGGTGCTGGTGAGCTCTCCGCCTGCTGCGCGCACGATTTCCCCCAGGCGCTTCTGCAGTTCGGCCGACGCCAGGGCCGGGGTGGCGCCCTGGAGATAGTGGCGCCGGGCGGCCGGATCCTGTTGCAGTGCCTGCAGTCGCCCTTCCCACAAGGGGGCTTTGGCGGCGGTCCGTTGCAGCCGCTGCAACTGGAAGCGCAGGTCTTCGATCCGCTCCCGGTTGTCCGCCAGGATCTTCAGATAAGGGGCGATGGCAAGCCCATAGAGCAGCACCAGCGGCAGCAACAACAGTAGCACCGCAAGGATGCGCTGCCCCGTCTCATTCAGATTGGGATTCAGGCGTTTTATCGGGGCCATGATGAACATCCATGCTGATGCGGAACCGTTCCAGACCGCTGTGGCGGTCCTGGGTGATGGGAGAGATGAAATGCACGTTGTCGAAGTAGGGGGAATCTTCCAGCAGTCGTACCAGTTTGGAAGCGGCGGGGGACCGGCCGTCGATGCGCAGCTGGCTGTCTTGATACCGCAATTGGGTCAGCCAGGTGTCGTCCGGCAGGCGGCGGCTCAGCTCCTCCAGCAGTTGCGTCAGGGCCGGGGTCTGAAGCTTCTTGTCCACCAGGAAGCGGCGCTGGCGTTTCAGCTCCGTCAGGCGCTGCTGGATGTCGGTGGCGCGGATGGCGGCCTTGCGGGCTTTGGCGACCTGCCGTTCCAGGATCTCGATCCGACGCTGCTGGAACAGGACGGGAAGCAGCAGGGCGGCGCCGATCAGGGCCAACAGTAAGGTGCCGAGCGCCAGATTCAGATGCCGAGACCAGCGCGGGCGCTGATCGCTTCGGCCTTCGGGCAGCAAGGCAAGTCCGGTCCTGGGCTGGCCGTGGTCGAGAACGGCGATGTCGTCGATGTTCAGGCCGGCGTCCTCGGCTTGGGCCAGCAGCGGGTCGAGCACCTGCCTGGGGACGACGATCAGCTCGACGACGATTTTGGCGTTGGCCTGTTCGACGATGCGGGTGTCGAAATAGACCTGATCGGCTTCGAACGGGGTGTGGCGGTCGATTTCGAAGCGGATGACCTGACTCAGATTCTTGCGTGCCGCCGCAGGCAGGACCGTGCGCCGCACCAGGCATTGTCCCGGTTGCAGCAGCAGGGTGTATCTTTCTTCCGCGTCGGCCCTGCCGTCGTGGGCGACCGGCTGCAAGGGTCGGTCGTCCTCGGTCTGGCGCAGGATTTCCATTTCCCCTTCTGGCGTGAAGGTGATGAAATAAGGTTCCGCCTTCGGCCAGCGGCGCCGCAGGGTTTCCGGGATCAGCGCCGCCAGCTGCTGGCGCCACCACTGCCAGAAGCGTCGCAGGCTCGGCGGGAAGGCGAAAGAGGCGATCAAAAGCATGCTGTGGTGGGGATTGCCGTCTGCGGAAGATGAATCCGTAAACCGGTCATTATAGATAACCTGGCGGAATGGAGCGAAGATGTCGAACGAAAAGAATCATCTGACCCTGTGGATTTTCATCGCCATCGTCCTCGGGGTCCTGCTGGGGTTGTGGCGGCCCCACTGGGCGGTGGGTTTCGCCGTCGGTGGGGAGATCTTTCTGCGTCTGCTGAAGATGCTGGTGGTGCCGCTGGTGATGACCAGCGTCATGGCCGGGATCCTCGGTTTCGGGGACGTGCGCCGGCTGGGCAGGCCGGGCGCGGTGGCCATCGGCTATTATCTGACCACCACGGTGCTGGCGGTGATCGTCGGCATCGTTCTGGTCAATGCCTTCGAGCCCGGCGCCGGTGCGCCGCCGCCGGATACGGCGCTGTTGGAATCGGCCCGGGTGGCGAACAAGGAAATGGGCCTCGGCGCCATCGTCGAGCACATGGCGCTGATGCTGGTGACCGACAACGTGATCAAGGCGATGGCGGAGATGCAGCTTTTGCCTTTGATCGTCTTTTCCATGCTGTTCGCCGGCACCCTGACCATTCTGGGTCCGAAGGCCGAGACCGTCAGCCGCTTCATCGTCCAGCTGAACGAAGCCTTCCTGGCGCTCATCCTCGGTATCATGACGCTGGCGCCGCTGGGGATCTTTTGTCTGGTGACCGCCCGTTTCGGGGAGGCCCAGCTGCACGGCGCCTTTCTGCAGACCCTGCAGCAAACCGGCAGATACATGGGCACCGTGCTCACCGGTTTGGCCTTTCACGCCTTCGTGACGCTGGCTTTGCTGCTGTGGATCTTCGCTCGCCGCTCCCCCTGGCGGTTTCTGGGGGCGATGTCACCGGCGCTGCTGACGGCCTTTTCCACCGCCAGTTCCTCGGCCACCCTGCCGGTGACCTTGGAGGCGGCGGTGGACCGGGGCGGAGTGCGGCGGGAAGCGGCCGAATTCGTCATTCCCCTCGGGGCGACCATCAACATGGACGGCACCGCCCTGTACGAGGCGGTGGCGGCGATCTACATCGCCCAGGTGCTGGGCGTGGATCTGAACCTGATGCAACAGGTCACCGTGGCGCTGACCGCCACCTTGGCGGCCATCGGCGCCGCCGGCATTCCCGAGGCGGGGTTGGTGACCATGGTGATCGTGCTGAGCGCGGTGGGGCTGCCGACCGAATACATCGGCATTCTGCTGTCGGTGGACTGGCTCCTGGACCGCTTCCGCACCGCGGTCAACGTCTGGGGCGACAGCGTCGGTTGCGCCATCGTCGAGCGGGTGTTGCCGGTGCCGGCTCAGGCCGACAGCAGCCACCATTCGTAGCCGATCAGCAGGGCATAGACGCCAAACAGCAACGGCAGGAAGGACGTTGCCGGCCGGTTCAGCAGGCGATGGCGGTGATGCAGCAGGACGAAGATCACCGCCAGGCTGGTGCCGAGGTATTTGACGTAGAAAAACGGATAGGTGCCCAGTTCGAGCAGCAAGCGCATCAGCGGATTGATCTCGATACCGCCCCGGGCCAGGATCATCAGCGTCAGGAGCGCGTCGAGGGCGCAGGCGGCGACGATCCCCAAGCTCCACAGCAGCAGCCGGTGGTCTTCGTAGTAATCGACATAATGGGGACGGTCTTGCTCTTCGGCACGTCGCGGCCCTCGGCGCCGTCCCCGTATCAGGGCGTACCAGAACGTGCGCCAGCCAAGTCGGCGGCGTTCCGGTTGGCGGCGGCGGTCGGTCATTTTCTCCTCCGGGGTTTTCCTGCCTTTGCCTGTGCCACCAGCACGTACAGACTGCGTCCGATCAGCGTCAGCTGATCCTGCCGCGTGAGCTTCTTTTCCCTGCCCACGGCGGCGATGTCCTCCGGTGGTGCGGCCGCGGTGTCCACCACCACGTGCCAGCATTGCCCCGGCGGCGGGGGCGGGAGGTGGAAAGAGACGGCTTCCGGTGCGGCGTTGAACAGCAGGCACAGTTGGGGCTCTTCGGGATCGAGGGGATGGATCGCCGCCCCCAGGGCCCGGCCGCTGCGCCAGTCCGGCGGTGAACCGTGGGG
The DNA here is from genome assembly GCF_030294985.1 of Methylomarinovum tepidoasis. NCBI lineage: Bacteria > Pseudomonadati > Pseudomonadota > Gammaproteobacteria > Methylococcales > Methylothermaceae > Methylomarinovum > Methylomarinovum tepidoasis. Next base: position 1,735,381 of record NZ_AP024718.1, read on the forward strand.
GCCGAACCATTCGATTTCCTCGGGGTGGTAGAAATCCCCTTTACGCAGGACCGGGTGGGCTTGGCGGAAACGGACCAGCCGGCTGACGAAGCGCACCAGCGGGCGGTTTTGCTTCATCAGACGCCAGTCGTACCAGGAGATCTCGTTGTCCTGGCAGTAGGCGTTGTTGTTGCCCCTCTGGGTGCGGCGGAACTCGTCCCCGCCCAGGAGCATCGGCACCCCGCGGGAAAGGAACAGGGTGGCGAGGAAATTTTTGATCTGGCGCAGGCGGATCGCTTCGATCTCGGGATCGTCGGTGGGGCCCTCGACGCCGTAATTGCAGCTGTAATTCTCGTTGGTCCCGTCGCGGTTGCCCTCGCCGTTGGCCTCGTTGTGCTTGTGTTCGTAGCTGACCAGGTCGTTGAGGGTGAAGCCGTCGTGGCTGGTGACGAAGTTGACGCTGTTGAGCGGGGTCTTGCCGCTGTGCTGGTACAGGTCGGCGCTGCCGCACAAACGGGTGGCGAACGGTCCCAGCATACCGTCGTCGCCGCGCCAGTAGCGGCGCACGTCGTCGCGGTACTGGCCGTTCCATTCCGACCAGCGTTCGCCCGGAAAGAAACCCACCTGATAGGCACCGCCCGCGTCCCATGCCTCGGCGATGAGCTTGACGCTGCCCAGGATCGGATCTTCGGCGATGGATTCCAGCAGCGGCGGATTGGGTACCAGCCTCCCGCTGCGGTCGCGCCCGAGGATCGAGGCTAGGTCGAAGCGGAAGCCGTCCACGTGCATCTCGGTGACCCAGTAACGCAGGCATTCGAGGATGTAGCCGCGCACCACCGGATGGTTGCAGTTGAAGGTGTTGCCGCAGCCGGAATAGTTGAGATAGCGGCTTTTGTCGTGCTCGTCGAGCAGGTAGTAGATGCTGTTGTCCAGTCCCTTGAAGTTGAGGGTCGGGCCGTGCTCGTTGCCCTCGGCGGTGTGGTTGAAGACCACGTCGAGGATGACTTCGATCCCGGCCTCGTGGAGGGCCTTGACCATGGCCTTGAACTCGGTGATCTGGGCGTCGATGCTGCGGCCGGTGCTGTACTGGGCGTGGGGAGCGAAGAAGGCCACGGTGCTGTAGCCCCAGTAGTTGACCAGCGGTTCACCGGTGAGGGGGTTTCTGCGGTCCAGTTCATGGGGATTGAACTGGTGCACCGGCATCAGCTCCAAAGTGGTGATCCCCAATTCCTTGAAATAGGGAATCTTCTCGATCACGCCCAGATAGGTGCCGGGGTAGTGGGCGCAGGAGGAGGGGTGGATGGTCAGGCCGCGCACGTGGGTTTCGTAGATGACGGTTTCCGACCAGGGGATCTTGGGATGACGGTCGCCATCCCAGTCGAATTCCCGCTCGCTTGGAATCAGCCCCTTGACCCGATACTGCGCCTTGGGGATCGGCTCGTCGGGATGTTCCTCCAGCCAGCGGTCGCAAAGCATGGCAAAGTCCCAATGCTCGACGCCGGTCAGGGCGGTGGCGTAAGGGTCGAGCAGGGCGCGCTGGGGATTGAAACGGTGGCCTTCGTGGGGGGCGAAAGGCCCGTCGGCCTGGAACACGTAGGTCAGCCCCGGGCGGGCGCCGTGAACGTAGACGTGCCAGATGTCACCGGTACGATGGGTTGCGGGATCCAGTTCGAAGCACCAGGTGGGCTCCAGCACCGCCGGGTCGTCGAACAGCAGCAGCCACATGCGGGTGGCGTTGCGGCTGAAGATGGCGAAGTTCATGCCACCGTCGAAGCCGTGGACACCGAGTGGCAAAGGACGCCCCCGGCTGATCGTCAAAGCCGTTTCCATAAACTTCAGTCTAGTCCAAAGGACGAAATACTTTACCACCAAACTGGGTTAAAATGATTTGCTTTCCTTGAAGATCACGAGCCCTATCTCACGGAGAGAAGTCTTATGCCAGGCCGCAACCTGCTCGTCACCAGCGCCCTGCCGTATGCCAACGGCCCCATCCATCTGGGCCATCTGGTGGAGTACATCCAGACCGACATCTGGGTCCGCTTCCAGAAGCTGCGGGGCAACGTCTGCTGGTACGTCTGTGCCGACGACGCCCACGGCACGCCGATCATGCTCAAGGCCCAGGAGGAGGGAATCACCCCGGAAGCGCTGGTCGAGCGCATCGGCCGCGAGCACCGCGCCGATTTCGCCGGCTTCGAGATCGGCTTCGACTGTTACCACAGCACCCATTCCCCGGAGAACCGCGAGCTGGCCACGGAGATCTACCGCCGCCTGAAGGCGAAGGGTTATATCGAAGCCCGTACCATCACCCAGTTCTACGATCCGGTCAGGCGGATGTTCCTGCCGGACCGGTTCATCAAGGGCGAGTGTCCTCGATGTGGCGCCAAGGACCAGTATGGGGACAATTGCGAGGTGTGCGGCGCCACCTATTCCCCCACCGAGCTGAAGAATCCGGTTTCCGCCGTTTCCGGGGCGACGCCGGTGGAGAAGGAGACCGAACATTTCTTCTTCAAGCTGTCGGCTTTCGCGTCCTTCCTCAAGGAATGGGTCCATCAGCCCGGCCACCTGCAGCCGGAAGTGGCCCACAAGGTGGACGAGTGGCTGCAGGGCGGCCTCAAGGACTGGGACATCACCCGTGACGCCCCGTACTTCGGCTTCGAGATTCCCGACGCCCCCGGCAAGTATTTCTACGTCTGGCTCGACGCCCCCATCGGCTACATGGCCAGTTTCAAACGCCTGTGTCGGGAAAAGGGCCTGGATTTCGACGCCTGGTGGGGACCGGACAGCGATGCCGAGCTGTACCACTTCATCGGCAAGGACATCATCTATTTCCACGCCTTGTTCTGGCCGGCGATGCTCCACGGGGCCGGTTTCCGCACCCCCACCGCCATCCACGCCCACGGCTTTCTCACCGTCAACGGCGAAAAGATGTCCAAGTCCCGCGGCACCTTCATCAAGGCCCGCACCTATCTGGACCATCTCGATCCCCAGTATCTGCGCTACTATTTCGCCGCCAAGCTGGGGCCGGGCGTGGACGACATCGACCTCAACTTCGAGGACTTCACCCAGCGGGTCAACGCCGACCTGGTGGGCAAGGTGGTCAACATCGCCTCGCGCTGCGCCGGTTTCATCAAAAAGCGTTTCGACAACCGCCTGGCCGGTCATCTGCCCGATCCCGACCTGTTCGTGCGCTTTCTCGAGGCCGGCGAGGAGATCGCCGCTCTGTACGAAAAGCGCGAGTTCGGCAAGGCCATGCGGGAAATCATGGCCCTGGCCGATGCCGCCAACCAGTTCATCGACGAACACAAACCTTGGGTCATCGCCAAAGAACCGGGCCGGGAGGGCGAACTGCAGGCAGTCTGCAGCGAAGGCATCAATCTGTTCCGCATCCTGGTCGCCTATCTCAAGCCGGTCCTGCCCAAGCTGGCGCGGGAGGCGGAGGCTTTTCTGGCCATCGAGCCTCAGGAATGGCCCGAGGTGGCGACTCAGCCGCTGCTCGATCACGTCATCAATGACTTCAAGCCGCTGCTGACCCGCGTCGATCCGGCCAAAATCGAGCAGATGATCGAAGCCTCCCGGGAAAGCCTGGCGCCGGCGCCCCAGCGGGCACCGGCGGTGGAGCCTGTCGCGCCGGAAATCGAGTTCGCCGATTTCGCTAAGATCGACCTGCGCATCGCCCGCATCGTCAAGGCCGAGCACGTGGAGGGGGCGGAGAAGCTGCTCAAGCTGACCCTGGATCTGGGCGGCGAGACCCGCACCGTATTCGCCGGCATCAAGGCCGCCTACGATCCCAAAACCCTTACAGGGCGGCTGACGGTGATGGTGGCCAACCTCAAGCCGCGCAAGATGCGCTTCGGGGTGTCCGAAGGCATGGTGTTGGCGGCCGGTCCCGGCGGCAAGGATCTGTACCTGCTGTCACCGGACGAAGGGGCCGAGCCGGGGATGCGGGTCAAGTGAAGCCATGACGGCAACCGGCGGCAGATTCGCCCGGGTGGCGAAGATCGACGAGACCTGTTGCATCGGCTGTGCCCGCTGCCTGGATGCCTGCCCGGTGGACGCTATCGTCGGCGCGCCCAACTGGATGCATACGGTGATCGCCGCCGAATGCATCGGCTGCGCATTGTGCCTGCCACCGTGTCCGGTGGAATGCATCGACATGCTGCCGGCGCCGGAGTCCCTCCGCCCGCGGACGGCCGAGGAACGCCGCGCCCGCAGCGAGCAGGCCAAGGCCCGCTACCGGGCGCGCCGGCGGCGTCTCGAGGAGGAAGCGGCCAGGCACCGGGCTAGGCTGGAAGCCAGGAAAGCGGCGCTGAAACGGAGACGGGCGGTTTGAATCAGAAAAAGCGCAGGCTGATTTTCGAACGTCTGGCCAAGGCCATTCCCAATCCCACCACCGAGCTCGAGTACCGCACGCCCTTCGAACTGCTGGTGGCGGTGGTGCTGTCGGCGCAGGCCACCGACAAGAGCGTCAACCGGGCCACCGCGGAATTGTTCAAGGTGGCCGACACGCCCGAGAAGATGCTGGCGCTGGGCGAGGAGGGGCTGAAGCGTTACATCCGTCACATCGGCCTTTACAACACCAAGGCGCGCAATCTCATCGCTCTGTGCCGGCAGCTGATCGAGAAACACGGCGGCCAGGTGCCGCGGACGCGCAAGGAGCTGGAAGCCCTGCCCGGCGTGGGACGCAAGACCGCCAACGTCATTCTCAACACCCTCTACGGCGAGCCGACCATCGCCGTCGATACCCACATTTTCCGGGTTGCCAACCGCACCGGCCTGGCGCCGGGCAGGACCGTGCGCGAGGTGGAGGAGAAGCTGAACCGCTACACCCCCGAGGAATTCAAGCAGGACGCCCACCATCTGTTGATCCTGCACGGTCGCTACGTGTGCACCGCCCGCAATCCCAAGTGCGACCGGTGCGTCATCCGCGACTTGTGCGAATACCCGGAAAAGCGCCTGGAAAGGACCGGCGACAGGGCGGCAACGGGCTGATTCTGATATGATTTTTCATCAAAAAGACTCAAGAGGAGGTGCGTCATGGCGCTGATGGAAACCCCGCTGTGCGAGTTCGGAAAACCCTGTCCCGACTTTGCCCTGCCCGGTGTCGATGGCCGTATCTGGACCCGGGATCAATGCAAAGGGCCCAACGGCCTGTTGGTGATGTTCATCTGCAACCACTGTCCCTACGTGAAGGCGATACTCGACATTTTGATCGAGGACTGCCGCGAGATCTCCCGTCACGGCATCGGTTGCGTGGCCATCAATCCCAACGACACCGAACGCTATCCGGAGGATTCCTTCGACAACATGAAGCGCATCGCCGCGGAGAAACAGTTCCCGTTTCCCTATCTGCTCGACGAAACCCAGGCGGTCGCCCGGGCCTTCGGCGCCATCTGCACCCCGGATTTCTTCGGCTACAACGCCGGGCTGCAGCTGCAGTACCGCGGCCGCCTGATCGAAGGCGGCAAGAATCCAGTGCCCGGCGCCCGCCACGAACTGCTGGAGGCCATGAAGCAGATCGCCGCCACCGGCCGGGGGCCCGAGGTGCAGTATCCCAGCATGGGCTGCTCCATCAAGTGGCGGGAAAACGCCTGATGGGGGAGCGCCCATTTCCCGTTCATCACTCGTTCATCCGACAGGAGGAAGCATGGCCATCAAGAAAATCACCGATTTGAAACTCAAGGGCAAACGGGTGCTGATCCGCGCCGACCTCAACGTGCCGATCAGCGACGGTAAAGTCACCTCCGACACCCGCATCCGCGCCAGTATTCCCACCATCCGTTACGCCCTGGAACAGGGCGCCGCCTGCGTGATGGTCATGTCCCATCTGGGCCGCCCCAAGGAAGGGGAATACGATCCCCAATATTCCCTGGCGCCGGTGGCGGAACGCATGTCCGAACTGATGGGGCTGCCGGTGCGGTTGGTCAGGGACTGGATCGACGGGGTGCAGTGTCAGGTGCCCGGTGAGCTGGTCCTGCTGGAGAACGTCCGCTTCCTGAAAGGGGAGAAGAAGAACGATCCGGAACTGGGCCGGAAGATGGCCGCCCTCTGCGACGTCTTCGTGATGGATGCTTTTGGCACCGCCCACCGGGCCCAGGCATCCACCCATGCGGTGGCTCAGTTCGCCCCCGAGGTATGCGCCGGCCTGCTGCTGGCCAAGGAACTGGAGGCCCTGTCGAAGGCGCTGGAAAATCCCGACCGTCCGTTGCTGGCCATCGTAGGCGGTTCCAAGGTATCCACCAAGCTGACGGTGCTGGAAACTTTGGCCCAGAAAGTGGATCAATTGATCGTGGGCGGCGGCATCGCCAATACCTTCATCGCCGCTGCCGGCCATCCGGTGGGCAAATCGCTTTACGAGGAAGATCTGATCCCGGAAGCCAAGCGCCTGATGGAACAAGCCCGGGCCCGCGGCGCCGAGATTCCCATCCCGGTGGACGTGGTGGTGGCCAAGGCGTTTTCCGAGGACGCCGAGGCGGTTACCAAGCCGGTGGAGGAAGTGGCCGAGGACGAGATGATCCTCGACATCGGTCCCAAAACCGCCGATCTCTACGCCGACAGGATCATGCAGGCAGGCACCATCGTCTGGAACGGGCCGGTGGGGGTGTTCGAGATCGAGCAGTTCAGCCACGGCACCCGCTGCATCGCCGAGGCCATCGCCAAAAGCCCGGCGTTCTCCATCGCCGGCGGCGGCGACACCCTGGCGGCGATCGAGCGGTTCGGCGTCGCCGACGGCATTTCCTACATGTCCACCGGCGGCGGCGCGTTTCTGGAATTCCTCGAAGGCAAGAAACTGCCGGCTGTGGAGATTCTGGAACAACGGGATTGCTAATTCGCAACAGATTTGTTATACGAATACAACAAGACTTGAGGGAAATCCATGGCCCGAATCACCGTAGAAGACTGCCTCGACAAGGTCGAAAACCGTTTCGAACTGGTGTTGCTCGCCACCAAGCGGGCCCGCCAGCTGCTCGCCGGCGCCGAACCCCTGGTCCCCTGGGGTGACGACAAGGCCACCGTGGTGGCCCTGCGGGAAATCGCCGCCGGCAAGCTCGACATCGACAAGCTGCGCGATCTGGACATGAACGGCGGTGTCGACCCGCTGCTGGGGTCAGCGCCGCAACCGCAAACGATCTAGGGAACTCGCCATGGCGGAACCGGCCCTGCAACTCCAACGCCCCCAGGATTTCCTGGCGGAGCGCTTGCTGGAGACGGCGGCCGGTTATCTGCCTGCGGAACAGCTTGAGCAAGTCCGTCAGGCGGTCGAGTTCGCCGACGAGGCCCATGCCGACCAGTTCCGCCTCAGCGGCGAACCCTACGTCTGCCATCCCATCGAAGTGGCGACGATTCTGGCCGAGCAGATGAAGATGGATACGGCCGGAATCGTCGCCGCGATCCTCCACGACGTCATCGAAGACACCCCGGTCACGAAGGCGCAGCTTGCCGAGTTGTTCGGCGACGAGGTGGCCGGGCTGGTGGACGGGGTCACCAAGCTGACCCAGCTCGACTCCAAATCCAAGCAGGAGCTCCAGGCGGAATCCCTGCGCAAGATGATCCTGGCCATGGCCCAGGATCTGCGCGTCATCCTGGTCAAGCTCGCCGACCGCCTGCACAACATGCGCACCCTGGGGCCGATGGCCCCCGCACGGCGGCGCCGCTTCGCCCGTGAAACCCTGGAGATCTACGCCCCGCTGGCCAACCGTCTGGGGATGAACCGCATTCGCCTCGAGCTGGAGGAGCTGGCCATGCAGGCCATGCACCCGATGCGCTACCGGGTGTTGAAGCTGGCGGTCAAGCGGGCCCGGGGCAACCGCAAGGAAGTGGTCGCCACCATCGAATCCAACCTGCGCCAGCGTCTGGAGGCAGCAGGCATCGAGGGGGAAGTTCGCGGACGGGAAAAACACATCTTCAGCATCTACAAGAAGATGCGCGAGAAGGGCCTGACCTTCAATCAGGTCTTCGACGTCTACGCGGTGCGCATCGTGACCGCCGACGTGGATGCCTGTTACCGGGCGTTGGGGGTGGTGCACAGGCTCTACAAACCCGTACCCGGACGGTTCAAGGATTACATCGCCCTGCCCAAGGACAACGGCTATCAATCGCTTCACACCGTGGTGGTCGGTCCTTACGGCGTGCCGGTGGAAGTGCAGATCCGCACCCGCGACATGCACCGGATCGCCGAAAACGGCATCGCCGCCCACTGGCTCTACAAAAAAGAGATCGCCGACACCGCCAAGGCCCGCGCCTATGCCTGGATCAAGGAGTTCCTGGAGCACCAGCAGGGCGAGGGCGGGTCGCTGGAGTTTCTCGACAATCTCAAAATCGATCTCTTTCCTTCGGAGGTTTACGTCTTCACTCCGGAAGGGGACATCGTCAAACTGCCCTATGGAGCGACCGCCCTGGATTTCGCCTACGCGGTCCACACCGAAGTGGGCAATCACTGCGTCGCCGCCCGTATCGATGGCCGGTTGATGCCGCTGCACACGCCCCTGGCCAACGGCCAGACGGTCGAGGCGGTGACCCAGGAACACGCCCGTCCCCATCCCTCCTGGCTCAGTTACGTGGTGACCGCCAAGGCCCGGAGTGCGGTCCGCGGCTACCTGCGCCAGCTCAAGCGCCGTGAGGCGGTGGGTCTGGGGCAGCGGATGCTGGAGGCGGAGTTGCACAAGCTGGGCCTGAGCCTGGAGGCGATCCCCTCCGAAGCGCTGACCACCAAGCTGCAGGCCATCGGCTGCCGTGATCTCGAACAGTTGTTCGAAGAGGTCGGCCTGGGCAACCGCATGGCGATGCTGGTGGCGCGCCAGCTGGCCGCCAGCGGTGACGGCGTCGATGTGGCGCTGGAGGAAAACGGCAGCGGGGCGCCATTGATCATCCAGGGCACCGAGGGCATGGTGGTCAGTCTGGCCAAGTGCTGCCGGCCGATCCCCGGCGATCCGATCATCGGTTTCTTCCGCCCCGGCAAGGGCCTGGTGGTGCACCGCAGCGGCTGCAAGAACGCTCTGGAATTCCAGAAGAAACAGGTGACCTGGGTGCCGGCGGAATGGGATCGCAACGTGGAAGGGGAGTTTCCCGTCGATTTGCGCATCGTCCTCCTCGACCGTCGCGGGGCGTTGGCCCGGGTGGCGGCGACCATCGCCGAGGCGGAGGCCAACATCGAGAACTTCCAGATCACCCAGCAGGACAGCCACACCAGCACCGATCTGGTCACTCTGACCGTCCGTGACCGTCGTCATCTGGCCCGGATCATCCGCCGTCTGCGCCATCTGCCGGTGGTTCTGAAGATACAGCGAGCCCGCAGCTGATCATGGCGGCAGCCGCCGCGATGTCCATTCCTCCGGTTTTGAGTCTCAAGGGCGTCGGCCCGACGCTGGCGGCACGGCTGCAGAAGCTCGGCGTTTTCGACCTGCGCGACCTGCTCCTGCACGCTCCCATTCGCTACGAGGACCGGCGTACCGTGGTTCCCATCGCCGCCGCCGCGGGCAAGTGCCTGATCGAAGGCGAGGTGGTGCTCACCGAAGTGACCGGACGGCGCAGGCCGATGCTGGTCAGCCGGATACGGGACGGCAGTGGCGCCATGGACCTGCGCTTTTTCCATTTCAGCGCCGCCCTGCGTAACCGGTTGCTTCCCGGTAGCCGCTGGCGCTGTTTCGGTGAGGTCAGGGTGTCTGGCTTCGGTCGCGAGATGATCCATCCCGAACTGGAGCCGGCCCAGCAGGCCAGCGGGGGGATCGTGCCGGTCTACGCCACCACCCCGGGACTCAGCCAGCGTACCCTGCGGCGCCTGCAGGGACAGGCGCTGGATCAGCTGGTCGCCGCCCCGCCGTGGTTGCCGGCGCTGCCGCCGGAATCCCTGCCGCCACCGCTGCGGATGGCGCTGGTGGAAGCGCTGGCCGCCCTGCACCGTCCCGGCGTCGAGGCCGACCCCGCCGCCCTGACCGCGGGGCATCATCCGGCCTGGCAGCGCTTGACCTTCGAGGAACTGTTGGCGCATCAGTTGGCTTTTCGGAACCAGGACCGTTTCCGGGCCGAGGGCAGGGCGCCGGCGCTGCCGCTGGTGGAGCAGGACCTGGAGCGGTTTCTGGCGCAGCTCCCTTTTCGGCTCACCGACGCCCAGCGGCGGGCGTTCGCCGAGATCCGCGGCGATCTGGCCGCCACCCGGCCGATGGGGCGGCTTTTGCAGGGGGATGTCGGTTCCGGCAAGACCGTGGTCGCCGCGCTGGCCGCCCTGTGCGCCGCCGCCAATGGCTGGCAGACCGCACTGATGGCACCGACGGAACTGCTGGCCGAGCAACACGCCCACACTTGGCGGACCTGGTTCGCGCCTCTGGGCGTGCGGCTGGCGCTGCTGACGGCCCGCACCGCCAGCCGCGAACGCCGCCGCCTGCTGGAAGCCGTCGCCGGGGGTGAGATCGATGTGGTCGTCGGCACCCACGCCCTGTTCCAGCGGGCGGTGGATTTCGCCCGCCTGGGACTGGTGATCGTCGATGAGCAGCACCGCTTCGGCGTCGATCAGCGCCTCGCCCTCAAGGCCAAGGCGGATGGGTGGATCCCCCATTATCTGGTGATGACCGCCACCCCCATCCCCCGCACCCTGGCGATGCTGCGCTACGGCGATCTGGAGGTGTCGGTGATCGACAAGCTGCCGCCGGGGCGGCAACCGGTGGAAACCCGGGTGATGAGCGAGGCCCGCCGCACCGAACTGATCGCCCGGCTGCAGGATTGGCTCGCCGGCGGCCGCCAGGCTTACTGGGTCTGTACCCTGATCGAGGAATCCGAGGTGTTGGCCGGGGAGGCGGCGGAAAAGACGGCGGAACGGCTCGCCGGGGAGCTTCCCGGCGTGCGCATCGGGCTGGTGCACGGGCGTATGAAAGGCGCCGACAAGGAAGCGGTGATGGCGGCCTTCAAGGCCGGCGACATCGACCTTCTGGTGGCGACTACCGTGATCGAGGTGGGCGTGGATGTGCCCAACGCCGGCCTGATGGTGATCGAGAACGCCGAACGCTTAGGGTTGGCCCAGCTGCACCAGCTGCGGGGCCGGGTGGGGCGGGGGCCGGGGCAGAGCTACTGCATCCTGCTTTACCGCCCCCCGCTGACGGAGGCGGCGCGCCAGCGCCTCGACTATCTGCGCCGCTGCCACGACGGTTTCACCCTGGCGGAAAAGGATCTGGAACTGCGCGGGCCGGGAGAGGTGCTCGGGACTCGCCAAAGCGGGGCCCTGCAGTTTAAAATGGCCGATCCGGTGCGCGACCGCCAATGGCTGCCCCAGGTGCGGCAGGCGGCCGAATGGCTCGAACGCCACGCCCCGGAACGCATCCCCCCGCTGCTGGCCTTCTGGATCGGCAGCGGCGACCGTTACGCCGACGTTTGACCCCACAGCGATCATTGCCTTTGAAGCCGCTCGCTCCCAGTCTGCTGCTCGCCAACGATCCGCACTGGTTCGTTCCCGGATTTTGGTCCGCCAGGCGTCCGCCTCTCCAGGTGCTGAGCTGGCTGGCGGAAACCGGTTCCCTCACCGCCCGCCTCCAGGCCCTGGCCGGCACAGTGGAGGTACAGGTATTGCGCCAGGGGCGGGGCCGGGCGCTGGCGAGCGAACGCTGCCGGCTCGCTTACCGGCCCCGGCTGCTATGGGTGCGGGAAGTGGTGCTGGCACACCGGGGGACGCCGCTGCTGGCGGCGCGGACGGTAGCCCCGCCGGCGACTCTGAAAGGGGCGGGGGCCGGCGTTGCCCGTCTGGGAACCCGGCCGCTGGGGGCGCTGCTGTTCACCGATCCGGGGGTGCGCCGGCGGGGCTGCGAATGGACCCGCCTCGTTTCCCGGAACTGGAAAGCGCCGTTGCCGCGCCCCGACTGGGGCCGGCGCATTCTCTACACCATCGACGGGCGCCCGCTGCTGGTCGCCGAATTCTTTTTGCCCTCCTTGTTCGAATTAGCTGAGGCGACAGCCTGCTCCATTTCCGCCGCAAGGGTAAATGTGCCAACTGCCACGAGATCGGCCTGAGCGATTCGCTGTTCACCGACAACCGCTTCTACAATCTCGGGGTGGACTTCGAGCGACTGAAGGCCAAATTCACCCGTTTCGTCGCTGCCTACAGGCAGATGAAGGCAGGCGTCGATCTATGATCCCCGCGAGTGCTCCGAACTGGGGCGTTTCCTGATAACGGGGCAGGTGGCTGACATTGGTAAGTTTCGCACCCCCACCCTGCGCAACGTCAGCCTGGCCGGTCCCTACATGCACGATGGTAGCCAGAAGACCCTGGAGGACGTGGTGGACTATTACGATCGGGGCGGTGAGAAGAATCCCTTCCTGGACCCGGCCATTTATCCATTGCACCTGAGCGAACAGGAGAAAGCCGATTTGGTGGCCTCCCTGAAATCCCTGAGCAATCCGGCTTGCCTGTTCAGTCCGGGCAGTTTTCCCCGTTCTGGTGAGAGATGATTTACCCGGATTCCCACCTGCGGCCAGGCCTGTTGCGACCGCCACGTCCAGGCAGTCCTCCCCGTTCCACACAACGCTGGAAAGCGGGCAGATGATTGTCCCGGGAGGCTCGTTGCAATTCCTGCAACACCGCCTGCACATCCGGAAATTGTCTGGCCTGATCCAGCAGCCGCTCGTACATTTCCATATTTTCGATTTCCGCCTCCACGCCCTGTTGGCAGGCTGCCAACAGTGACGCAGGGGGTTCTATCCGCGTGGGCCAGTCATCCGCAGGAATCGGAACATGGTATTTTTCGAACAACGGCAGCAGCGCCTGGATATGGCGTTCCTCGGCTTCCACGATATTGCTGAAGGGCCTGACATCGCCAAATTTCTCGATGACTTTACGGTACAGGGCGCGGGCCTTGTATTCATCCTGAATGGCCTCGTTGAGGATGGATGCGACTGTATCGTTCATGATTCTCTCCAGGCTGGTTCATTCGGAACCGGCACCCAAGGTCTTGGCTGCTGCAAGCCACGGTTTCGCCGGTTGCCAATAATGCCATTCGGATGAAGGGTATCCTGTCTTGACATTGGGGTCCACTTCAAGAAGGCAACCGCCAGCACATTGTCTTGATTCTGCCTCGGCGTTTGGCGGAATCGGGGCGAAATAGGCTGAGCGTTCGCTTAAAATGCAACAATCTGGCACCAGAGAAAAGCGTGGAAAACCGGGAAAATGAAATCAAGTGTTATCAATCGGTCGGTTGACTGGCGTGACCGCCTGCGGCAGTACGTCTATCTGATGCGGCTGCACCGCCCCATCGGCATCTTCCTGTTGCTGTGGCCGGCTTTGTGGGCCTTGTGGATCGCCGGGAACGGCCGTCCCGATCCTGTGATCGTGGCGGTCTTCATCCTGGGTGTGGTGCTGATGCGCTCGGCGGGCTGCGTCATCAACGATTACGCCGACCGCCGCTTCGACCCCCACGTACGCCGGACCTGCGACCGTCCCCTGGCGGCCGGCAGGGTCACTCCCGGGGAGGCGCTGATCCTGTTCGCGGTGTTGTGCGGGCTGGCGTTCGTGCTGGTGTTGTTCCTCAACCGGCTCACCATCGCCCTGGCCTTCGTCGCCGCCTTTCTGGCCGCTTCCTATCCCTTCATGAAACGCTACACCCATCTGCCCCAGGCCTATCTGGGGCTGGCCTTCGGCTGGGCGGTGCCGATGGCCTTCGCCGCCCAGACCGGTGCCGTGCCAGCCGTCGCCTGGTGGTTGTTGCTGGCGACGCTGCTCTGGGCTTTAGCCTACGATACCATGTATGCGATCGTCGACCGTGAGGACGATCTTCGTATCGGGGTCAAATCCACCGCCATCCTGTTCGGCCGCCACGACCGTCTCATCATCGGCCTGATCCAGCTGGCGATGCTGGCGGTGCTGGCCTGGGTCGGTCGCCTGGCGGGGCTGGGGGAGGGGTATTGGGCCGGTCTGCTGGCGGCGGCCGGCTTCATGGCCTACCAGCAGTGGCTCATCCGTGAGCGCGACCCTGGGCGCTGTTTCCAGGCGTTCCTCAACAACAATTGGCTGGGGGCGGTGGTGTTTCTGGGGATTCTGCTGGATTATCTGTGACGTGCGCTCAGGTGACGGTAGTGGTGCCAGCAGTAACCGACGCTGGCGGCGATGGTGGTCAGCAGACTGCCGGTGAGAACGAGTTCGACGCTGGACATGACTCATACCTCCGCTGTGTGATCGTTTCGGGGTAAGCATGGTTCAAGGCGCCCCCGGCGTCTGTGACCGGACTCACGCTTCGCCGCTCAGGCCCGCGCGATCACCCAAACCGAAACTTCGATCACACCGGCGCGTTTCAGGGTGAGGGCGATTTCGGCCACGGTGGCGCCGGTGGTCATGACGTCGTCGATCAGGGCGACGTGGCGGCCACGGACGGCCGGATCAGCTGCGAAGGCCCCGCGCAGATTGCGCCGCCGGTCGCGGGCGCTGAGGCCCTGCTGGGGCGGGGTGAGGCGGATCCGCCGGCACAGGCCGGGCTGCAGAGGGATTTCCAGGCGCTGGCCGACCACCCGGGCGATCTCCAAGCTCTGATTGAAACCGCGCTGGCGCAGGCGGCGGGGGTGCAGCGGCACCGGCACCAGGCGATCGGGGCGGGGGGCGCTGTCGAGCCGCCGCGCCAGGCATTCCCCGAACAGGCGCAGCGGCGGCCGCAGGCCACGGTATTTGGCGGCGGTCATCAGGTGGTCCACCGGCGGCTGGTAGTGCCACAGGGCGACGGTGCGTTCGAACGGAGGCGGCCGCCGCAGGCAGGCCCCGCAGGCCGGCGCGGCGGTGGGAAGGGGCCGGGCGCAGACGGGGCAGGGGTGTTCGATCCAAGGCAGCTCGGCTTCACAGGCAAGGCACAGATCCAGCGGCTTCCGTCCCGGCCCGCCGCAAAGAAGACAGCGGGGCGGCAGGAGATGGAACTGGATCGCTTTCAGCCAATGGTAAACTTTCATTCGTTCTTTCCAGTTGACAGCCGCGGAGGGTGCGCTAACATCGCCTTCCAAGTCTAATGCGTTCCCGGAGGATAGGATGGCGATGTCCGCAGCTGAACTGGCCCCGCAGGATGACCTGCGCCATGACTGGTCCCGGGAGGAAATCCTGGCGCTGTTCGACGAGCCTTTCAACGACCTGCTGTTCCAGGCCCAGACGGTGCATCGGCGTCACTTCGACCCCAACGAAGTCCAGGTCAGCACCCTGCTGTCGATCAAGACCGGTGGTTGCCCGGAGGACTGCGCTTACTGCCCCCAGAGCGGCCGTTACGAGACCGGGCTGGAACGCGAATCTCTGCTGCCGCTCGACGCCGTGGTCGAGGCCGCCCGGGCCGCCAAGGCCAAAGGGGCGACCCGCTTCTGCATGGGGGCGGCCTGGCGCGCCCCCAAGGACCGCGACATCGAGCAGGTGGCGGAAATGGTGGCGCAGGTCAAGTCCCTGGGGCTGGAGACCTGCATGACCCTGGGGATGTTGACCGCAGACCAGGCCCGCAGGTTGCGCCAGGCAGGCCTCGACTACTACAACCACAACCTCGACACCTCGCCGGAATACTATCCGCAGATCATCAGCACCCGCACCTACGAAGACCGTCTGCGTACCCTCGAACACGTGCGCGAGGCGGGGATGGCGGTGTGCTGCGGCGGCATCGTCGGCATGGGGGAGGACCGCGAGGACCGCGCCGGCCTGCTGCAACAGCTGGCCAATCTGCCGAAACATCCCGAGAGCGTGCCCATCAATTTGCTGGTCCAGGTGGAGGGAACCCCGCTGCACGGCCGGGAAGCCCTCGATCCCATCGAATTCGTGCGCACCGTCGCCGTGGCCCGCATCCTCATGCCTGCATCGCGGGTGCGGCTGTCGGCCGGACGCGGCGACATGAGCGACGAGATGCAGGCGCTGTGCTTCCTCGCCGGGGCCAATTCGGTGTTCTACGGCGAGAAGCTGCTGACCACCGACAATCCCGAGGCCGACGCCGACCGCCGCCTGTTCGAACGTCTGGGGTTGAAATTCTCCGGTGCGTGTCACTGAGCTGAGCGCCGCCCTGGCGGCGCGCCGTGCCGCCGGACTTTACCGTCACCGCCATGTGCTCGACAGCCCCCAGGGGGCGGAGGTGGTGGTGGACGGCCGCCGGGTGGTCAACTTCTGCAGCAACGATTATCTGGGTCTGGCCAACCATCCCAAGGTGGTCGCCGCCTGGCGGCGGGGGGCGGAAGTCTATGGTGTCGGCAGCGGCGCTTCCCATCTAGTCTGTGGTCACCTGCGTCCCCATCACGCCCTGGAGGAGGAGTTGGCGGCCTTCACCGGCCGTGACCGCGCTCTGCTGTTTTCCACCGGCTATCAGGCCAACCTCGGCGTCATCGGTGCGTTGGTGGCGCGCGGCGGGCGGGTGTTCGAGGACCGTCTCAATCACGCCTCGCTGCTGGACGGTGCCCGTCTCGCCGGAGCACGGCTGCGCCGCTATCCTCACGGGGATCTTAAGGTGCTGGAACGCTGGCTGGCGCGGGGGGAGGAAGCGCTGATCGCCACCGACGCGGTTTTCAGCATGGACGGCGATCTGGCGCCCTTGCCACAGCTGGCGGAACTGGCCCGCCGCCACGATGCCTGGTTCCACGTGGACGACGCCCACGGCTTCGGGGTTCTGGGGAAGACGGGGGCCGGAACCCTGTCCCATTTCGGCCTGGGGCAGAAACAGGTGCCCATTCTGATGGCGACCCTGGGAAAGGCCCTGGGGGTGTTCGGCGCTTTCGTCGCCGGCAGCGGCGATCTGATCGAATGGCTGCTCCAGAGCGCCCGCACCTACATTTACACCACCGCCCTGCCGCCGGCCCTGGCGGAGGCGGCGCGGGCGGCCCTGCGGCTGGTGCGGGACGAGGATTGGCGCCGTCGGCATCTGCAAGCCCTGATCGCCCGTTTCCGCCGCGGCGCAGAGCAGCTCGGTCTGCCGCTGCTGACGTCGCCGACTCCGATCCAGCCGCTCGTCGTCGGCGACAACGAGCGGGCGCTGCGCTGGAGCCGGTGGCTGCTGGAACGGGGATACTGGGTGGCGCCAATCCGCCCGCCCACGGTGCCGGCCGGGAGCGCACGGCTGCGGATTACCCTCAGCGCCGCCCACAGCGAGGAACAGGTGGACGGTCTGCTGGCGGCCCTGGCTGAACTGGCGGCGTGATCCGGCTGGCGGTCAGGCGGGTGGGCTGCGGCCCGCCGCTGGTGTTGCTTCCCGGCTGGGCCATGCACAGTGGCGTCTGGGGCGCGCTGGTCGAGGATTTGGCCCCTCATTTCCAGCTGCTGCTGGTGGATCTTCCGCCGATTTATCGCGCCGACGCTGCGCCGGCATTGATCGCCGCCTTGGCGGAACAGGTCCCGGCGGCGGGCTGGCTGGGGTGGTCCCTGGGGGGGCAGCTGGCGCTCCAGGTGGCGCGCCGCCATCCCGAGCGGGTCACCGGCCTGGTGCTGGTGGCCAGCAATCCCCGCTTTCTGGCCGCGCCCGACTGGCCGGGCATGGCGGCGGTTGCACTCTCCGACCTGGAGCGGCGGGTCCGGGAGGACCCGGTGCGCGCCCTGCGCCGCTTCCTGGCCCTGGTGGCGAAGGGCGGCCCTGCGGCCCGCTCCCTGACGCAATTGTGGCGGCAGCGGCCGCCACCGCCTCTGGAAACGCTGCTGGCCGGCCTGTCCTGGCTGCGGGAATGGGATTTGCGCGCCGCGCTACCGCAGCTTTCCTGTCCCACCCTGTGGCTCGGGAGTGGGGATGACGCCCTGGTGCCGGCGGCGGCGATGCGGGCGGCGGCTCGCCTCAGCGGCGGCCGCTGGCTGGAAGTGAACGGCGGCCATGCGCCTTTTCTCGCCGACCCTGCGCCGATGGCCGCAGCGATTCGGGACGTCTTGACATGAGTTGGGACAAGCGCCTGGTGCGCCGCGCCTTTTCCGCCGCCGCCCCGGGCTACGATCGCCACGCGGTGCTGCAGCGGCAGATCGGCCAGCGCCTGCTGGCTGCCTGTGTCGAAGAGCTGCCACCGGGTTGGTGGGTGGACATCGGAACCGGCACCGGCTGGTGTGCGCAGCGGTTGGCGGCATGGCGACCACCGGCTCTGCTGTTGGTGGATCTGGCCGAAGGGATGCTCCACCAGGCGCGGGCCCGGCTGGGACCGGCCGGGTGTTATCTGACCGCCGATGCCGAACGCCTGCCGCTGGCGACGGGTAGTGCCGCCCTGGTGGTCAGCAATCTGGCCTTGCAGTGGTGTCTCGATCCAGCCCGGGCTCTGGCGGAGATGGCTCGGATTCTGAAGCCCGGCGGCCGCCTGCTGCTGTCCACTTTCACGGCCGGCACTCTGGAGACGCTGCGCCGGGCCTGGGCGGCGGTGGACGACTACAGCCACGTCAACACCTTTCCGGATCCGGCGGATCTGGAAGCGGCGGTCGCCGCCGCCGGCTTCCGCCGCTGGCGGCAGCGCACTGAAACCCTGTCGCTGGTCTATCCGGACCTCAAGGCCCTGCTGCGTTCCCTGAAGGAGATCGGGGCCCACAACGTCACGAGCGGCCGTCCCCGTCATCTGCTGGGAAAAGGGGTCTGGCAGCGCCTGGAGGCGGCCTATCCCCGCCGTCAGGGGCAGGTGGTCGCCACCTATGTGGCGACTTACGTGACCGCGCTCAGGTGAGGGCCGGCGGACCGTTTCCTTTCCGCCCGGATCCAGATCAGGAACACCACCCCGGTGCCGATCACTCCCATCATCGCGCCGGGCCCCCAGATGAGGATGCCGCCGATCTGCTGGTCCATCAGCCGATCGATCCCCCAGCGGCCGGCGAGGACGTCATAGACCTGGTAGAGCGGCTGCCTGCTCAGGGTGATGCCGGCCCCCAGGAGGGTGTTGGGAATTGTCACCGCCCACAGGACGATCAGACGCAGCCCGTAGGGGAGCCGGGCCTGGGTGCCGCGGGGGTCGGCGATCAACCACCAGAAGAAAAAACCGGTGACGATCATGCTCAAGTGCATCAGATCGTGAAGCAGGGGGTCCTGCACCGCCTGGTCGTGCAGAGCGGGGATCTGCCACACCACCAAAGTGGCGACGAACAGGATCGGTGCGGCCAAAGGATGGCTGAAAAAGCCGTAGAGCCTGCGGGCCAGGCGGCTTCTGACCAGGGGCGTCAGCAGGGAATGGCGGGCCCGACGGGGAAGCCCCTGGATCAGCGGCGCCAGGGGCATGGCCAGGATCATGAGCAGGGGGGCGAAGACCCGCAGCAGCAGGTGTTCGATCTGGTGGACGAACAGGAAATGGTCCGAGAGCGGTTCGATGGGGGATTGCAACGCGATGAAGAAACACAGAATTCCCAGATAGAAAGCGGTGATCCGCCCGGCCGGCACCGGGCGGTGCTGGCGGTAGCGCCGCCAGCAGCCCCGGGCGTAGACCGCCCCCGTCAGCAGCAGCGGCGCCAGGATTTCCGGGGTGAAGACCCAAGCCCGCCAGCTATCGCCTTCCAGGCCGCCGTGGCTCCAGGCCGGCAGCGGCGACAGCAGTAGGACCAGCCAGGGGATCGGAGGTTTTTTTGCGTATGTCAAAGGGATGCGCATAATGCTCTTGAGTGTCAGCGGCTTATCGGCTACATTAAACCAGATTTAGCACATGCTTATTACCAAATGATCGAACGGCACCGCGGCACCGGCGATGATGCTTTTCGTCTGGTTCTGCGCCCCAATGCATCCCTGACGCCGTCCCAGGCCCGCCTGCTGATCGGCATGGTGGGTTTGATGATGGGGGCGATCGGTCTGGGGTTCGCCGCCGTGGGGGCATGGCTGGTGCTGCCGTTCTCCGGAGGCGAGCTGCTGTTGCTCGGCTACGCCCTGAGCTATAGTATGCGGCAGAGCGCGGTACGGGAAACCATCAGCGTCTCTCGGGAGACGATCCGAATCGAACACATGGGGCCAGACCGGAAAGACCGGCGGGAGTTCCTGCGGGCTTGGTTCCAGGTCGAATGGCAGCCGGGGCCGACACCGCGGTTGCGGATCGGATCTCACGGGAAGTGGGTGGAAGTCGGCGCTTTTCTGGCGGAAGAAGAAAAAATGCGTCTGGCGGGGATGCTGCGGCAGCTCCGCACCCAGGCGTTTTAGAGATCGTCAAAGATCGGTTTTCGTGGTTGCAAAACTTGAGGGGAGTGTTCCGTGAATTTGAATAAACTCGAGCGCTTGTTCGTCGCAGCGATCCTGGCTTTGGTGGGGGAGGTCGCCTGGGCCGATTATCAACTCAACATTCCGGTCGGTCCGACCGAAACCAGTCGCGTCATCTACGACTTCCACATGTATGCCATCTGGGTCTGCGTGGGCATCGCGGTGGTGGTCTTCGGGGTGATGTTCTATTCCATCATCAACCATCGCAAGTCCAGGCACCCGGTGCCGGCCAAGTTCCATGAGAACATGACGCTGGAAGTGGTCTGGACCGTGATTCCGGTGCTGATCCTCATCGGCCTGGCGGTGCCTTCCACCAAG
Organism: Methylomarinovum tepidoasis; assembly: GCF_030294985.1. Classification (NCBI taxonomy): domain Bacteria; kingdom Pseudomonadati; phylum Pseudomonadota; class Gammaproteobacteria; order Methylococcales; family Methylothermaceae; genus Methylomarinovum; species Methylomarinovum tepidoasis. Next base: position 1,755,777 of record NZ_AP024718.1, read on the forward strand.
GCGCTGATCGAAATTGAGGATACCAGCGGCGCCGAGATGGACATCAAGATCACCGGTTACCAGTGGAAGTGGCACTACGAATATCCCCAGGAAGGCATCGCCTTCTTCAGCAGCCTGGACGAGGCCAGCAACCGGGCCCGTCAGCTCGATTCCGGCATCGATCCCAGGACTGTTCCCAACTATCTGCTCAACGTCGATCATCCGCTGGTGGTGCCGGTCAACACCAAGATCCGCTTTCTCATCACCGGCGCCGATGTGATCCATGCCTGGTGGGTGCCGGCCTTCGGCTGGAAGAAGGACGCCATTCCTGGTTTCGTCACCACCGCTTGGGTGGAGGTCGAAAAACCCGGGGTCTACCGCGGCCAGTGTGCCGAGTTGTGCGGACGCGACCACGGCTACATGCCCATCGTGGTCAAGGCGGTGACCAAGGAGGAATACCGGGACTGGGTGGCTGAGCAGAAGCAAAAACTGGCCGGCAGCCAGGCCGCAGCCCAGGAATGGAATCTGCAGGTGGCGATGGAACGCGGGCGCGAGGCCTACAATGCCCATTGCGCCAGCTGCCATCAGGCCGACGGCAGCGGCGTCCCGGGCACCTTCCCGGCGCTGGCAGGCAGCCCCGTGGCCACCGGCGACGTGGATGCGATGATCGAGATCGTCCTTGAGGGCAAGGGCGCGATGCCGGCCTTCGGCAGGGACGAGAACATCCGTAACGAGGATCTAGCCGCCGTCATCACCTACGTCCGCAATGCCTTCGGCAACGACATCGGAGATGTGGTGACGCCGGAAGACATCGCCGACGCGCGCTGACAGATTTGGCTATTCAACGAAGAGGTAGACGCAAATGGCAACGGTAGCAGATACCCATACCGCAGAGCATGAACACGGCCCGGCAAAGGGCATCATGCGCTGGATTACCACCACCAACCATAAGGACATCGGTACCTTGTACCTGACCTTCGCCATGGCCATGTTCCTGGTGGGCGGGGCGATGGCGCTCATCATCCGCGCCGAGCTGTATCAGCCTGGCCTGCAGCTGGTGGACCCGCATTTCTTCAACCAGATGACCACCCTGCACGCCCTGATCATGGTGTTCGGGGCGGTGATGCCGGCTTTCGCCGGATTCGCCAACTGGATGATTCCGCCGATGATCGGGGCGCCGGACATGGCCCTGCCGCGGATGAACAACTGGAGTTTCTGGGTGCTACCGTTCGCCGCCGCCATGCTGAGCGCCACGCTGTTCATGGACGGCGGGGCGGTGGCCTCGGGATGGACCCTCTATCCGCCGCTGGTGCTGCAGTTCGGCAACGCCCTGCCGTTCACCATCTTCAGCGTCCACCTGCTGGGCCTGTCGTCGATCATGGCGGCGATCAACATCATCGTCACCATTTTCAACCTGCGCGCGCCGGGCATGACGATGATGAAGATGCCGATGTTCTGCTGGGCCTGGCTCATCACCGCCTTCCTGCTGATCCTGGTGATGCCGGTGCTCGCAGGCGCGGTCACCATGCTGCTGACCGACAAGTTCTTCGACACCAGCTTCTTCGACGCCGCCGGCGGCGGTGACCCGGTGCTGTTCCAGCATCTGTTCTGGTTCTTCGGCCATCCCGAGGTGTACATCATCATCCTGCCGGCCTTCGGCATCATCTCCCAGGTCGTCCCGACCTTCTCCCGCAAGCCGCTGTTCGGCAAGAATTCGATGGTGTTCGCCACCGCGGTGATCGGCTTCCTGTCCTTCATCGTCTGGGCTCACCATCAGTTCACCGTCGGCATGCCGGTGCCGGCGGAGCTGTACTTCATGTACGCCACCATGCTGATCGCCGTGCCCACCGGGGTGAAGGTGTTCAACTGGCTCGCCACCATGTGGAAGGGCTCTTTGACCTTCGAGACGCCGATGTTGCACGCCCTCGGTTTCATCGTGCTGTTCGTGTTCGGCGGCTTTACCGGCATCATGATGTCCCAGGCGCCGGTGGATCTTTACTATCACGACAACTACTTCATCGTCGCCCATTTCCATTACACCCTCGTGGGCGGCGGGGTGTTCGGTATCTTCGCCGGCCTGTTCTACTGGCTGCCCAAGTGGACCGGCACCATGTACGACGAGAAGCTGGGCAAGCTGCACTTCTGGCTCTCGTTCCTCGGCTTCAACCTGCTGTTCATGCCCCAGCACTTCCTGGGACTGGCAGGGATGCCGCGGCGGATCCCCGACTACGCGGTGCAGTTCACCGAGTTCAACCAGATGTCCACCGTCGGGGCCTTCATCTTCGGATTCACCCAGCTGTTGCTGATCTACATCGTCTACAAGTGCGTCAAGGGTGAGGGCGAAAAGGTCGGCGACGAGGTCTGGGAGGGGGCCAAGTCCCACGGACTGGAATGGAACCTGCCTTCGCCGATGCCGTACCATCATTCCTTCGAGGGTATCGACATCCACAAGGCGGTCGCCGACGAATGATGGATCCGGCCCCGCCTTCGGGCGGGGCCGACCTTCATGGAACGCGCATGGATATCCGCAAGAAAAATCTCATTCTGGCCGCTTTGCTGGGATTGGTGGCCTTGGTTTTCTATCTGCTCGCGCTGTACAACGTATTCGGTCTGCCGGCGGGCGGAACAAAATAAGACAGTAACGACATAGGGGAGAGTTATGGCATCTGCAAGCGGTTATTATCTGCCACACCAGGCCCGATGGCCGATCATCGGCTCCATCGGTCTGACCCTGTTCCTGGGTGGCTTCGGGGCGACGCTGATCGGCTCCGGCGCCGGGCCCGTCTTCATGGTGTTGGGGCTTTTGACCGTCGTCGGCATGATGGCGGGCTGGTTCGGTGAGGTCATCAACGAGGGACTCAACGGCCTTTACGATGCCCAGGTGGAGCGTTCCTTCCGCTGGGGCATGATCTGGTTCATCGCCTCGGAGGTGATGTTCTTCGCCGCCTTCTTCGGCAGCCTGTTCTACGTGCGCATGTACGCCGTTCCCTGGCTGGGCGGGGAAGGCACCACCGGCGTGGGTGCTTTCACCCATCTGCTGTGGCCGGATTACGCGCCGGAGTGGCCCACCAACGGGCCGGCCAGGATCGGCGGCGAGTTCGAACCCATGGAACCGTGGGGAATTCCGGCGCTCAACACCCTGATCCTGCTTTCCAGCGGCGCCACGGTCACCTGGGCGCACTGGGGCTTGCTCAAGAACGACCGGAGCCAGTTCGTCAAGGGGCTGATCGCCACCATCGCCCTGGGTTTCACCTTCGTCGGCTTCCAGGCGTACGAGTACTATCACGCCTACACCGAAATGGGCCTGACCCTGGGAGCCGGGATCTATGGTTCCACCTTCTTCATGCTCACCGGCTTCCACGGTTTCCACGTGACCATCGGCGCGATCTTCCTGACCGTGGTGCTGCTCCGCGCCCTGCGGGGCCATTTCGACGCCGAACACCACTTCGCCTTCGAAGCGGCGGCGTGGTACTGGCACTTCGTGGACGTGGTCTGGCTGGGCTTGTTCATCTTCGTGTACTGGCTCTGAGCGGTCCCGCCCGGCCAGCCAAGGGGCGCTGCTTTCAGGGCAGCGCCTTTTTTGTTGCCTGGGGCAGGGGGCGGATGCCGTGGGGCTTGATCCAGCCTTTGAAACCGGCGAACAGCAGGAAGAAGAACAGGACCAGCGACAGGGAGATGCGGGTGGTCAGCGCCTTGGCGGTGCGCGGTGAGCGGCTCGGATCGTTGAGGAGGTAATAGAGGGCGGAGCCGAGGCTGATGACGATGCCGACGAACGCGGCGAGGATGATCAGTCTAATGAGCATGATGAAACACCGCTGCAAAATCGGTCATGGTAAAGCGCCGTAAAATCCTTTTCAAACCCAGTCTCCTGATGACGCTTTTGACGCTGGTCGCCGTGGTTGCGTTCCTGAACCTAGGGAACTGGCAGCTGCGGCGGGCGGCGGAGAAACAGGCGCTGCTGGATCTGCAGACCCGGCGCTGGCAGCAGCCGCCGCTGGCTTTGGACGGAGAGGAAACCCTGGCACAGCTGGGGCGCTACCGCCACGTCCAGGTGACAGGCGTCTGGGACGGCAGGCGCCAGTTTCTGCTCGACGGGCGCATATACCAGGGACGGGCCGGTTACGAAGTCCTGACGCCGCTGGTGCTCGCCAGCGGCCGGATCGTGCTGGTCAACCGCGGTTGGGTGCCGGCCGCCGCCGACCGCCGTACGCTGCCGGACGTCTCCCTGGATGACCATGCGGTGACGGTGCCGGGACGGGTCGATGCCTTTCCCCGGGCCGGCATGGACCTGCCGGGGATGCGCCGTCTGTCACCGGGCTGGCCCAGCGTGGTCCAGGTGCTGGAACCGGAAGCGGCCGCGGCGCGGCTCGGCCGGCCGGTGGCCGATTTCCAGCTCAAGCTGGATCCCGAGGCGGAGGAGGGCTACGTGCGGGCCTGGAAGCTGACGCACCTTCGCCCGGAGCGCAGCCGGGGATATGCCTTACAATGGTTCAGTTTTGCCGCCATCGCCGTGGGGCTTTGGTTGTGGCACGGATGGAAACGGGCGAGGAGACGGACTTGAGACGACAACGCAAACGCCACGGTCTGTGGATATTCTGGCTGATCGTCCTGATCGGCGCGGCGCCGTGGCTGGGGGCCTGGTATCTGGTCAAGCATCCGGGGCTGTGGGGGAAGCCGGGAAATCACGGTCAGTTGCTTCAGCCGCCCCAGCCGCTCTCTTACGAGCTGTTCCAGTCGGTTCCCGGCGCCAAAAAGGATCTGAAGCAAATCCGGGGGCGCTGGGTCATGATTCACGTGATCGTCCCTGGCGACGAACCTGCCTGTCGCCAAGTGTTGGACAACACCCGGCGGCTGCATCCGCTGTTCAGCAAGGACATCCCCAGGGTGCGGCGGCTGGCGATCTGGCCCGAGGATCGGCCGCCTGTGGCGGAATTGCGGCCGCATCTGTTCGAAGACCGCGATCTGTATCTGGCGCGCGTGCCGGCGGATTTCGCGGCCCGGCTGACCGGCTGGATCGGCGGGCCGCTGCGCTGCGGCCAACTGTTTCTGATGGATCCGCTGGGAAATTTGATGATGTGGTATGATGCCGGGTTCGACCCCTACGGGCTCTACCGGGATTTGAAACGCCTGCTCAAAGCCTCGCGAATCGGCTGAAACGCGCTGCGATCATGTACAGAAAATTCGTTCTTTTGACCCTGTTCTTTCTCGTCGTCACCTTCGCCCTCGGCGTTTACGTGCGTGCCACCGGCGCCGGCACCGCCTGCCCCGACGCGCCGGCGTGCTTCGGTCAGTGGTGGCCCCCGGAAGACCTGCCGCCCGAGACATTGCAGCGCTATCCCGGTATCTTCTACGATGCCGCCGCCGCACGCCTGCACATGCTCCACCGTCTGGCGGCGGGCGCGGCAGGGGTGCTGCTGTTGGGGCTCCTGGTGACCGCAGTGCGCCACCCCCGCCGCCGCACCGCCCTGATCGGCAGCTGGAGTCTGGCCTTGTTGTACGGGCTGCAGGCGGGACTGGGCGCGGCCCTGGTGGCCAGCCGCATGATGCCGGCGCTGGTCGCCTTCCACTGGTTGACCGGTACGGTGATGATCCTGGTGGCCTTCGGCTGGTATCTGCGCCTCGCTCCGGTATCCTGGGAACGCTATACCCACACCCACGGATTGCGGCGTCTGGCCCTGACCGCCCTGGGCGTCGCCCTGCTCCAAGGCTGGCTCGGGGCCTTGGTGGGGGCCAATTACGCCGATCTGGTCTGCCCGGATTTCCCCACCTGTCAGGGGCGCTGGTGGCCCGAAAGCCTCGACTGGCACGCCCTGGCCTTCTGGGAACAGTGGCGCTACGGGCTGAGTGGATGGAGCCTGCCCGATGCCGACGGCCGCATCACCCTGCACTGGCTTCACCGCCTCGGGGCGCTGGTGGGGTTCGTGGTGCTGTTCCTGCTGGGGCTGTCGATCAGTTCCAATCCCAAGGCGCCCCACCTGAGCAAAGTCGGGGTGCTGCTCAATTTCCTGCTGCTGGTGGTGATCGCCTTCGGCATGTCGGTGGTCATCAAGGGCGCGCCGGCCTATCTGGTGGTGGGCCATTCGCTGGCGGCGCTGGCGATTCTGGTCACGGGCTACGGGGTGGCCTTCTTCCTCCGCTACGGTCCGCCGCTGCCCCGGGCGCGAGCGGCCGAAGCCATCGGAGAAGCACCGCCTCCCGAGGTTCCGGTCCCGCCGCCGGTGGAGGTGCCGCCCGCGCCGGAAACCCTGTTCGAGCGGCTCAAAAGCGGCCTGGGCAAGACCCGCAAAGGGCTGACCGGTTTCCTCGCTTCCCTGCCCCTGGCCGGACGCGAGCTGGATGAGGAGCTGCTGGAGGAGATCGAAACCCACCTGCTCATGGCCGACGTCGGCGTGGAAGCCACCGAGGCGATCATCGACCGCCTCAAGGCCTGCCTGTCGCGTCAGCAGCTCAAGGATCAGGAAACGGTGATGCAGGCCCTCCACGACGTGCTGCTGGAGATCCTCGAACCCTGCAGCCGGCCCCTCAGGATCGATCCCGCCCACAAACCCTTCGTGATCCTGGTGGTCGGGGTCAACGGCGTCGGCAAGACCACCACCATCGGCAAGCTGGCCAAGCGCCTACAGCGCCAGGGGCACAGCGTCATGCTCGCCGCCGGCGACACCTTCCGCGCTGCCGCCGTCGAACAGCTCAAGGTCTGGGGGGAACGCAACCAGGTGCCGGTCGTCGCCCAGCACACCGGCGCCGATTCCGCCTCGGTCATCTACGATGCCCTCCAGGCCGCCAAGGCGCGTGGCATCGACGTGCTCATCGCCGACACCGCCGGCCGTCTCCACACCAAGTCCAATTTGATGGAGGAGCTGGCCAAGATCAAACGCATCATGGCCAAGCTCGATCCCACCGCCCCCCACGAGGTGCTGCTGGTGCTGGATGCCACCACGGGGCAGAACGCCATCTCCCAGGCCGAGCAGTTCAACCAAGCGGTGGGGGTGACCGGCATCGCCCTGACCAAGCTCGACGGCACCGCCAAAGGTGGGGTGATCTTCGCTCTGGCCAAGCGCTTCGGTATCCCGATCCGCTTCATCGGCATCGGAGAGGGCATCGACGACCTACAGGATTTCGACGCCAGGGCGTTCGTCGACGCCTTGTTCGCCGAACAGCCCCGGGAGGCGCCGGCTCCGGTCCTGCACTGAGGCCATGCTGCGTTTTCAGGGGGTCGGCAAGCGCTATCCGGGCAGCGGCGAGATTCTGAAAGGACTCGATCTGACGGTCGGACGCGGTGACATGGCCTTCGTCACCGGCCATTCCGGAGCCGGCAAGAGCACGCTTCTCAAGCTGGCGGCCCTCATCGAACGGCCCAGCCGCGGCCGCATCTTCCTCAACGACCGCGATCTGACCCGGCTGCCGCCCCGGAGCGTGCCCTACCTGCGCCGCCGCCTCGGGCTGATCTTCCAGGACTACCGCCTGCTTTACGACCGCAGCGTGTTCGACAACGTCGCCCTGCCGCTTCAGATCGCCGGATACGCGCCGGAAGAGGTCGAGCGCCGCACCCGGGCGGCCCTGGCCAAGGTGGGTCTGGCCGGCTGGGAACGGCGCCGGCCGGTCACCCTCTCCGGGGGCGAACAACAGCGGGTCGGCATCGCCCGGGCCATCGTCACCCGCCCCCCCTTGATCCTGGCCGACGAGCCGACCGGCAATCTGGACCCGGACCTGTCCCAGGAGATCTTCGCCATGTTCCGCGATTTCAACCGGGTCGGGGTGACTTTTCTGATCGCCAGTCACGACCAGGCGCTGGTGGAACGCTTCGCCAGCCGCTGGTTCCACCTCGAGCAGGGCCGTGTCGTCGAAGTGGGAGGGAGGTGAGGCGGTGGCGCTGAAGACTTACCTGCGTCTGCACCGCCAGGCCTTGCTTTCCAGTCTGGAGGACTTGTGGCGGGCGCCGTGGATGACGGCGGTCACGATCGGCGTCATCGCGGTTACCCTGGTGCTGCCTTTGAGCTTCCATCTCACCTTGTCCCAGGCGCAGCGTTTGGGTGGCGCTTTCGGTTCCGGCCGGCAGGTGACGCTGTATCTGCAGCCGGATCTGCCCGCGGAGAAGGCGCAAAGTCTGGCGGCGCGTCTGCGGCAGGAGGCGGCGGTGGCGGAAGTCCACTTGATCGGCAAGGACGAGGCCCTGGCCCAGTTGCGCGAGGCGGGCGATTTCGCCGCGGCCCTGGACTGGCTGCCCGACAACCCGCTGCCGGCGGTCATCGAGGTGACGCCGAAGCCGGCCTGGAGCGAGGAGGCCCGCCTTGCCGGGCTGATCCAGCGCTGGCGCCGGTGGCCCGGCGTCGAGCAGATCCAATGGAATCAGTCCTGGTTGCGGCGTTTCCGGGCCTGGCTGACCCTGACCCGGCACGCTGCGCTGGCGCTGGGGGCGGTTCTGTCGTTGGCGGTGGTGCTGGTGGTGGGCAACACTGTCCGCCTGGAATTGGAAGAACATCATGAAGCGATCGAGGTGATGGGCCTGCTGGGAGCCACTCCCGGTTTCATCCGCCGCCCGTTCCTGTATTCCGGGTTCTGGCTCGGTTTCCTCGGCGGCGGTGCGGCGCTCGCTGGCGTTTTCCTACTGTATCGGTTGCTGTATCCCTATGTCGTCGAACTGGCGCGCCTCTACGGCAGCCGCTTCGAGCCGCACTTCTTCTCCTTGGGTGAAATCCTCGGGATCTGGCTGGCCGTGTGCCTGCTGACGACGGCCGCCGCCGCGCTGGTGGTCAGCCGTCATCTGTGGCGGCTGTTTCGCCGATAAATCCCGCACCTTTAGTGGTTTAATATCGCAACAGTTTGAATTTCAAATAGTTTTGTGGCGATATATAACCATAGAAAATGTATTGTTTTTGATCTAGGTCAAAAAAACCCAATAACGGATGGGGTAATCTTCGTTCCGCCTGTCATAACAACGAAACGTTAAGGAGGTTACTGATGGCAGCTACATCTGCTGGTGTCTCCGCACAAGCGGAAGCACCTTTGTTGAATACCCGATGGCTTGCGTTCGCCTTCGCGATCTACACCATCCTGTATTCCTGGGTGGTGTGGTACGAGAGGGTTTACGGGTGGCAAGCCGGCCTGGACTCTTTTGCACCAGAGTTCGAAACTTATTGGATGAACTTCCTCTACACCGAGATCGTGGTGGAGGTTGTCATCGCCTCTCTGCTGTGGGGCTACCTGTGGCGTACCCGTCCCCGTGATCTGGACAAGATCGCCGGCACTCGGGAGGAGCTGCGCCGCAACTTCACCCATCTTGTCTGGCTGTTCGCCTATGCCTACTCCATCTACTGGGGTGCGAGCTTCTTCACCGAACAGGACGGCACCTGGCATCAGACCATCGTGCGGGACACCGACTTCACGCCGAGCCATATCATCGAGTTCTATGGTTCGTATCCGGTGTACATCATCACGGGTTTCGGCGCCTTCATCTATGCCCATACCCGGTTGCCCTACTTTGACTATACGAAGAAGGGGCTGTCGCTGCCGTACCTGATCTCGGTGGTGGGTCCGTTCATGATCGTTCCCAACGTCGGTCTGAACGAGTGGGGTCATACCTTCTGGTTCATGGAAGAGCTGTTCGTCGCTCCGCTGCACTATGGTTTCGTCTTCTTCGGTTGGTTCGCTCTGGGAATCCTGGGAGTCTGGCTGCAGACCCTCGCCAGCATTCTGAACCTGATCGGCAAACCGCTGTGCGGCGAGATCTACGACGCGGCTGTCGCCCGCATCGGAGCTGACCAGGCTCAGTGGGCGGATGACGTCCTGGAGGATTGATCGTCCTGCTCTTCATGTTTTTCTCGATTTTCCCCCACAGGGAGGTGGGGGATCCAGGAAAAGTGATTGCGCTTTTCCTCCTTACGTAGCCATTGAATTGCCTCTTTTTTGGGGACCGCCCTTCGGGGCGGTTTTTTTTGCTTTGCGTCAAGGAACTTTCCAAAAAGCTAGCACTCTCTCTTTGGGAGTGCTAAAGTGACTTGCGGCTTTGCAACAACAACAAACCAACAGGGGGATAGCAGGATGAGCAACGCACTGGCCATTCCGAGCATCGGCAAGTCGATTCGTTCGGTCAACGACTACATCGTGGCCGTCAATCAACTACCGAAATTGAGCGCCGAGGAGGAGCGGGAGTTGGCTACCCGCTTTCGGCGCCAGAACGATCTGGAGGCAGCCAAGCAGCTGATTCTCGCCAATCTGCGCTATGTGGTGCCGATCGCCAGGGGCTATCTGGGATACGGTCTGCCGCTGGCGGACCTGATTCAGGAAGGCAACATCGGCCTGATGAAGGCGGTGAAGCGTTACGACCCGGCGGTCGGGGTGCGCCTGATTTCCTTCGCGGTGCACTGGATTCGTGCCGAGATCCACGAATTCATCCTGCGCAACTGGCGCATCGTCAAGATCGCCACCACCAAGGCGCAGCGCAAGCTGTTCTTCAACCTGCGCAAGGCGCGCAAAAAGCTGAACTGGCTGAACCGGAACGAAGCGGAAGCGATCGCCAAGGATCTGGGCGTGAAGGTGGAAACCGTGCGGGAGATGGAAAAACGCATGAACGGTCAGGACATGGCTTTCGACGGCGGTGCGGACGAGGAGGAAAACGCCGCGCCGGCGCCGGTCCATTTCCTCCATACGCAGATGGATTCCGATCCGGCGCACCAATTGGAGGAGAACGAGTGGCAACAGGTCGAGCACGAACGGCTGCAGGCCGCCCTGTCGCAGCTCGACGAGCGCAGCCGCGACATTCTGCAGTCGCGCTGGCTCGGGGAAAAGAAGGTCACCCTTCAGGAACTGGCCGACCGTTACGGTGTTTCCGCCGAGCGCATTCGCCAGCTGGAAAAGACTGCGCTCAAAAAGCTCAAGCACCTGATGTTGGCCGAAGCGGCCTGAGCGCCGGCCTGTTGCAAAGCCCGGCGGGCGTCTCCAAAAACGGGGGCGCCCGTTTTTTTATGGATGAAAATACCAGTAATGATCCACCAGCAGGGCGGCGAACAGGATCATGAGGTAAACGATGGAGTAGGCGAAGGTCCGCATCGCCAGGCGCTTGTCGTCCGGCCGCAGGCGCAGCTGCCAGGCCAGATAGAGGAAGACGGCGTCCAGGATGACGGTGACGCCCAGGTAGATCAGGCCGCTCATGCGGGTGAGGTAGGGCATCACGCTGATGACGCTGAGGAGGATGGTGTAGAGGAACACCTGCAGGCCGGTGAACTCGACCCCGTGGGTCACCGGCAGCATGGGAATGTCCACCTTGGCGTACTCGTCGCGTTTGGCGATGGCCAGGGCCCAGAAGTGGGGCGGGGTCCACAGGAAGATGATGAGGAACAGCAGCACCGTGTTGGGGTGGATCTGCCCCAGCACCGCGCACGATCCCAGGATCGGCGGCACCGCCCCGGCCGCCCCGCCGATGACGATGTTCTGGGGGGTGGCCCGTTTCAGATAGACGGTGTAAACGACCGCATAGCCGATCAGCGACAGGAAGGTCAGGATCGCCGTCAGCCAGTTGACCCAGACCACCAGGATGACCATCGAGGCTAGCCCCAAAACCGAGGCGAACACCAGCACCTTCCAGGGCTCCAGTTCCCCCTGGGGCAGGGGACGGTGGCGGGTGCGGCCCATCTGGGCGTCGGCGTGGCGGTCGAGATAGTGGTTGAAGGCGGCCGCCGAGGCCGCCGCCAGGGCGATGCCCAGGGAGCCGAAAACGAGCGCCCGCAAAGGCACCATGCCGGGAACCGACAGGAACATGCCGACGATGGCGGTGAAGACGATCAGCGCCACCACCCGGGGTTTGCACAGCTCGAAATAGGCGCGCCAGCCGGCGGGGGAGGGGATGGGATCGGCAACCGTCTTCGCTTTCATGGGCACCTGGTAATACAATAGAGCGGAAACGCGTTATTTTATACCAATTTCCTTGGAATTTAGGGGGCGGACACGCGATGATCCGAAGGTTCCTCAGTTTTTTCTGGCTGCTGTGTTGGCTTCCACTGGCCGCCTGCGCCGTCGATCCCAAGGTCCACGAGTACAAGCTCGACAACGGCCTCAAGGTGGTGGTGAAGGAAGATCACCGCGCGCCGGTGGCGGTCTCCCAGGTGTGGTACAAGGTCGGCTCGAGCTACGAGCACGACGGCATCACCGGCATCTCCCATATGCTCGAACACATGATGTTCAAAGGAACCGAAAAACACGGGCCGGGTGAATTCTCCCGCATCATCGCCGAGCTGGGCGGACGCGAGAACGCCTTCACCGGCACCGATTACACCGCCTATTTCGAAACCCTGGAAAAGTCCCGGCTGCCGGTGGCCTTCGAACTGGAGGCGGACCGCATGCGCCACCTCAAACTGGACGAAAAGGAATTCGCCAAGGAAAAGCAGGTGGTGCTGGAGGAGCGCCGCATGCGCACCGACGACCAGCCCCGGGCCAAGACCTACGAACACTTCATGGCCGTCGCCTTCACCAACGGCCCGTACCGGAACCCGGTGATCGGCTGGCCGGCGGACATCGAGGCCTTGACCGTCGCCGACCTGCGCCAGTGGTACCGGCAGTGGTACGCCCCCAACAACGCCACCCTGGTGGTGGTCGGAGACGTGGCGCCGGAGCGGATCCTGACGTGGGCGAAAAAGTGGTTCGGCCCGCTCGAACCCGGTGAGATTCCGCCGCCCAAGCCCCGCACCGAGGTCGAGCAGCGGGGGGAACGCCGCCTGACGGTGAAGGTGCCGGCTAAGCTGCCCTATCTGCTCATGGGGTACAAGGTGCCGGTATTGGCGAGCCTGCCCGAGGACCGGCAGTGGGAAGCCTACGCTCTTACGGTGCTGGCTGGCGTTCTCGACGGCGGCGAGAGCGCCCGGCTGGCCACCCGCCTGGTGCGGGGCAGACAGATCGCCGCCGCCGCGGGCGCCGGTTACGACCTCTACGACCGCCTGCCGACGCTGTTCCTGTTCAACGGCACCCCCGCCCAGGGCCACGACCTGGACGAACTGGAACAGGCCCTGCGCCAGGAGGTCAGGCGGTTGCAGGAAGAACCGGTGTCCGCCGCGGAGCTGGAACGGGTCAAGACCCAGGTGACCGCCGAAGCCGTCTATGAACGGGATTCCATGTTCTACCAGGCCATGCAGATCGGCCTGCTGGAAACCAACGGGCTGGGCTGGCGCCGCCTGGACGAGTACGTCGACCGCATTCAGCGGATCACCGCCGCCCAGGTGCAGGAGGTGGCGCGCAAGTATCTGATCGCCGATCATCTTACCGTCGCCCGGCTGCAGCCGCTGCCGATCAAGGCCGGTCAGCGGCCGCCCGCACCGGCAGGTTTAGGAGGTAATCATGTCCGTTAAAGCTTGTCTCGCGCTCTTTCTGGGGCTGGTGCTGGCCTTCGATGCCGGGGCCGGACCCAGAATCCAGTCCTGGCGGACCGAAAACGGGGTCAAGGTCTATTACGTCCACACGCCGGAATTGCCGCTGGTGGACGTGCAGGTGGTGTTCGCCGCCGGCAGCGCCTGGGACGGGGATCGCTTCGGTCTCGCCCATCTGACCTCGGCGCTGCTGGATACCGGCGCCGGCCGCTGGGACGCCGACGCCATCGCCCGGCGCCTGGAGAACGTGGGCGCGCAGCTGAGCACCGGGGTGTCGCGCGATTCCGCCTGGCTCGATCTGCGCAGCCTCACCGCCGCCGACAAACTGGACGTCGCCCTGGAAACCGCCGCTGAGATCCTGGCTCACCCCCGCTTCGCCCGGGCCGATTTCGAGCGGGAAAGGAAACGCCTGCTGCTGGCCCTGAAGCAGCGGGAGGAATCGCCCGGGCAGCTGGCGGCGATGCGTTTCTACAAGATGATCTACGGCGACCACCCCTACGCCCATCCCAGCGAGGGGGAGATCGACACCGTCAGGGCGATCCGGCGCCGGGATCTTGAGGATTTCCACCGCCGCTATTACGTCGCCGGCAACGCCCTGGTGGTGGTGGTCGGGGCCGTGAGCCGCACCGGGGCCGACCGCATCGCCCGCCGCCTCACCGACGCGCTGCCGCAGGGGGAGCCGGCCGCGCCGATTCCGCCGGTCCCGGCGCCGCAGCGCGCCCGTACCGAGCGCAAACCCTTCCCCTCGGCCCAGACCCACATCTACACTGGCATGCCGGTGATCAGACGGGGCGATCCCGATTACTACGCCCTCTACGTCGGTAACCACGTCCTTGGCGGAGGCGGCTTCACCTCGCGCATCGTCAAGGAGGTGCGGGAGAAGCGGGGGTTGTCCTACAGCGCCTACAGTTACTTCGTGCCGTTGAAGGAGAAGGGGCCGTTCGTCGCCGGCCTGCAGACCCGCAACGATGCGGCGGAGTCCGCCCTCGAGGTGCTGCGCCAGACCATCGACCGCTATCTGGCCGAGGGCCCGACCGAGGCGGAGCTGGAGGCGGCCAAAAAGAACATCACCGGCGGTTTCGTGCTGCGTTACGACAGCAACGCCAAGCTGGCCGACTACGTCGCCATGATCGGTTTCTACGGTCTGCCGCTGGACTATCTCGACCGCTTCCCCCGCGAGGTGGCCCGGGTCGACCGCACGGCGGTCGTCGAAGCCTTCCGGCGTCATCTGGATCCCGGCCGTTTTCAGACCGTGTTGGTGGGCGGGGGCGCCGTTTCCAAGGGCGATGGCGAAAAGCAGTGAAGTCCGCCTGATCGCCGGCCGCTGGCGCGGCCGCCGGCTGCGTTTCCCGGCGGTTCCGGGGCTGCGGCCGACGCCGGGGATCGTGCGCGAAACCCTGTTCAACTGGCTGCGGGAGGCGGTCTTAGGGGCTCGCTGCCTCGACCTCTACGCCGGCAGCGGCGCCCTTGGGCTGGAGGCCGCCTCGCGGGGGGCAGGGGAGGTGGTGCAGGTGGAATTCCACCCCGGCGTCGTGCGCCATCTGCAGGCGACCGCCCGTAAGCTGGATGCCGAAATCCGCGTGGTCCGTGCCGACGTGTTGCGGTTCCTGCGCCGCCCGCCTGACCGCCCCTTCGACATCGTGTTTCTCGACCCGCCCTTCGGCCGCGGCCAGGTGGCGCCTGTCTGCCAGTCCCTGGAACGAGGCAGGTGGCTGGCGGCGGCCGCCTGGATCTATGTCGAGGCCGAGGCGGCACTGACGCCGTCGGTGCCGTCCGGCTGGACGCTGTGGCGTCACAAACGGGTGGGGGAGGTCGGCTGCCAGCTGTACCGGAGGCAGGCATGAGCGTCACCGCCATCTATCCCGGCACCTTCGATCCCATTACCAACGGTCACGTGGATTTGGTCGGGCGCGCCGCCGGAGTCTTCTCCCGGGTGGTGGTGGCGGTGGCGGAAAACCGCGGCAAGGGACCGCTGTTCTCCCTCGACGAGCGCGTCGCCCTGGCCCGGCAGGTCCTGGCGCCCTGGGACAACGTCACCGTGATCGGCTTCGGCAATCTGCTGGTGGACTGCGCCCGCGAGCACGGGGCCCGGGTCATCCTCCGGGGGCTGCGGGCGGTGTCGGACTTCGAGTACGAATTCCAGCTGGCAGCGATGAACCGCCGCCTCACCGGCGACGCCATCGAAACGATGTTCCTGACCCCGGCGGAGCAGTACGCCTTCGTGTCCTCGAGCCTCATCAAGGAGATCGCCCGGCTCGGGGGGGACGTGACCCCGTTCGTGCCGGAACCGGTCGCCCGCAGGCTCGGGCAGGTTTTTCAAGCAGGAGACTGACATGGCCCTGAAGATCACCGACGAATGCATCTGCTGCGACGTGTGCGTGTTGGAATGTCCCAACGACGCCATCTCCCTGGGAGAGGAGATCTACGAGATCGACCCGGACCGCTGCACCGAATGCGTGGGGCATTACGAAACCTCCCAGTGCGTGGAGGTGTGTCCGGTGGACGCCATCATTCCCGATCCCGACATCCGCGAAGACCGGGAAACCCTGCAGCGCAAGTATCTCAGACTGCAGCAAGGATGAAACCGACGCTGGGTGGTGGCAGGAAGCGTGCATCAGGCAGGATGAGGTCGTTTCTGCTGCTCTGGCTGGCCTGGTCGGTAGCGCTCTGGGCCGGGCCGAAACCGCCCCAGGCCGCCATCGCCTCAGCCCATCCGTTGGCGACCGCCGCCGGTTTCGAGATTCTCGACCAGGGCGGCAACGCCTTCGATGCCGCCGTGGCGGTGGCCGCCGCGCTGGCGGTGGTGGAGCCGGCCGGTTCCGGTCTCGGGGGCGGCGGTTTCTTGCTGCTGCACCGGGCCCGTGACGGCCGCCAGGTGATGCTCGACGCCCGGGAGACTGCCCCGCTGGCGGCTCGGCGGGACATGTATCTGGATGCGGCGGGCAATCCCATCCCCCGTGCTTCCATAGACGGTCCGCTGGCGGCCGGCATTCCCGGGATGCCGGCCGCCCTGGCGCATCTGGCGGAGAACTACGGCCGCTTGCCGCTGCGGTGCTCCCTGGCTCCGGCGATCCGGTATGCCCGCGAGGGCTTCGTCGTCGGCCCCCGCTATCTGGAACAGGTCGAGCGGCGTCACGCGGTATTGGGCCGCTATCCCGCCGCTGCGGCGATATTCTTGGAAAAGGGGCAGGTGCCCCGGCCCGGCTTCCGCCTGGTGCAGCCGGATCTGGCCCGGGTGCTGGAGGCGCTTGCGGCCCGGGGCCGGGCCGGTTTCTACGACGGTTGGGTGGCGGAACGCCTGCTGGCCGGGGTGCGGGCCGCCGGCGGTGTCTGGAGCCGGGCGGATCTGGCCCGCTATCGGGTGGTGGAGCGGCGTCCCGTCGTCGGTCGTTACCATAACGTTCGCGTCGTCAGCGCCGCGCCGCCATCTTCCGGTGGGGTGGTGCTGGTGGAAACCCTCAACATCCTGTCGGCCTATCCGCTGACCCATCTCGATCCGGCCACCGCCAAGCATCTGATCGTGGAAGCCTGGCGCCGGGCCTACCGCGATCAGGCGCTGTATCTGGGCGATCCGGATTTCGTCTCCATGCCGCTGCGGCGTCTGCTCAGCCCCGATTACGCCGCCGGTCTGCGGGCCGCCATCCGTCCCGACCGGGCCCTGCCCAGCGCCTGGCTGGCCGCGGGACCGGAAGCCGGAGGCGCAGGGGCCGACACCACCCATTTTTCCATCCTCGACCGTGACGGCAACCGGGTAGCGGCGACCCTGAGCATCAATTACCTGTTCGGTTCCGGGTTCGTGGTGCCCGGTACCGGTGTGCTGCTCAACGACGAGATGGACGATTTCGCCATCAAGCCCGGTGTCCCCAACCTCTACGGCCTAGTCGGCGGCAGCGCCAATGCCATCGCCCCCGGCAAGCGGATGCTGTCGAGCATGACCCCCACCTTCCTGGAAACCCCGGACCGGATCGCCGTCCTCGGCACGCCCGGCGGCAGCCGCATCATTTCCATGGTGACCCTTGCAGCGCTGGATTTCGCTGCCGGCTTCCGTCCGGCCCTGTGGGTCGCCTGGCCCCGTTTCCATCACCAGTATCTGCCGGACGAAATCCAGTACGAACCCGACGCCCTGAGCGGCGCGGAACGCCGGGCCCTGCACCGCCGCGGCCACCGGCTCAAGGCCCTGGGGAGGACTTACGGCAACATGCAAGCGATTCTGTGGGACCGTTTCCTGGACCGGGTGGAGGCAGCCAGCGATCCGCGCGGGGGAGGGAGTGCGGTGGTTCGATAGGTGCCATTGGAAAGTTTTGTTACCCTACGATCCGGTGGCAAGGGGAGCCATCGATCATTTCCATGACTTTTGTGGGTAACAGTTATGCAAACAATCAGACAAATCAGCCTGGTTCTCGCCCTGGGAGCAACCATCTCCGCAGCGGGCGCTTTGGAATGCGACGATGGGGTGCCGGTCACGGTCAGCGGCACGATCGATACGATCAACCTTTCCCAAACCATTCAGGTGGGGCAAATCCACATGGTGCTGACGGATTTGGGGGGAAGTGAAGTGTTTGCGGGCACTGGCGGTATCATGGGCCAGATTAGAGGTATCAAGCCGGACGGTACGGTGCTGCTCAATCACTATATTTGTTTCGATAGCAGTGACTGCCTGATGACTCGCAAAGATCGGGCGACCCTGATGCCAGCGGCGAATCCGCTTTGCGTCGATGGCAGTGTGGGCCGCTTCGAGGTCGTGGAAATCGTCTCCCGGACCAAGGGAAAGGGATTTTTCAAAGGAATTGAAGCGGCTATCGAGGCGAACGGAACCGTCAGTTATTGCCCCGAGAACAACGGCAATCATTTCGTCCTGACAGGTGAAGCTTGCGTCGCTTCGCTAGACTGACGCAGCAATTTTCATGCTCTCCTTGCTGCCGCTGGACAATGAAATCCGCGTCTGGCATCTGTCTCTGGATTTGCCTCCGAATCTGCTGGCGCGCTGTGAGGCGGTGCTCGCCGAAGACGAACGCTGCAGGATAAGCCGTCTGCAACGGCCCGGTCATCGCCGCCGGGCTGTCGCCGCCCGGGGGCAGCTGCGCTGGCTGCTGGCGCGCGGGCTTGGGGTGACGCCGCAGGCGCTGGTCTTCGGCCGGGAGCCTCACGGCAAACCCTACTTGCTGGATCATCCGCTCCGCTTCAATCTCTCCCACAGCAAGGACTGTCTGCTGGTCGCCCTGGCCTGGGACGGCCGCTTGGGCGTGGACGTGGAATCGGTTCGCGCCTTGCCGCGGATGGCGGTGCTGGCCCAGCGCTGCTTCGCCTCCCAGGAATATCAGGTCTGGCAGGCTGCTGGCGCCAGGGCGGACGATTTTTTCCGCCTTTGGACCTTGAAGGAAGCCTTCGTCAAGGCGGACGGCCGGGGACTGGCTTTGGGGCTCGATCGCTGCCGCTTCGATCTGCATCCGCCGCGCCTCGTGGCGGCGCCGCCGGAGTGTGGCCGGGTTGCGGCCTGGCAGGCGCATGCCTGGTCCCCGGCGCCAGGCTGGCAGGCGGCCTTGTGCGTGCGCGGCGGCGGTGGACGGCTGGTGACGGGCACGCTGGCGCCCGGGCGGCTGTTCTGAACCTCCCAACGCCTAAAGCCAGGGGCCTGTGTGACGCAATTCGGTGGCTTGTCCCTGTATCCTGCCCTCAGGATGCTTCCATGTCGTTTCAGCAGATCGAGCGGCGCTGCCAAAATATTAACCCGGCAGAATTTTTTCGTACAAATTGGGTCCAACTCTGCGTTATGAAGAGAGAACGAATTGATGCCCGGAAATTGGATCCTGCGGCGCGGGAACAACTGCGTAAGGTTGTTATTCGGCTGTATGAGAGAGGTTACCGTCCCACGCAGATTGCCAAGGATCTTGGACTTCGTCGGCCGACGGTGTCGGAATGGATTGCCAGAGTGAAAGCCGGTCAGGGCACGGGCGAGAAGAAGCGAGGGAGACGGGTGGGAAGCGGTCGCAGATTGACCCCGGCTCAGGAGGCGAGAATTTATCAGGAGATCGTGGCAAAGACGCCGGACCGGTTGGGCTTGCCCTATGCACTTTGGAATGCCCAGGCAGTGCGGATGCTGATTCGGCGATCTTTTGGCATCGATCTGCCCAAGCGCACGGTTCGCCTGTATCTGCAACGCTGGGGGATGACTCCGCAACGGCCCGTCAAACGCGCCTATGAACGCGATTCTGCGGCGGTGAAACAATGGCT
This sequence comes from Methylomarinovum tepidoasis, assembly GCF_030294985.1. NCBI lineage: Bacteria > Pseudomonadati > Pseudomonadota > Gammaproteobacteria > Methylococcales > Methylothermaceae > Methylomarinovum > Methylomarinovum tepidoasis. The sequence continues at coordinate 1,775,339 of NZ_AP024718.1, forward strand.
GGAAGCAACCTATCCTCGAATCCAGGCACGGGCGCGGCAGGAACAGGCCGAAATTCACTGGGGCGATGAGACAGGGGTGGTGACGGTGGAACATGCTCCCAGAGGCTATGCCCCGAGAGGGAAACCGCCCGTCCTGGCCCAATCCAAGCGCGAACGCATGAACTTGATCGCCTCGATCACCGCCCAAGGCAAAGTCCGTTTCATGCTCTACCCCGACACCCTGAAGGCCGCCATCCTGATCGAATTTCTCCGCCGCCTGATCCAAGACACCGAGCGCAAGGTGTTTTTGATCCTCGACAACCATAGGGTCCATCACAGCAGTGGAGTTACCCCGCTTCAGTGGACAGTTCCACATTTTGGGTCTGAATCCCGCCCTTGCGCTGGGTATGCTGACGCTCGAAGTTGATCGGCGACAGATAGCCCAGCGCTGAATGCCGACGATGCGGATTGTACCAACCCTCGATGAACTCGAAGATGGCACGCTCCGCCTCGGCACGTGTACGGAATGTGCTCCGGTCCAGCAACTCACATTCCAGCGTGGCGAAAAAGCTCTCCGCCATGGCATTGTCGAAGCAGTCTCCGACGCTGCCCATCGACGGCCGTACACCGGCCTCCTCACAGTATCGGCTGAAGGCCAGCGACGTGTACTGGCACCCCTGGTCCGAGTGATGAACGACTTCCTCGGGCTGGCGTTGCCACAGCGCCATGTTGAGCGCCGAGAGCACCAGTTCGGTCCGCAGGTGCGCCGCCATGGCCCAGCCCACGATACGCCGGCTGAACACATCCAGCACCACCGCCAGATACAGGAACCCCTCCCAGGTCGGCACGTAGGTAATATCCGCCACCCACAGCCGGTCCGGGGCCTCGGCGACAAATTCCCGCTCCACCAGGTCCGGCGCCGGCCGGGCAGCTTCGTCGCGCGATGTCGTGCACCAACCCCTGCGGCGGCTGGCGCCCACCAAGCCTCTGGCCTTCATCATCCGCGCCACCCGCTTGCGGCTGACCTGCTCGCCCTCAACACGCAGTTCGGCATGAATGCGAGGGGCGCCGTAGGTCCCGCGAGAGCGCTTGTGGATCGCCTCGACCTTGTCGGCCAGCTCGGCATCCCGTCGCGCCCTGGCCGACTCAGGACGCTTCAGCCACGCATAAAACCCGCTCGTGGAGACACCGAGCAGCCGGCACATCGTGGCAACAGGGTAATCGGCCCGATTCACCTTCACGAACTCGAAGACTTCGGCGGCACCGAGTCGGTCTCCCGAGCGAACCAGGCCGCGGCTTTTGCCAGGATCTCCCGTTCAATCTTCAGCTGGCGGTTCTCACGCCGCAGGCGGCGGCGCAGCTCCTCTCTCTCCGGGCTTGTCAGGCCATCCTCACGACGTCCCTCGTCACGGTCGGCCTGCTTGACCCAGTTGCGGATGCTCTCCGCCGTCGGCTCGAACTCCCGAGCCAGCGACTCCGGCGTCCGTCCAGCCCGAACCAACTCGACCATCTGTCGCCGGAACTCCGGCGGATACGGTTTTCTCGTCTTTCCCATTTCCAGACACCTCCTCTCAAATCATCAGGTGTCCACAAAAACGGGTCAACTCCATACCTTGTTTTTGAACCTGCGGGCCATCCGTGAAATCGGATTGTCCAATAGCAGGGCGGCGGCCCTTTCCGCCTTTTTCATTTTTTCTTCCAGGGTGGTGACCTTCTGACCCAGATAACCTGTTTCCATAGCTCCCTGGAGCAGCAGGTCTATCACATAGTTTCCGGGAGAAGGAGCAGGAGAGGAAAGGATTTCTTCATACACGTCCATCAGTTTCTGCACCGAATGGCGCACGTCGAATTCGCCGCAGGTCAATACGAATTCCCGTCCTTGCTTTGTGATTTGCTGTCTCAGTTCGGGGTTTCGCAGCAATTCCCGTAGTGCATCCGCTGTCGATTTGGGATCGCCGTACTCCACCAAGAAGCCTGTCTGGCCGGGGCGAACGACGTACTCGACGAATCCGCCGCAGCGGCTGGCCACGCAGGCGCAGCCACAGGCCATCGCCTCGAGCAGCACATAGGGCCCACCTTCCGAGCGCGAGGTCAACAGGAAAACGTCCGACTGGGTAAGGATGGTGGGGATGTCCTGGCGAAAGCCCAAAAAATGAAAGCACCGATCGATCCCCAACGCCTGAACCCGTGCTTTCAGCTGGTCCTGGTAATCTGGGGAATCGGTGCTCCCCACGATGGCGAAATGGGCCTCGGGAAATTCCCGGGCCACTTCGGCAGCAGCCTCCACGAAGTATTCAAACCCCTTGTCCGGATGGAGGCGGCCGACGCCGGTGATCAGGGGGGCATTCCGGGGTATGCCAAGTTCCTGTCGGATACTTGGCTGCTCAAACTGGCGCAAGTTTTGAAAACGTTCTAGCTCAATCCCATTGTGAATGACCCGGATTTTTTCCCGCGGAATGGGTGGGGAGAGCGAACGGGCGACCGGTTCAGCCACGGCGATGATGCGGGTGGAAAGATCGCCGATCAGTTCGGCGAAGCTGTGTGGATCGAGGGGGAAACGCTGGTAGATGGGGAGATTGCTCTGGAAGGGGATGTGCACCACAATGAGGTGGTGGATGCCCGCCAGCCTGGCCGCCAGTGCCCCTTCTAGAATTTGATTGGAGTTGGTATGGACGAGCGCGACCTGTTCTTTTTCGATCAAGTGGACGAGATTGCGCACCCGTTGCGGCAGATCCGCCAGAAAGGAGTACCAGGGCAGGGGCGGCTTGAGCCAGCCGTAATTGACTTCCTGGATTACCCATTCGATACCCATCTCGTCGAGAAGGGCACGAAACGCGCCGTCGCCGGGCAGGACTACCAAAGGGCGAAAGTGGGAGCGAGCCATATGCTGGAACACATCCCTTAGGTAGATTTCCCCCCCCGCGATGTCGGAGCGGCTGGCGATGTAGAGGATGGTGTTCATGATGAGACTCTTATCGGACGCAATCTAATGGCCTCGCGCAGACTTTGGAGAATGAATCCCAGTTTCGCCATGTGCCAGGAACGGGCGTAAAAAGGCAATTCACGGATGTGCCAAAAAATTTTTCTGGGATTCCAGGAAGGTCCTTTAACCCTGTGGAACAAATCGTACGTTTCTCTGGCTGCTTGGGATACCAGGGACCCCCGACTCAAGGGAGAATCGATTTGCTGGTGAACAACATCTGAAATCCCTTGCCAGTAGCTGCGCCTGAGTACCCAGGATTTTTCGGTGCGCGCTGCCGGAATCCGGTGCCAAAGCACGGCAAAAGGAGTATAGAGGACTTTATAGCCTGCAGCGTACACCCGCTTGAAAAAGTCGGCCTCTTCGCCGGAAAGCAATGATTTGCCAATCCTGCCCAGCCTAGGATCAAACAACCCGACTCGCTCAAAGAGATGCCGACGAAAAGCCATATTTACCCCGTAAGGATGTTTGGGAGGTTCAAACCAGCAGATCGCATCTCCCGAATTGGTGACGCCATACATATAGAGCAGGTGCTCATGTAGCCAAAGCGGTTCGCCACTTTCGAACAGGGGAATGGTCTTGCCGCCCACGCAACCTGCGTCTGGATGGGTACAAAACGCTTCGGCCAAGGCTTTTAGCCAGGAGCTGTCAAAAAAAACGTCGTCGTCGGCGAACGCCAGGATGTCACCACGCGCTTCCTGGATGCCGCGGTTTCTCGCATAGGACAGTCCGGTTTCGGGTTCAAACACATAGCGCGCCCATGCATGGTCGGCAGCAAAACATTTGCCAATTTCCCCGGTCGAGTCGCTTGAATGATTGTCAATGAGGATCAGTTCCACTGCAACGCCGTTTGCCTCTGCTTCTCCCACGGCAGGCACTAGGCTTGCCAGTGTATCGCCTAGAATATCTCCGCGGTTGTGGGTGCAGATGATCACACTGATCATGCTTTGTACTCAGCGATGACCTGGAGTGCTTCCTCCCGGCTCAAGTGGGGGATTGCCGCAAGGAAGGATTCCATTTCCCGAAACGCCGCATCTTCACTGTAGGCTTTGGCCGGCGGGCGCAGCGAATGTCGTACCGGGGTGCAATCGATAATGCCAAGGCGCATCCCCTGTTCTTCCAAAATCACTGGCCAGACGAAATCCAGTCCCCACCCCATTGGACTGATCTCGGGAAAAGGCAAGAGCCAGGGAAAGGCATCCTGCCGGATACTGAATAGTGGGCCGATTTCCACGAACCGGGTCTGCCTGGCGATCATGCCCGGAACCTGGCGGACGATGGCGTGGTCAAGGTGGCTGTTGGGGGTACGGGCCGGCTGAGCAAGGGCAAAGTCGTAGCGCTGCTGGAGGGAGAGAAATTCGTCCAAGAATTCGGCAGGAAGCTGGATGTCGTCGTCGCATACCAGCACGAACGCATACCTTTCCAGGGGGATGCCGGCCAGCAGGCGGTTAAGCAACTGGAATTTCGGAATTTTCCGGTCTGTTCTGAAGGCAGTCGCCCTGGCCACATGCGGTGCGGGGGGGGGGCCGCCGACGGCGGCCCAGCGCTGGGTGACCCGGAACAGGCGGCTTTCGCCCAACTCCTGCACGATGTGGCGGATAAGGTTTTTCCGGTCGGCAAGATAGATCCCGATGACAAGCACTCTGGGAAAACCTAGTCGCGCAGGATTGGCACGCCGGAGGAGGCAGCTGATTTTACGCCGGATTCTTGCGGTAAGATCGTTCATCGAACTTTTTCTAGCACCAACAGCCAGTCGGAGCCGGCAGGCCTTGCCGGCAGGGTGAGGTATCCCCCGCTGGTGGGGGAGAATGCCTTCGGCAGAGAGGTGAACACCCCCCGGCGCGGATCGAACCATTTGCCGGTATAGACGCCCTGAGGCATCCGCTGCAACCGGACTACGTGGTTGGCATCCAGATAGCGGGGGAAATAAATCGCCCACCATCGGTCGTCATCACCTTTCAGCAGCACACGCCTTTTGTCATCATCGCCGATGTTATCGATCACCTGCTTCGGTCGGGGAGCCATATTCCACCACGGCAGGGCTTCATAGAACCGGCGCAGATGCCCCATCTGCTCTGCACCTGGGCGTTTGAGGGCCTGCCACCAGGGCAATGCCTTCCCCCATGCTTCCAATGAAGGGATTTTCTCACCTGGATACAGCAGCGGCAGCCATAAGCCGTGACTGCCGTAAGTATAGCCGAAGCTTCCGGCCTGGATGGCCCGGTAGGCGGCGTGGCGCACATCGTCCGGTCCGGCGTTGAAGATTCCCTCGTAGCGGGCTTCGGTCTCCAAAAAAGGTTTGGCAGGAGAACGGTTAAAGATCGAAAGGTAATATTTTATCGGCGGTGGATAGCCATGGCCTCCCTGAATCATGATGAAGTCGTACCAGGGTCTATCCCAGAGCTGGTGCTTTTCCTTGGTGTAAAGCCACGGGTGAACGCTCAACGCCCGTTTGTAGGGATCGAGCTTTTTGATGTACTCTCCAAGTTCATCGACCTTGGCGATGCGCCGGCTGTCGTTTTGAAAATTGTATTCCCCCACGATCAGCCAGCCGACTGCATATGCGCTGTAGCGGGCGATGAGATAGCGCCACAACAATTTCAGCTGGGATAAGGGAACCTTGTCCAGGGCTTTGTGAAAGCCAGTGCCCAAAACCGGAATCAGCCCTTTTTGATTGGCATAGGAAATATAAGAGTCAACCAAGTACCAATTGCGCAGATAGCTTGCATTCCACTGGTCTGGGTACAGGAATGTGGGACTGTGGCCGGCAAAAAGCATCAGCGCCGTCGTATATCCCTGCTTTGCCCGCACATCCACCATGTGCTTGTACATGGAACCAATTTTGGGATTTGATGATCGATTGAGCGGGCATCGGCGACCCGGGCAGAACCACCATGTGTCGCCCAACCAGAAAAAAGGGGTCCCGTCGGTAAAGGTAAGATAGCGACGGTTTGCCGAGACCTGGAGAAAACCGCCATGTCGGAACAAGGGATTGGTGGAGTGGGATGCCTCCACCTTGAAGGTTCCCTCTTTCCCCTTGAGACTGGCTTCCGAGGCATAGGTCCGATAGGTCCAGATTCCGGCCGAGGGGGGGGCAAAGCGGATCTTGAAAGTTCGGCCGCCATCCCAGAATCCGGGAACGGTCAGCCGGGATTGCTCCGGCCCTCGGAAAACTGCGCCGAATTTGACGCCTAGCGGGTGTGGGAGGGATCGGTTAGCTTCAAACTGGAGTTCGGTGGGGTGCCATTGGATAGCAGTGCGTGCTTCAGCGTCAGCAATAATGACGAGCAGAAAAAACAGCAATCTAATCATGTCCTAAAGCGCCATGCCAAGTGGCGCTCGTATTCGATTTGTAGAGATTTGGTCAGGCGTTCCCGCCAAGGCAAAGGCTTTGGTTGGCTGGCTAAGATACTTTCAAAAGTCTTTATCACCTGAGGGCGCAAGGATTCTTCAGAATAACGTTTGCGGATGAAGTTCCAGCCGGCAAGTCGGATTGTTTCGTGGAGGATCGGGTCTTTATACAAGTTGACGATGTGCTTGGCAAAGACTTCAGGCGTATCGCCGATCAAAATATGCTTACCTGGAGTGAATCCGAAGCCTTCTGCGCCAACGGACGTGGTAACCACTGGGAGACCTGCGGCCATAGCCTCACCGATCTTACCTTTCATCCCGGCGCCGTAACGCAAAGGAGCGATAGATATATGGCTGCGCTTTAGATAGGGGAGGGTATCTTCAACATGTCCAGTGACGATGATCGTGTCGCTGTGGAGATTACAAATTTCCGGGGGAGGGTTGGAGCCAATTATGTAAGTCTCGACAGGAATTCTGAGTGCGATTCTGGGAAGGATCTCGCGGCAGAAATACAGTACTGCGTCAATATTTGGGCTGTGTTGAAAACCTCCTACGAATACCAGGCGGCAGGTGTTTTCCGGGGGCTTGAGATCCGGTGAATGGATTCGGTGAATATTGGGAACAAGGGCTATTTTTGCTTTTGGAAGATAATGGTTGATGTGCTTTTGATCCGCTTCCGTGACGGCAAGGATAAAATCGGCGCGATTGTAAGCTAAAACCTCTTCTTTACGGGTTTTTTCAGCTTGCTCAAAGTCCTTTCGGTTGCCGGTGATTTTGGCCTTTTCATGCAGGCGCTTGAAATGGACATCAACAGAATCTATAACAAGCTTGGCCTGGGGGTTATGATATCTGGCTTCGATGATCCATTCGGGCCGGGCGGTATGGTAGAACTCGAACGCGATGATTTCCCAATTTCCTTGGCGTAAGAGAGCAGGTATATGTCCCAAGTGGAGATGGATTCCATGCTTAGAAAGCAGCGATTGGTAATGATTGAATTTTGTTTCTTTGAGCTTTGCTTTTTGTGCGGGCCAGCCAAAAATAGAAAGATGGACCTGGCTGATTGCTGTTAGAATTTTTAGCAGGGAGAAAAACCTGAGGTCACCGGAGGCGTGGTCGGGTAGGGGGAGCTTTTCAGAAACAAAGAGCAGCCTTGACACAATCAGTTTCCTCTCGGATAAAACATTTCGACAAGGAATTGATGAAAATATCCCACTAAGGAATAGAGTAAGATTTTCTGATGCATGGGGATATTTATCAATTGCCAATAAGCCCTTTTGGGGTGTGCCCAAGAAATCCCTTTTAAAGTAGGTCTTAGAGTAGTGAAAAATTTATCTGTAAATTTGCTTAATATTTGGAGGCGGGAGTGCTTATACACGATCCTATCCATTACTGCTTCGGAACGGCCTTGCCAATAGTATCTTCGGAGGACCCACTCCGGGGTAGATCGTTCTTTGGGAATTCTGTGGTAGATAATAGCATTGGGATTGTAGGCCACCTTTAGGCCGGCGCAGTGGATACGCCAGAACAACTCAGATTCCTCGTTGGAGAGAAGATTACTGCCTTTTCTTCCCAGATTGGGGTTAAACAGACCAACTGTTTCAAATACCTCCCTACGGAAAGCCATGTTGAGCCCAAAAGGATGCTCTGGATAATGCATTAGTTTAGGTAAATCGCCGGAGCGCGTAGATCCATAAATGGAAAGAATGTCCTCTGTCAGCCAAGGAAGTTCCCCAGCATCGAACAGTGGGATGGACTTGCCTCCCATGCAGGCAATATTAGGATCATTGAAGGTTTCTTCCAGCTCGACTAACCAGTTTTGGGAAAAATAGACGTCGTCGTCGACGAAGGCGATGACTTTCCCCTGGGCGCATCTAATGCCTCGGTTTCTTGCGTGAGAGAGGCCTTGCATGGATTCCCAAATATAACTGATTGTCGATTCCCGACTACTGAACTGCTCCACCACCTTGCTGGTGTTATCCTGAGAATTATTATCCACCACAAGAAGCTCATGATCGATTCCAGAGCGTTTACAGGCAAGAAAGCTTTCGATCGTATCTGCTAGGATATTTGCGCGGTTGTAGGTGCATAAAATGATCGAAACTTTCATTGTGCCTTAATTTTGTTTATGCGCCAGAGTAGATGTTTTTCCAGAGAGGATTGGGCATACTTCTTGAGAAAAAATGACATTTCTCTAAGCCATAAGCTGTCAGTTGGGTGTAATTTGGCTAGTTCCAAGGAGAAAAAGAGGCCTTTTTCCCAATCATGGCTCTCTTTTGCTTCGTATAAAAAGGATATATATTTTTTGTTGCGCAACTCTTCAAAGAATGGAACGTGTTCTGGATAGGTTTTTTTTAGGTATGCGCAAAACTTAGATTCTGGCATTTCGTTGTAACGATCAGATCCTGTAGTTTTTCGTTGTTTATAGTAAACATAGGCGAGGACATGCTGTGCCAGTTGTTCATTTAAATGGCTAACAGAAGTACTATGCTTATGTCTTCTAACCTTTCCGAGATATTCAGGTAAATTATGGGTATTGAATTTCTCAATAACTCGCAGCCATAGATCTAGGTCCTCAGAGTATTTGAACTTATCTCGATACTTACCAATATCCTTGATCGCCCGCTTATTGAAAATAACCGTGCTATGACAAAATGGGTTTTCCCATTTTATTTTTTTTAAAATGTCTTTGTGGCTTTCTGGAACATCCCAATATGCAAAAGTTCGCAGTTCTTCGTCAACAAATTCAGCTCTGGTTCCTAGAAGTACAATTTCCGGATTTTTCAAAATATAGTTGTACTGTAGTTCTAAACGATTAGGGTAAGAAATATCATCATCATCTTGTCGAGCTATCCAATGGCCACAAGCCAAATCTATAGCACGATTAAGAGATGCTGGAAGACCTAAATTATTTTTGTTTCTCAATAACCTGATCTTGGGATGGTTTCTATATCTTTTTAAAATACGTGGCGTATCATCTGTGGATGCATCATCTACAATAATAAACTCAAAATTTTGAAATGTTTGGGAAAGTATAGAATCAATAGATTCCTCTAAATATCGCTCGCCATTATAGGTGGCCATCACTATGCTTATAGTTGGATTAATTGCTTTGCTTGATACCATAAGTCAATTACTGTTTTAGTTTTTTCGGTTTTTGTTTTCCGCCAAGCCGGTGAAAAAGGGATTTTTTTGTCAAATATCCATGTAATGAACGTGCTGACATGATTATTGTTGTTGGTTTTTAAGAGTATAATACGACAATTATTTTTTATTTTTAGCCGGATTAAATTCTTAATTAACCATATTAGTTCCCTGTAATTGCTTCCAATTTGATAATCTGGAATCACTACAATAGAATGCGCAGAAATACAATCAGGAAAATCTTGCCAGGTAAATGATTCAACCGCATACCCATATTTATCCAGTTGCTCTATCATGGCAGACGAAGCAAATTTGGAGTAATTGTCTCTAGAATAATCGAAAAACAGGGATTTGTGACATGATAATATTATCTTATTATTAGGGTTCTTTATATCTAAACTATAATTGTGGGACAATAAATCATGCTTAAAGAGGGTAGTTGCCAGTCTTCCAATTCCTTCATTGATTCCTGTTTTCCATTTTTTCTTATTGTTCGGATCTATTTCTAGAAATATCTTCTGCTTATGTTTTGACTGCCTCTCTGCTAGGTGGTGTTCCGAATTATCTGGTATGAGCATGCTTGGAAAGTATTCTATATCGAGAAATGCACATAACTCTTTTATGACAGATGGCGGGTCAGAAATAAGGTTTTCATATTTGATTCGATGACAAGATTGTGCCTTTTTCAGAGACTTTTCTTTTTCTATATATTTGGACCATAAAAGCATGTTATCTAAGAAGTCATCAGTGATCCATGGCCAGCCTGTCTTACATAAAGAAAGCGCCACATCCCGGCCATCCCTATATATATAAATGAATCTTGCATCAGGATGCTGGATTAGTATTCTATCTATAAACCGCAAGTGGTCAGGGGTTTTTTCTATCCACAGGTTTTTGTTTTTGTCTTTAGCATATCTGTTGACTAAGTGAATAAAAAAGTATCCCTCATTCTTAGGGGGATGCGGTAGATCATGTATCAATTCTTCAGGGCGGTAATCAGTCCAATAATACTCAGTTATTGGTGCGAGAAATTGTAATGCATTTTGTGGCCAGTTCGCTTTTACCCATTCCCATCCTCCCTTGAAGTGCTCATGCATATAACGATAGAAATGGCTTTCAGGAGGAACGCAGACCTGAGGATGTCGGTTCAAAATAGCTGCAAGCAGGGTAGTCCCGCTTCTTGGACATCCCACAATAAAAGTCGGCGGCCACTTTGACTTTTTATGCAATTTAATTAACATTGATTATTTTCGATTATTTTTGATTTGAAGATGCTCGCCTTGACTCCACTCGCATTCCAGCTTTACGAAACCCTCGCTGGCATGAATTTTATTTGCTTTTGGATTGACGACATGAAAATGTTTGAGATTCTCACCATAAAAGACAGTGCGTCCATAGTCTTCGGCATCTATGCTTAATCTTAATGAGTATCCTTTAGGGAGGAGTGGAAAATTTTTTATTTTGCATTGAACCGTATGAGTTCCGGCTGCTAACACTGGGGCAACTTGGTCTCCATGAGTCGCTAAATATAAAAAATCTGTTGTATGTATTCCTATGCTGAATAACGGTTTTTTTAGTATTGTGAATGCTTTTAACTTAATTTTTATGATTATGTCTTGCTGAAACTGTATATCTTCCGTGAATTCTCCTTCCGGAGTGAAAAACGATATGTCAATTATTTCGACTTCGCCACTTGATTGTATTCTTGAACTTGTAAGTGCTTTCTGTATTAATTTTTCGCTTATTTCATAAAAGGCATTGCAAACTGTTACGCCATCTCCGTCTTGAATGATCTTTCCATGATCCAATAAAATCACGCGATCGCATAATCTCTGTATTTGCCTGAGGTTATGGCTTACTACTAAAACAGTTTTCCCCTGCCGCTTGATCAATTCCTCCATCCGGTCGAAACACTTCCTCTGAAACGCTAGGTCCCCTACCGCCAGCACCTCGTCGATAATCAAAATCTCCGCATCCAAGCTGGTGGCGATGGCAAAACCTAACTTTACTTGCATCCCGGAGCTATAGCGCTTGACCGGGGTGTCGATGAACTGCTCCAGCTCCGAGAACTCGATGATCTCGTCGATCTTGCGGCGGATGACTTTCTTGGGGATGCCAAGGATCGAGGCGTTGAGGTAGATGTTCTCGCGGCCGGTCAGCTCCGGATTGATGCCGGCGCCGACCTCAATCAGGGGAGCGACCGAGCCGCCCACGTACACCCGGCCCCTGGTGGGGGTGGTGACCTTGGCCAGAATCTTGAGCAGGGTGGACTTGCCGGCGCCGTTGTGGCCGATGATACCAACCACCTCGCCCTCCTCGACGCTGAAGCTGACGTCGTCTAGAGCCTTGAAGCGTTCGCGCTCGACGGGCGGGCGGCCGGTCAGGCGGCGGCCCAGGTTGGTGAGGCTGTCCTTGAGGCTGGTGAGGGTTCCCAGCCGGTATTCCTTGGTGAGGTGTTCGACTTCGATGATGGGCATGACCGCTTCAAATTTCCACGTTTCTGAGTTGGGTAGACAGTTGCCGCATGGCCTGAAAGGCCGGCAGCTGTTCGTAGGTGGCCGGGGCGTTTTCGGCGTGGTAAGTGTGGGAGATGCGGTTTCTGGGCGCCAGCATTTCCAACCAAAGCTCCTCGTCGTCGATCCAGCCCTGCTGGAAAGCAAGTTTCAGACAGGCCCTGGGCGAATTGTATTCCAGGCCGAGCTTGGTGGCCACAGCCTTGATTGCCTTCCAGGCCGTTCGAAGTAGAATTCGAAGTACTGGATACGACCGGCTTTGATGAGGTCAGTATCTGTTGGCGTTTCCAGGGCTGCAGCAAATTGGCCGAGTACACGCTCGAAATTATCCAGAATTCTTTCAGGCTTCATGAATGAGCTGGCCTTTCTTCAGGGCTTCTTCTTTCAGTATAGCCAATGCGCGGTTCAAGTCACCCTTTTACCCACATCTTCCTCCTGTTCATTAGGAATCAATGCCTTATCCGTTTTCTCTTCGGGAACTTGATCTCGGCCGTCTGGATGGCAGTCACGGCCTCCACGTAGGCGCTCAGTTTGGTCATGCCCTGCCACAAGGCTTTGGGGCCGGGCGGGGGATCGTTCTTGCGTCCCAGCCAGCCGCCAAAGCCAGCTACGAGACGGACGATCGTGCCCAAATCCGGCGGCTTCGAGGGTGGTGGGGTGCGATGGTGGATGGCCCAGGCGGTCTGCCATTCTTCGACAGAAAATACCACTTCACAACACCACTCGGGATGTTCCCGCCCGAGCGTCATCAGCATCAGGATGCGCCAGGCGACGATCAGATACAGCACCAAAGCCCGTTCCAGGCGTTCCCGGGTGCGAAGTTGCAAGGCTTCGATGCGGCAGCCGCTTTTGAGAATACGGAAGTAGACTTCGATCCACCAGCGTTTGCGGTACCATTCGATGCGCGCTCTGGCCTGTTCCAGGGTGGTGATTGGCTCATTGGTGATCAGACACCATTCGACCGCTTCCCGTCCTTCGGGGGGCGCCTCTTCCCAGGCCAGGATGACGGTGACTTTTGGACCTGGGCCGTTTCGGGTTTTCAGTTCGAGCCGGGCGACTCGGAGCGTCTGTGTGACCTGCCGGGCCGGGCGGTTGCCGTTGGCCGGAAGGTCGAAGGCGATCGTCCCCAGCACCGGCTGGGCTTCGACCGCGGCCCGCAGTTTGCCATCCAGGGGGTCGTTGAGCTTGCGGTCGTGTCGTACCCGGATCAGGTAATCGGCGGCAAAGCCCAGTTGTTCGGCCCGGTCGATCAGGGCCCGAAGGTCGCCTTCCCGGTCGGCGACATACACCAGCCGGGTCTCAGGCGCCAGGGCGGCCAGCTCGGCCACCCGCTCATAGCCTTCCACCCAGCGCAGGCTTTCGGCCAGGTCCGGTTCTCCCTTGGGCAAACGCGCCCAGTGCCAGCAGTCGGCCACCCCCAGGGCCACGCCCGCCTCACTGATCGCCAGCGTCGGATGCAGATATAGCCCCTGACGTTGCTCGTAGTTCAGCCGCCCAAGACCCACCATCGACGGCCGCCCGGAATAATCCAGCTCGGTGGTATCCTGCAGGCACAGCACCCGCGACTGCTGCCGAATCCGTTCCAGGATGGGCACACTGTGGGCCCGCAACACCTCCCGAAAATCCAGCCTGTCATTGTCCAACAACCGGTAGGCCGCCTTGGTCTCCGCCCAACCACCCCCGCAGACGTTGGGAATGCTCGCCATCGGGTCGCTTGCCATCGCTTCTATCACCTGGCACAGCCGCCGGTTCAGGCGGGCATCGCCCAGCGCCAGGTAAAAAATTCTTGTTCAGCCCAGCTCATGTCAACGCTTATCCAGAAAAATCAACACCTTACTACAGGGGTGGGAGATGTGGGTAATAGGGTGGTCGTTGCCATTATTATTATAAATCATTGATTTGCATCGGAAGATATGGGTAATAGGATGGGCCTGAAGCGGGTTTCTGCTACAATGCGCCCCCTGTCCTTTCGGGAGAGCATCCATGCCCAGCCAAACCTTGTTCAGGGTGTCGTTCGTGAATCAGAATCAGATTTACGAGGTTTACGCCCGCCGGGTCTATCAGGCAGATCTGTACGGTTTCGTGGTGGTGGAGGAGTTCGTGTTCGGGGAGAGCAGCGCCATCGTCGTCGACCCTTCCGAAGAGAAACTCAAGGCCGAATTCGAGAACGTGCAGCGCAGCTTCATCCCCATGCATGCCGTGATCCGCATCGATGAAGTGGAACAGCGGGGAACGGCCAAGATCCTGCCCATGAAAGAAAGCGGCGCCAAGGTGACGCCGCTTTATCCCCCCAAAGGTTGAGGGGTCATTTGACGACCTTCAGCGCCGGCCGCTTAGATTTCGCTTTGGGTTTTTCGCCGCGCGGCTCGGAGGGCCCGGAAGGGGGCGGCGTCTCGTCGCCGTCCATTTCCTCGTCGAAGACCATGCCCTTGCCGGTTTCCTGGGCGTAGATCGCCAGAATCGCGCGCACGGGCAGATAGACCTGCATCGGCGTTCCCCTGAAACGGGCCTGGAAGCTGACCGCCTCGTTGTCCATTTCCAGTCCGACCACAGCATTGGGGGAGAGGTTGAGCACGATACGGCCGTCCTGGACGTACTGGCGGGGGACTTGTACGTCGTCGCGTTCGGCGTCCACCAGCACGTAGGGCGTTAGGTCGTTGTCCACGATCCACTCGTAGATGGCGCGGATCAGATAAGGGCGCAGGGACGTCATTTCAGGCACTCAGCGGCAGTTGCGCCATTTCCCGTTCCGCTTCGCTCAGACTGCTCTGGAAGGCTTCGCGGGCGAAGATCCGTTGGGCGTAGGCCCGGATCGGCGCGGCTTCCCGGGACAGGTCGATCCCCACCGAGGGCAGGCGCCACAGCAGCGGGGCCAGGGCGCAGTCCACCAGCGAGAACTCTTCACTGAGGAAGTAGGGCTTGGCGGCGAACAGGGGGGTGGCGACGATCAGATCCTCACGCAGGGTTTTGCGGGCCCGGGCAGCCTTCTTCTCGCCGGAATTCTGGATTTCATCGAGCAGCCGGTACCAGTCGTGGTCGATGCGGTGGATCAGCATCCGTGCCTGGGCCCGCGCGACCGGCTCCATGGGATGAAGCGGAGGATGGGGAAAGCGCTCGTCCAGATATTCCATGATGATCCTGTGATCGTAAAGGACCAGGTCACGATCGACCAATGTGGTGAACACGCTTTCGTGATAAGGGTTGAGATCGATGACATCCGCCGGCGGGTTTTCCGGATCGATGTAATGGATGTCCGCCTGCACGCCCTTTTCGTGCCAGACGAAGCGAACCTGATGACTGTAAGGGCAAGTGGGAGAACAGTACAGCGACATCACTGCCTTGGCGTTGCGGTTTGGGTGGAAGTGGGCGCCGGTTCGCGGTTAAACCGGCGCCGGTATTGTACCACGGACCTCAATGCACGTCTTGCCAGTAGGCCTTCTTCAGGCGCCAGCTGACGAAGGCCAGGAGCAGCAAAAAGAGGATCACGTACTTGCCGATCTTGACCCGCTCCAGCTGGGCCGGTTCGGCGGCATAGGCCATGAAATTGACCAGGTCGGCGACCAGGCGGTTGAATTCCTGGGGCGAAAGTTCCCCCGGCTTGACCAATTCCAGCTTCTGGATGACCGGGTTGCCGCCCGTCTCCACGATCACCGGCGCCTGCTCGCCCTGCAGGTCCCACAACACGTGGGGCATGGCCACGTCCTTGAAGACCCAGTTGTTGACTCCGAAGGGACGTTTGTCGTCCTTGTAGAAGGTGCGCAGATAGGTATAGAGCCAGTCGCTTCCCAGCGCCCGTACCCGTTCCGACAGATCCGGGGTGGCGACGCCGAACCAGGCCTTGGCGTCCTTGTCGTCCATAGCGGTGGTCATGGTGCCGATGATGCGTTCCAAATGGGGGAACAGCGCCTTCATTTCCGCGTCGCTGAGCGCCAGATCCTGCTGCAGGCGCCGGTAACGCAGGTGCTTGAGGGAATGGCAGCCCAGACAGCGGTCCACGTAGGTCTTCAGGCCGCGGCGCAGGGATTGTTTGTCGAAGACGTCGATGTCGGGTTGCTGCAGCGGCGCCCCCAATTCCGCCGCCGCCCACACCGGACACAGGAGCAGGAAAGCCAGAATGAGTTTTTTCATAGGAAGTGTCTCAAATATTTGTTGTTTTCCATGAAAGTGCGGACTTTCAACCACTGGGCTTCGATCACGCGAAACCAGGGCGCTTTGCGCACACATCCCACTGTTTTCCTGAGCTGGTCGTAGAACCACCCTTCCCGTTCCAGAATGGGTTTGGGCATCGTGACCCGCTGCGGAACCGGCTTGGTGATCTCCATTCGGGTGTAGATCGGCATCAGCACGAAGAAGCCGAAATACACGGTGGTGAACAGGGCGCTGAAGAAGGCCGAGGTCGGCGTCGGCGCCTGGGTGCCCAGGTAACCCAGGCCCACGAAGCTGATGACCATCAGCGCTAAGGCGATTTTGTAGAGGTTGCCGCGGTAACGGATCGACTTGACCGGACAGCGGTCGAGCCAGGGCAGCACGAACAGGACGAGGATGGCGGCGAACATCAGCACCATGCCGCCGAATTTGCTCGGAACCGCCCGCAGGATCGAATAGAACGGCGTGAAGTACCATACCGGGGCGATGTGTTCCGGGGTCTTCATTGGATCGGCGGGAATGAAGTTGGGCTTCTCCAGAAAATAGCCGCCAAATTCCGGGGCGTAGAACACGATCCAGGCGCAGACGGCCAGAAACACCGTGGCCCCGAACAGATCCTTGACGGTGTAGTAGGGGTGGAAGGGAATCCCGTCCAGGGGCACGCCGTTTGCGTCCTTATATTGCTTGATCTCGACGCCGTCGGGATTGTTGGAGCCCACCTTGTGGAGGGCGACGATGTGCAGGAATACCAGAAACACGATTACCAGCGGCACCGCGATCACGTGGAAGGAGAAGAAGCGGTTG
This sequence comes from Methylomarinovum tepidoasis, assembly GCF_030294985.1. Classification (NCBI taxonomy): domain Bacteria; kingdom Pseudomonadati; phylum Pseudomonadota; class Gammaproteobacteria; order Methylococcales; family Methylothermaceae; genus Methylomarinovum; species Methylomarinovum tepidoasis. Next base: position 1,792,253 of record NZ_AP024718.1, read on the forward strand.
AGGGTAACGTCGGAGATCAGAAAATCCCCCCGCAGCCAGGTGGCGATGTCCTCGCCAATCACCGGAATGGCGCCGAACAGGGACACGATCACGTTAGCGCCCCAATAGGACATCTGCCCCCACGGCAGCAGATAGCCCATGAAGGCCTCGGCCATCAGGGCGATGAACAGACTCACCCCCAGAATCCAGACCAGCTCCCGCGGTTTCTTGTAGGAGCCGTACAGCATGCCGCGGAAGATGTGGAGATAGACGACGATGAAGAACATCGACGCTCCGGTCGAATGCAGGTAGCGGATCAGCCAGCCCCAGTTGAAGTCGCGCATGATGGCCTCGACCGAATCGAAGGCCAGCTGGGCGGCGGGTTTGTAGTTCATCGTCAGCCAGATGCCGGTGAGGATCTGGTTGACGAGCACGATGAAGGCGAAGGAACCGAAGAAGTACCAGAAGTTCAGGTTCTTCGGTGCGTAGTATTTGGCCAGGTGTTCGTTCCAGACCTTGGTCAGAGGAAAGCGCTCATCGATCCAGGCGATGAGCCTGGAGCCACAGCGGTTGTTGTTGACTTCTTGCATGTCAGGCGGCCTCCTGCTGCTGATCTTCACCGACGACGATGTGGGTGTCGGTCACGTAACGGTAAGGGGGTACCACCAGGTTCTTGGGCGCCGGCACCTTCTTGAAGACACGACCGGCCAGATCGAAGCCGGAACCGTGACAGGGGCAGAAGAATCCCCCCAGCCAGTCTTTGCCCAGATCCGGCGGGGCCACTTCCGGGCGGTAGGTGGGCGAACAGCCAAGATGGGTGCAGATCCCCACGGCGACGAAGATCTCCGGTTTGATGGAACGGTACCGGTTTTTGCAGTAGGGGGGCTGCACCGATTTGTCGGAATTGGGGTCGCGCAGCCGCGGTTCGATTTTCTCCAGGCTGGCGAGCATCTCCTCGGTGCGGTTGAGGACCCACACCGGCTGGCCGCGCCATTCCACCCGGATCAGCTGTCCCGGCTCCAGCTTGCTGATGTCCACGTCGATGGGAGCAGCCGCCTCCAGGGCCCCGGCGCCGGGGTTCATGTAGCTGATGAACGGTGTGGCGGCAAGGCCGGCGCCGACGGCTCCCAAAGCCACGGTGGTTTGGGTCAGGAAGCGGCGTTTTTCCAGATCGATGTCATTCGTGCTCATGCGAGATATTCCTCCTCCTTAAACGCGGGCTTTCTGGTTTGTGGGTTCCCGCGGCACGCCCTGATTTTGACCGTAACGGCCTGGCGGGTCAACGTTGGATCAGTTATTTCCCCGATTTTCAAAGGGTAGCGTCTGGTTGAATGTGCTAGTCTTCGCCATAGCTGTTGGGTCCCGTGTGATCATATCCCCAAAAGGAGCTATCCTTTGTTCCGTGCCTGGGATGTTCTGAACGAGCTGATGGCAGAGGCTCAGGCCGGAAAGAAGGTTCAAGTTTGACGGAGAAGGAGGAAGCCATGGTCATCCGTCTTCACAAGAAAGCCCGCACCACCCCTGAGATCCGCCGGGAGATCCAGAATTCCGATCTGCCGGCCACGGTCCTGGCCAAGAAATACGGCGTTCATCGTCACACCATCCGCAAGTGGCGCCAGCGCGATTCGGTCGAGGACGCCTCGCACCGGCCCCATCGCATCCATGCCACCCTGACCCCGCAGCAGGAAGCGATCGTCGTCTGTCTGCGCGAAACCCTGCTGTTGCCCCTGGATGACCTGCTGGCGGTCGTTCATCGCTTCATCTATCCCGAGATGTCCCGCTCGGCTCTGGACCGGCTGCTGCGCCGCCATGGGGTCTCCAATCTCAAGGCCCTGATCGCCGCCCGGGAAGGGGAAGATGCCCCCTCCAAGGGCAAAAAGAAGGGTTTCAAGGACTACGAGCCCGGGTTTGTCCACATCGACATCAAGTACCTGCCCAAGATGCCCGATGAGAGCCGGGGCCGTTACCTCTTCGTCGCCATCGACCGGGCCAGTCGTTGGGTCTACCTGGAGATCCATCCCACCAAGGAAGCCAAGGTCGCTGCCGGCTTCCTGAACCGCCTGATCGCCAAGGCTCCCTTCAAAATCACCAAGGTCCTGACCGACAACGGCAAAGAGTTCACCGACCGCTTCTGCGCCACCGGGGAGCGCGAACCGACCGGCCGTCACCTTTTCGACCAGGGCTGCCAACGCCATGGCATCGAGCACCGCCTCATCCCACCCAAACGCCCGCAGACCAACGGCATGGTCGAACGTTTCAACGGTCGGATCGCCGAGATCCTCAAAACCACCCGCTTCCAAAGCAGCCAGGATCTGGAACGGACCTTGATGCAGTATGCCAGTGTCTACAACCATCAGATCCCCCAGAAGGCCCTGGGACACATCTCACCAGTACAGGCCCTCAAAGACTGGCAGAAGAAACGACCGGAACTCTTCAAAAAACGTGTACATAATCTCACGGGGCTTGACACATAGCGAAGCTGCCCGTGTCGATCGCCCCCAAAGCCTTCGAAACTCGATCGATTCGTGTTCGGGACAGGCCAGAGATGTATGGGTCTGATACAGTGGATTCTCCCACACTGGATCGGGGAATCATTCGGGAGTCGATGAAATGCTGCAATTGCCTGAACTAGCCCGGGAGACGGTGGACGCCTTGACCGGGGAAGCATTACAGCGGTGTCTGCGACAGCCGGTGGATGAAGCCAGTCTGCCGCGTTGGCTCGAAGTGCTGACGGCCTGGCCCGCCTCCCGGGACCACGAACGCGCGCTTGCACAGACCCTGCAATGCTTCGAAGCGTTGCAGGACCGGTGGCCGTTGCCGCAGGGGTTCCCCCTGGACGAAACGGAATACGCGCGTCATCTCAATATGAGCCGGCTTTGGTTGGAAGCAGCACGCGGGTACACGCGGATCTATCTGGGACGACCAGCGCAATTCCGGTATTTGGCGCAGCTGTTCGACTGTCTCCGCCGCTCCCTGGTGACGGCGGCCCTGGCGCATCAGCCTTGGCCGACGGCGTTGTGGCCGGAGATCCACCGCCTCTATTTCGATGCCAGGATGCGGGCCGGTCGCCGTGACCGGGCGTTTTCCCAGACGGCGCGGAACTACCAGCGTCTGTTGCTATTGGGTCTGGCAGACCTACCCGGCCTCCATCCCCGGGAAGTGGCGATGCTCGACGCCCTGAGCGAAAAATGGGCGCCTCTGCTTGCGGTCGAGGAAAGTCAGGTGGCGGGCTGGCGGATCGATACCGAGGTGCCGCTTCCGGCTCGCTGGCAGGCGGCCGGTGACCGTGGCTGGCGGGTGAATCTGCAAGGGTTGTTCGACATGCTGATGGCGCACCGGGATCTGGCGGCCGGCCAGGGGCGGTACGAGGCTCTCCGCCAGCCTTCGGAAACCATCAGCCGTGACTGGCTTGAAGCCCTGCTGGAACGCTGGCAGGGACGGACGGCCGAATTTGCGCCGGTCGCCGCCGAATCCGTGGAATTGGTGACCGGACTGGTGTCGATTTTCGATTGTTTGCGGGGGGAGGCGGTTCGGCAGGAGACGGCGATCCGGAAGCAATTCCACTGGGAGGTGAAAGGCGGCGCCTGGCAGCCGGGGGAGCTGGTGGGCGTGTTCGAAGCTGGAAACCGCTGCCTGCTGCAGCTCGGGGTCGTCACCCATTTGCATCAGCCGGCCCCGGACCGGGTGGAACTGAACTGGCATCCCCTGGCAGGAGAGGTGACGGCCGTCGGCCTGCAGCCGGCCCACCTGCCGGGCGGGAGCCGCTATCAGCGGGCCCTGCTGGTGCATGACGAGGAACCTCCCCGCCTGCTGCTGGCATCCCAGCCGCTGGACGCCGAGCAAGTGGTGGTGCTGGTCACCGGCGCGCGGCGCTATGCGGTCAGGCTGGCCGAATGCCGCAATCCGGCGCTGGGGGTGCTCGATTGCCGTTGCCTGCCAGTCCGGTTTCAGAAGTAATACTGCAGTTCCGCCTGGAGATAGTTTTCCTTGCGGAACACATAGCCGGCGTCCTTCGGGTCGGTGTTGACGAAACCGCGCATCTCCAGATACACCTTCCAATGCTCGCCGAAGCGGCGGCTGGCTTCGATGTTGTAGGAAGTGGTGCCGGTGTCGAAATCCATGATGGCGCCGGCGAGCAGTTCGGTGCTCTGGACGTCGTTGAGGGCCAGACGGGTGCCGACGAAGATGTCCTTTTCGAACGGCACGAAATTGAGCAGCGGCAGCTGGTTTTCGCGGTTGTCGTAAAGGAATTCCATCAGGAAGCCCCAGTCGGCCCCGGTGCCGAACACGCCGCTGAAGGTGTATTCGAAGCCGGCGGTCAGCTGCTGGAAGGTCGTGCCCTGGCCGGCGCGGTGGAAGCCCTCGAACTTCCAGAGCCAGTTGCCGGTGACGCCCTGGACGTCGAGGCTGACCTGGTCGATGACTTCGTACACCGGCCGCAGGCTGACCGGACGGAAGAATTCGTCGAACTGGAGCCGGAAGCGGGGGCGGCGGGTGACGCCGTGGAAGTAGGTCAGGCCCACGTCCCAGTAGCCGAAGGTTCTGGCCCAGCGCAGGGCGAAATCCGGGTGGGTGGGATCGGCGTTGCCGTCGTGATCGACGGAAGCGGTGATGGGCAGCGGCGGGCGCAGGCGGCCGTGCTTGCCGGGATAGGTGCGCTTGCGCGACACTGGCAGATAGAAGGCGCTGACCGTGCCCCAGCGCAGGTCGCTGTAGTCGATGCGCAGCATCGGCTGGCCCAGTTTGTCTTCGGTGTCGGTGTTTTCGATCAGGTCGGTCTGATTGATGATGTCCACGGTGTGACGGGATTCGGTCACCCCCCAGAAGACCTTGTCGATGCCGGCGTGCACGGTCCATTTGTCCCAGCTTCCCTGCCAGACCAGTTCGCGGATGTCGAAGTGGGTGCGGCGGCTGTCGTGCTGGTCGTAGCGCCAGAAGGGTTTGAAGCGAAACCGGTGGCGTCCGCTGCGGTAGCTGAATTCCGGCTGTAGATAGAAGGAGAAATTGTGATGGTAGTCCATGCCCGAATCGAGGCCGTGGTCATGGAAGAAGCGGTATTCCAGCCCCACATCCCCGCCCAATTTCACCGGAAACGGTGCCGGCGTAGGTGAGGAAGTTTCCTCCACCTCCCCGAAGAGGTCTGCCCCCTCGGCTTCACCGCCCGGTTCCAGGGTTTCTTCGCCGGAATCGAGCTCGATGGTGGTTTCGTCATCCGCGAACAGATCCGTCTCGCCAGCCATCGCTGCCCCCATCCCCATCAGCAATGCCGCAAGCCACCCCGCTGGTTTCATGTCGCGCTCCGTGTATCTTTCCCGTTTTTTAGCATAGTCGGTTTTCGCCTCGGTCCGAGGCTGGCGGTTGCGCTATAATGCCGATTTTTCCGGATTTCCCCCATGAGCGCCGCATTCGATCACCTCCACACCATCCGGGACTTCATCCGTTGGGGGGCGAGCCGCTTCAACGCCGTCGGCCTGCACTTCGGACACGGGACCGACAACGCCCTGGACGAGGCCGCCGCCCTGGTGCTCCACAGTCTGCACCTGCCCTACGATCTGCCGGACTTCTATCTCGAGGCCCGTCTCACCCCGGAGGAGAAACGCCAGCTGGCGGACATTCTCGACCGCCGCATCGAAACCCGCAAGCCCGCCGCCTATCTCACTCACGAAGCCCTGTTTTGCGGTCTATCCTTCTACGTGGACGAGCGGGTGCTGGTGCCGCGCTCACCCATCGCGGAGCTGATCGAACAGCACTTCTCTCCGTGGCTCGACGGCGTCGGGGTGGATCGCGTCCTTGATCTGTGCACCGGATCCGGATGCATCGCCATCGCCTGTGCCTACGCCTTTCCCGAAGCCCGCGTGGATGCGGTGGATCTGTCCGCCGACGCCCTGGAGGTGGCGCGCATCAACGTCCGCCGTCATCATCTGGCGGAGCGGGTCGAGCTGCTCGCTGGCGATCTGTTCGAGCCGCTGGCAGGGCGCCGTTACCAGCTCATCGTCAGCAATCCCCCTTACGTGGGCCGGGAAGAATGGCGGCAGCTGCCACCGGAATATCACGCCGAACCGAGAATGGGGCTGGAAAGCGGCCCCGAAGGGCTGGACTGCGTGCTGCGGATTCTGGCCGGGGCCGGGGACCACCTCGCCGACGACGGTATTCTGGTGGTGGAGGTGGGCGCCAGCGCCGAGGCGCTGCGGCGCCGCTGCCCGCAGGTGCCGTTCCTTTGGATCGAGTTCGAGCGCGGCGGGGAGGGGGTGTTTCTTCTCAGCGCCGAGCAGGTGCGCCGCCACCGCGACGATTTCAGCAGCGATTGAGGATCGAATCCATGTCGGGAAACACTTTTGGCAGACTGTTCACCGTCACCACCTTCGGCGAAAGCCACGGCCCGGCCCTGGGAGCCATCGTCGACGGTTGCCCGCCGGGGCTGGAACTGACGGAAGCCGACCTGCAGCGGGAGCTCGACCGTCGCCGTCCGGGCCAGTCGCGCTTTACCACCCAGCGGCGCGAGCCGGACCGGGTCCGGATTCTTTCCGGGGTGTTCGAGGGGCGCACCACCGGCACGCCCATCGGGCTGTTGATCGAGAATGTGGATCAGCGCTCCAAGGATTATTCCAACATCGCCGACCGCTTCCGTCCCGGCCACGCCGATTACGTCTATACCCAGAAATACGGTTTCCGCGACTACCGCGGCGGCGGCCGCGCCAGCGCCCGGGAGACAGCGATGCGAGTGGCGGCTGGGGCCATCGCCAAAAAGTATCTGCGCCTGCGCCTGGGGGTGGAGATCCGCGGCTGTCTGTCCCAGCTTGGTCCCATCGAGCTGGAGCTGGTATCGTGGGAGGCGGTGTCCCAGAATCCCTTCTTCTGCCCGGATCCGGACAAGGTCCCGGAACTGGAGCACTTCATGAAGTCCCTCAAGGGGGATTCGGTGGGGGCGAAGGTGACGGTGGTGGCCACCGGCGTGCCGCCGGGGCTGGGGGAGCCGGTTTTCGACCGCCTCGATGCCGAGCTGGCCCACGCCCTGATGAGCATCAACGCGGTCAAGGGGGTGGAGATCGGCGCCGGTTTCAAGTGTGTCGATGCCCGCGGCACCGAGTTCCGCGACGAGATGACCCCGGAAGGCTTTCTGAGCAACCACGCCGGCGGCATCCTTGGCGGTATCTCCAGCGGTCAGGACATCGTCGCTCACATCGCCCTCAAACCCACCTCCAGCCTGCCGATTCCAGGGCGCGGCATCGACGTTCACGGCCGGCCGGTGGAAGTGGTCACCAAGGGGCGGCACGATCCCTGTGTCGGCATCCGCGCCGTTCCCATCGCCGAGGCCATGACGGCCATCGTGCTGATGGACCATTATTTGCGCCACCGGGCCCAGAATCTCGACGTGACCCCGCCGCTGGCGCCGATTCCGGGAGCGGCCGACTGATTTCCCGTCCGAAGATGCGGCTGCCGGGTATGCCCCGGAACCCGTATCCGTCAGCCACCGGCGCATGAGGTCCGTCTGGTGCGAAAGGATTCCAGGAGCGCTGCGGTTCCCTATGCCCGGCTGGCGGCGTTCTACTTCTTCTATTTCGCCTCCCTGGGGGCGCTTCTGCCCTACTGGAGCCTGTATCTGCGCGATCTGGGCCTGAAGCCGCTGCAGATCGGTACGGTCATGGCGTTGCTGTCGGCTACCAAGGTCGCCGCCCCCAATTTTCTGGGTTGGATCGCCGACCATACCGGGCGGCGGATTCCCTGGGTGCGGGTGGCCTGTCTGCTGGCGGCGACGTTCTTCCTGCCGTTCCTGTATCTGCGCGACTATCCGAAGTTGCTGGCGGCGACGCTGGCCTTCGGCTTTTGCTGGAGTGCGGCGTTGTCCCAGTTCGAGGCGGTGACCTTGGCGCATCTGCACGACCGCATCGACCGCTATCCGTGGGTACGGTTGTGGGGGTCGGTGGGGTTCATCGTCGCTGTCCTGGCGCTGGGGATGGTGCTGGACCGCTACGGCACCGGGCTGCTGCCCCGGGTGGTGGCGGGGATTCTGGGACTGATCTGGCTCAGCACCCAGGTGGTGCCGGAACCGCCGCCCCCGCTCCAGGCCCACCACGAGCCCTGGGGGCGGTTGCTGTGGCGCCTTAAGGTGCTGGCGTTTCTGGTGGTGATCTTCCTGGTCCAGGTCGCCCACGGTCCCTATTACGTCTTTTATTCCCTCCATCTTCAGGCCCACGGCTATTCGGGCGCCCTGATCGGTGGGCTGTGGACCCTGGGGGTGGTGGCGGAAATCGCCCTGTTCCTGATCTTTCCCTGGCTGCTGCGCTGGTTGCCGCTGCGCGGGTTGTGGCTGGCGAGCATCGCCCTGGGAGCGCTGCGCTGGCACCTGATCGGACACTATCCCCAGGATCTTGTCGTTCTGGCTGTGGCCCAGACGCTGCATGCGGCCACCTTCGCCGTCAACCATGCGGTGGCGATGCAGCTGTTGCGCCGGTTCTTCGGTCCCCGGCATCAGGGCAAGGGGCAGGCGCTCTACAGCAGCCTCAGCTTCGGCCTCGGCAGCATGACCGGCAGCTATCTGGCCGGGTTGTACTGGCAGTCTTGGGGGGCGGCATGGGTGTTCGACGCCGCCGCCGGGGTCAGCCTGTTGGCCTGCCTGATCGCCCTGCCGGTCAGGACCCGTTGAGCAGGTAGTGCGCCACGATACTGGCGGCGTAGCCCAGCGCGATCACCGGACTCCAGCGCAGATGCAGCAGGGAGGTGTAGTAGGCGCGCGCCTGCCCCAGCATCGCCACCCCTGCGGCCGAGCCCACCGCCAGCATCGAACCGCCGACCCCGGCGGTCAGCGTCACCAGTTGCCACTGGAACACGTCCATCTCAGGCTCCATCTGCAGCACCGCCAGCATCACCGGAACGTTGTCCACCACCGCCGACAGGAAGCCTACCAGAATGTTGGCGATGCCGGGGCCCAGGTCGGTATAGATCTTTTCCGAAGCCAGGGCCAGGTAGCCGAGATACCGCAGGCCGCCGACCGCGAACACCACCCCGAAGAAGAACAACAAGGTGTCCCATTCCACCGTGCGCATTTGATGGAAGATGTCGAAGCTCTTGTCCGGATGGCGCCGTTCCATGTGATAAGCGTAGAACATCAGCAACGCCAGGCCCGCCATCATGCCCAGGTAAGGGGGCAGCTCGAACACCTGCTCGAATACCACGGCGATGAGGATGGTCGTGAAGAACAAGGTCAGGATGATCCAGGTGCCCCGTTTGGTGCCCAGTTCGCACACTTCCGGGTAAGGGGGGATCCCTCTGGGGATGGCCCAGTGGAGGCACAGCGCCGGTACCAGAAAATTCATCAGCGCCGGCAGGAACAGGGGAAAGAACTGGACGAAGTCCAGTTTGTCCTGCTGCCACACCATCAGGGTGGTGATGTCGCCGAAGGGGCTGAAAGCGCCGCCGGCGTTGGAGGCGATCACCGCGCTCAGGCAGGTGAGGGCGATGAAGCGGGGGTTGTCGCGGCCGATCATCAAGGTCACGGTGGCGACGATCAGGGCTGTGGTCAGGTTGTTGACCACGGTGGAGAGCAGGAAGCTGATCCAGCCGAGCATCCAGAACAGGCTGCGGTAATCGATCCGGCGCGAGGCGATGCGGCAGCACAGCATTTTGAACAGGCCGCGTTCGTCCAGCAGGTTGACGTAAACGGTGGCCACCAGCAGGAACAGGAACAGCTCGGCGTATTCCACCAGCTCGGCGCGCAGGACGTACTTGGCCCGGTCCGGCAGAATCCCCAGATGCCTGTCGAGCAGGGAGATAAGCACCCAGATGACCGCCGCCGCCAGCAGGATGGGCTTGGATTTGCGCAGTTCCAGCACGTCCTCGAGCATGACCAGGACGTAGGCGAGCACGAAGACGCCGACGCAGGCCAGGGCGACTGGATGGTCCACTAGCGGCGTTTTCAGGGGAGGCATGTCATGGGTGGCCCAGGCCAGGGAGGGAATGCACAGCGACAGCAGGAGGGAAAAACGCGACATCGGATGAACTCCTGATTGTTATTGACGACATTCCTGGCGGAGATTGCCCTATATTATATGAAGTGGATAGGGGATAACGGCGATGCGTATTTTGATCGTCTGGCTGCTGGCCGGCGTGGTGGGCGTAGCGGTGGCGGCTACGGCGCCGGATCCCCGGCGTGCCCGTTTCCTTCAGGCGGAAAAAGCCCTGGCGGGCGGGAAGATCGAGCGATTCCGTCAGATCATGTCCCAGCTGGCGGATTATCCCCTGGTCCCTTATCTGTGGGCCCGCCATTACCGCCGCAGCCCCGAACCTGTGGCCGAGGTCGAAGATTTCCTGCAACGTTACCGCCAGACGCCTTACGCCCGGCCGGTGCGCATCGCCCTGCTGAAACACCTGGCCGAAGCAGGACGGTGGGGTGACTTTTTGCGTCTTTACCGCGATCCGGGCGTTCCGGCCCTGGCGTGCCACAGGGCCTGGGCCCTGTATCGGGTGGGGAAAGCCGATGCTGCCTGGAAAGCGGCGCGTGCGCTCTGGCTGGCGGGGCGTTCCCAGCCCAGGGCTTGCGACCGGGTGTTCGCCCTGTGGCGCGGCAAGGGCAAAATCACGCCAACGTTGATCGAACAGCGTTTTCGCCTGGCGCTGACGGAAAACCATCCGCAGCTGGCCGCTTATCTGGCGCGGCAATTGCCCGGAAAGCGGCGGCGACGGGCCGAATTCTGGTTCCAGGTCCACCGGGATCCGGCCCGCTTCGTCTGCCGGCCGTGGCCCAAAGTCTGGCGCCGGGATGGGGAAATCTTCGTCCACGGCCTCAAGCGTCTGGCAAGACGCGATCTGCCCCAGGCCCTGGCGTGGTGGCGGGAAGCGGGAGAGATGTTCCCCCTGACCGCCGCCCAGCGTCACGAGGTGATGCGTGTCTTGGGATTGCGTCTGGCTTGGCGTCACGATCCCCGTGCCTGGAAGTGGCTGGCGGCGTTGCCCGATACCGCCAGCGATGCCGACGTGGCCGCCTGGCGGGTACGCAGCGCCTTGCGGCATCAACGTTGGCGGCAGGTGGCGGAGGCCTTGAAGCGCCTGCCGCAGGCGTTGCGGGTGACGCCGCACTGGCGCTACTGGGAGGCGCGGGTGCAGGAACGGGTCCAGAGCAAAGAAGCCGCCGTGCCGCTCTATCGCACCACCGCCCAGTCGGCCGACTTCTACGGCTTTCTCGCCGCCGACCGCCTGGGACGGGACTATGCCATCGATCATCGTCCCATCGCCCCTTCCGAAGCGGCGTTGGCGACACTGCGACGCAGCCGTTCGCTGGCGGCGGTGCGGGAATTTCTCGCCCTCGACCGCTATTGGGACGCGCGGCGGGAGTGGTGGTACCTGCTCCGGTACGCCGATCACGATACCTTGCTGGCGGCCGCCCGGGTGGCGCAGGAAATGGGATGGTCGCAGATGGCGATCGTCGCCGCCGCCCGGGCCGACCACTGGGACGACCTGGAGATCCGCTTTCCCCTCCGATTCCTGGCGCAGGTACGCCGTTACGCCGGCACGCAACGGCTCGATCCGGCCTACGTCTACGGCATCATCCGTCGGGAAAGCGCCTTCGACGTCCGGGCCCGCTCGGGTGCAGGAGCGCGCGGCCTGATGCAGCTGATGCCGGCGACCGCGCGGCGGGTCGCCAGGCGTCTCGATGAGCGGCTGCCTTCCCTGCGGCGTCTGGAGCGGCCCGAAACCAACATCCGTTACGGTACCGCCTATTTCCGCAGCCTGCTGGAACGCTTCGGGGGGCATTTCGTGCTTGCCACCGCCGCCTACAACGCCGGTCCCCACCGGGTCGAGCGCTGGTTGCCGGTGCGAACGCTGCCCGCCGACATCTGGATCGAGACCCTCTCTTTCCGCGAGACCCGCCGTTACGTCCGCGCCGTGCTCGCCTACGCGATGATCTATCAGAAACGCCTGGGCGAAAACCGGCGCCGTCTCAGCGATTACGCGACGCCGGTCCCGGGCCGTCCCCGGCCGGAGGCGCCGCCTCCAGCGCGCTGCCCTGCCGATTAGAATTTATCCGCCATCTGTTGGATAATAGCGGGCCGTATTTTTCATGGACTGGCCTGGTTTCATGCAGCAAAAACAAAGCCGTTACGATTACGAGGATCTGATCCGCTGTGGGCACGGCGAACTGTTCGGCCCCGGCAACGCCCGCCTGCCGTTGCCGCCGATGTTGATGTTCGACCGTATCACCCATATCAGCGACGAGGGGGGAAGGTTCGGCAAGGGGGAGATCGTGGCCGAACTCGACATCAAACCCGATCTGTGGTTCTTTCAATGCCATTTCGAATCCGACCCGGTGATGCCCGGGTGTCTGGGGCTCGACGCCATGTGGCAGCTGGTGGGTTTTTTCCTCGGCTGGATGGGGGCCCCGGGACGCGGCCGCGCCCTGGGCGCCGGCGAGGTCAAGTTCCGCGGCCAGGTATTGCCCCACCACAAGCAAGTGATCTACCGCATCGACCTCAAGCGGGTCGTGCTGCGCAAGCTGGTGATGGGCATCGCGGACGCTACCCTGGAATGCGACGGCAGGACCTTGTACGAGGCCAGCGATCTTCGGGTTGGACTGTTCACATCGACGGAGGGGTTTTGAGCATGAGACGGGTGGTCGTTACCGGTTTTGGCATCGTTTCCAGCATTGGCAACAACAAGGACGAGGTGCTCGCCTCCCTGCGCGAAGGTCGCAGTGGAATCGAGTTTTCCGAGGAATACCGGGATCTGGGGTTGCGCAGCCACGTCTACGGCCCGATCCGGCTCGATCCAGCCGAGCATATCGACCGCAAGATCCTGCGTTTCATGGGAGAGGGGGCGGCTTACAACTACATCGCCATGCAGGAGGCCATCGCCGACGCCGGCCTGGAAGCGGGCGAGGTTTCCAACGAACGCACCGGTTTGGTCATGGGTTCCGGGGGGCCTTCCACCAAGGACATCGTCGAGGCGGCCGACATCCTGCGGGAGAAGGGCATCAAGCGGGTCGGCCCCTATCGGGTGCCGCGGGTGATGTCGAGCACCCATTCCGCCTGCCTGGCCACGCCGTTCAGGATCAAGGGCGTCAACTACTCCATCAGTTCCGCCTGTTCCACCAGCGCCCACTGCATCGGTCACGGGGTGGAACTGATCCAGATGGGCAAGCAGGACCGGGTTTTCGCCGGTGGCGGCGAAATGATCCACTGGACCTTGACCCTGACCTTCGACGCCATGGGGGCGCTGTCCACCAAGTACAACGACCGGCCCCAGACCGCTTCCCGTCCCTACGACGTCAATCGCGACGGTTTCGTGATCTCCGGCGGTGCCGGGGTGGTGGTGCTGGAGGATCTGGAAGTGGCCAAAGCCCGCGGTGCCAGGATCTATGCCGAGGTGGTCGGTTATGGGGCCACTTCCGACGGTTACGACATGGTCCAGCCTTCCGGCGAGGGGGCGATCCGCTGCATGCGTCAGGCTCTGGCCACCACCGAAGGGAAAATCGATTACATCAACGCCCACGGTACTTCCACCCCCGTAGGGGACATCAAGGAGCTGGAGGCGCTGCGCGAAGTCTTCGGTGATGCGGTGCCGCCGGTCAGTTCCACCAAATCCCTCACCGGCCATGCACTGGGCGGGGCCGGGGTGATGGAGGCGATCTACAGCCTGCTGATGATGGAAAACGGTTTCATCGCTGCTTCCGCCAACATCGAAAATCTCGATCCGGGCGCCGAGGGGATTCCCATCGTCCGCGAGCGTATCGACGGGGTGGCGCTGAACACGGTGATGTCCAACAGCTTCGGTTTCGGTGGCACCAACGCCACCCTGATCCTGCAACGCTATCGGGATTGATGCAGGCCGCGCGCAATCCGGCCGATGCCCTGACGGGAAAGCGGCGCTACGAATTCAACAAGCTGCAAAAGCGCCTGCGCCGCCAGGTGGGTCAGGCCATCGCCGATTACGCCATGATCCAGGACGGCGACAAGGTGATGGTCTGCGTCTCCGGCGGTAAGGATTCCTTCACCCTGCTGGAAATTCTCCTCAATCTGCAGCACACCGCGCCGGTTTCCTTCGAGGTTCACGCGGTCAATCTGGATCAAAAGCAGCCCGGTTTCCCCGCCGACGTTTTGCCGGACTATTTCGAGCGGCGGGGCGTGCCCTATCACATCATCGAGCGCGACACCTACAGCGTGGTCAAGGAAATCGTCCCCGAGGGCAAGACCACCTGCGGCCTGTGTTCGCGCCTGCGCCGCGGCATTCTTTACGGCTTTGCCGAAGCGCACGGTTTCACCAAAATCGCCCTCGGCCACCACCGCGACGACATCCTGGAAACCTTCTTCCTCAACCTGTTCTACGGCGGCCGCCTCAAAGCCATGCCGCCCAAGCTGCTCAGCGACGACAAGAAGCACATCGTCATCCGCCCCCTGGCCTATTGCCGGGAAAGCGACATCGCCGCCTACGCCGAGGCGATGGGGTTCCCCGTCATCCCCTGCAACCTGTGCGGCTCCCAGGACCACCTGCAGCGTCAGGCCATGAAGGCCATGCTACAGGCCTGGGAGCAGCGCCATCCCGGCCGCCTGGAGACCATCTTCCGGGCGCTGCAGCACGTCTCCCCCTCGCAGCTGGCCGACCGCGCGCTGTTCGACTTCGTCGGCCTGGAACAGCGGCGTTTAGGCGCCGCTGCGCCCGCAGGGGCGGACGACGCACCGCTGGACTGGGCCGAATTCTAATCGGCTCCGGCGACCATGAATTGTTGCACCCGGTTGACCTTTTCCTCGAAAGGCTTTTCTCCGTCGCCGGCGCTGACGATTTTGAGCACCCCGTACAGACGCGGCCGGCCGGCCTGATGCAGGGTCTGGTGGCAGGCGCGGATGGCTGTCATCACCGTGTCCCAGTCGCCTTCGATGTTGGTGCCCATGGCATGCAGTTCCACGTGCAGGCCGTGTTCGAGGAGGATCTGCTGACAGCGGGCGATGTCGCGGGCCAGATGCGGATCGCCGCCGATGGGGACGATGGAAAATTCCACTTGGATTTGCATGGGGCGTCTCCATGAATGGGATCGTCGCTATCATAATCCCCTCACCCACGGAAAGACAGGAACGCACGCCATGATCGTGATGTTCACCGATTTCGGCTGCCACGGTCCCTATCTGGGCCAGATGGAGGCCGTGCTGCGGCGTCAGGCCCCCGGCATCGACGTCATCGACCTGGTCAATGACGCCCCGTGCACCGACCCCAGACACAGCGCCTATCTGCTCGCCGCCCTGGCGCGCTGGTGGCCCGCAGGGACGGTATTCCTGGCCGTGGTCGATCCCGGCGTCGGGGGCAGGCGCCGCCCGGTGGTGCTGGAGGCCGACGGCAGATGGTTCGTCGGGCCGGACAACGGGTTGTTCAACACCGTGGCGGTGCAGCATAGCGAGCCTGTGAACTGGTTCGAGATCGTCTGGCGTCCGCCACAGCTGTCGGCCAGTTTTCACGGTCGCGATCTGTTCGCCCCGGTGGCTGCGGCTCTTGCCTGCGGCAAAGCGGAAGGGATGCTGCGACCCTGGCAGGGACCGGATCTGAGCGCCTGGCCGGTGGACCTGGCGGAGGTCGTCTATCTCGATCATTACGGCAACGCCTTCACCGGCCTGACCTTCCGCCACGACTGGGAGGGACGCGTCCTGCGGGTGGGCGGCCGCCAAATCCCCCAGGCCGGGACCTTCAGCGAGGTTCCCGAAGGGGAGGCCTTCTGGTACTGCAATTCCATGGGATTGGTGGAGATCGCCGTCAACCGCGGTAGCGCCGCCCAAGCACTGGGACTGGCCATCGGCACGCCGGTCGCCCTGACTGCCTGACAAAACTTATCTTCATGTTTTCATACCAAGGCATTGAAAGAATTGGGGATACAGAAGCGGAACCACTGCGGCAACGCATCCCCAACGGGAACGATTCCTGGTGGTCAGGACGGGGTCTGGGTCCTCCGTGACAGGCAGGAAGATCCGGTCCAGCAATGCTTCTTCACGCCCTAGGGCATGAAGCGTCCAATGCCAGCCGATGCGGGCATAACTTAAACCCTGCCGCCAATGGGGATCGACCCGTCGGCGCAGGCCGGCCTCATGGACTTTGACCCCCTGGCAAATCAGGATCCAGGTGGCCACGGCCATCACGAAGCACAACCGTAAAAATTCCCGCTTGCTTCAACAGTGCAATCACCATATCGTGCATCTTTGCGGGGGTGTTGTGCATGGCGCCTCACCGTTTGATCGGTCTCAAACTATGAGGAGCCTACAGCACCTCTGCTCACTCTGTGAGTTTTGTCAAGCAGTCAGGGGTCGTGGGTGTGCAACATGATAAAAATATGTGAACGATGGCAATGGATACGGCTGTTGTTATGGGGAATCATGGGTTTTTTTCCCATCGCCCTGGGGATGTGGATATATCCGTCGGAAAAAGATCCATACTACGAGACAGATATCACGCAGCTATCCTCTTCCTTATCGATCCCGACATCATTATCCTGTCTCATCCGATTCCTCTCGCAGCTTCCCTCCTCGTTTCAGTTCCTTACCGCTTGTATTCTTCTCTTCTTGGGCGGTCGGATCCTTCTGCGTCTGTATATGTGGCAGGGGATGTACAGGCGTGGATCAGCCAACCAAATCGGGTTGAAAAACGAAAGTAAAGTTATGCTCCTGCCTGGGCAGGAGGACTTTATCGATCGAATGAAGCGACGCCTCAGCAATTTTTCCCTGCTCCATCCCGGGCCGCTGTGGGCGATCAGGGGTGACTGGGGCAGCGGTAAGAGTTATCTCATGGGTGAACTGCAGCGCCGCCTCGAGGCACAGGAGAAAGTGGCGGTGGTCTCTGTTCACATCTGGCGGGAGCAGAGCGAGGTGGATCTGCATCAGACCATCGTCGATGCCATTCTCAGCCATCCAAAGGTGATGCGTGCCTGCTTCCCCTGCTATCCCACCCGCATCCTGTTGCGCCGCATGGGGCAGGGGTTCCTGCGCATTCTGCCGCGGGGACTGCGCTTGTCGAACGGGTATATCGATGCGAAGTTCAGCCCGGACAGATTGATGCCCCTGATCGCCCAGCGCGATCTCGAGTGGGTCGTTGCCTGCGCCAGGGCGTGTGGTCTGCGGATCGTGCTCATTCTCGACGAGGTGGATCGCGCCATCGTTCCGGTGGCCCAGGCCGCCATCGTGCTCACCCGCCGCGCGTTGAACCTACCGGGGCTGGCGGTCATTCTGCCGTATGTGGGGGCACAGTTGCAGCTGAAAGTGTTCAATCCCCTGCACGACTATTCACCGGATCTGCATCAGACGCTGCTGACTCATCTCGAATCGCGATATCCGCCACCGGCGCAAAAGGGGGCGGATGGCGAATCGTTGGTATTGAAACTCGCCTTCGATTCCCAGCAGGCAGGCAGGGCGGAGGACAGGGACGCTCCGGACAAGGCCCGTGACCACCTCACCCACCTCATTCTGCGCCGGGACCTGCGTGAGGAGACTTTGGTGCGCCATTACGCCACCCTGACCAAAGACCAGCAACAGATCTTGATCGAACAGGCCGAGGAGAAATACCTGAGCCTGCGGGACAACATCCCGGAACTGGGAGCTCGGGATATTCCCGGGGTGCTCCAGTTCGAAACCATCAAGCCATTGCTCAGGCCTGAATGGCAAAATGTTGTGGAAGAGAAGACGGATGCCTTGGGGCATGCCGTGCTCAACTGTGGCAGCTTGCTTACCCTGGATCCGCCCCGGCCACCGGTGATCCGGCATTTTGAAGGTCACTTGGCGGAATATTTCGCCCGGGTGGATGAGTTTGCCGATATCGTGAGCGACGACGAGTTGCTGGTGCTCTGGATTACCACCCTGGCCTGGCGTCGGGCGCAACTCATTCGCGGACTTGAAGGAGAGAGGAATGCAGGATAAAGATCAGGAAGTATCGGTAAAGGATGAAACTACGAAGGATACACTCTACGTTTCCGGTCAGGACAACATCGGTGTTCCCAAGATCGAAACAGATCAGAAAACCGAAGAACACCAGAGCATCGAAGAGGAAGTACCCAAGGAAGATCCCCAAATTCTTACCGAGCTGTTCGAAAGACTGTTGCGCGGTGCCAGTGAAGCCTACTATGCGAGACTGGGAAAAACCCAACCCGATAACCTAGCGGAGAAGATCAAGTCCTTTGCCGAGCGGGCTGCCGGTCATCCGGTCATTGGCCAGTTCTTCCTCAGCCTGGAACAGCCTAACATCCGATCCGCAGAACTGCGGGACAAGCAGACCGACGCCATCGTGCAAAAACACGGTCTCGATAGCGGTCGCGGAGGGGCTTATGCAAAGGGGTTGCCTGAAAGGCTCTCCGGCAGTTTCCAAGAGGTGGCCCTGCAGGCCACGCTGTTGTTGCGACAGCATCAGGGCGATGCCCGCTTTGCCCTGGCCTTGACCTGCGGGCCGCTTGCGGATGCCCTGGAATCCATGGAAAGAACCGGCCTGTCCCGGGAGCGCCAGGTGGATCTCATGATCCATTTGTTCGCGGGGGAGCCGGTCTATGAAGGGGGCGGCACCCGCCCGCCCTGCAACCCGAAGTTTCGCGAGTTTCTTGCCCGGCTCAGCGCTCTGGTGCTCAGCGAAGCCGCAGAGCGGCCAACGCCCGGCCGGTTCCAGACCCTTGTCAGCCTCGCCACCTGGTATGGGTCGGCAAGGGAGCCGGCTTGTATCGCATGCGGTGCTGCATTGGGGCTCGAGATCCTGCCATATGGGTATGAGATCGGAGATGCCCCACAGGAGGTGGCCAAGGCATTGTCCCAGCTGGCCAACAACCTCGCAGGGTGGTTGAGCAGATTGCTGGGGTTCGGAGCAGATGAGGATGCCATGCACAGCAAGCCCGAGCAGGCCGGACAACTCAACGCCGTTCATGCCTTTGGTTGTGTGGCTTTCCTGCAGATGACGTCGTGGTGGTCGTGGAACGAGGGGGCTGCTGAGGTTTTCGGCTGTCTGAAGGTCGAGATGGCGAAAGAGAAGGCCGGCGGACTGGCCCGCGCCTTTTTGTTCATGGCTAACGTTCCCCCTGCTTGGCGTATCCTGAATAAAAGCTTGTTCGCATCGGAAGACCAGATGTTCGGCCCGGCCGCCCGCCGGCTGCGCACCGCCGTCTTGTCGCTCATTTCGGCACTGATGCGCGCCCGTTTCAACGAGCCCAAGGATCATGATGAGATTGCCCAAGCCCTGTTCAACCTGGGGGTTGATCTCAATATCCATTCCAAGAGCTCGGGTGACCCCGCGACATACCTGCCGCCGCGCCTGCTGGCCAATGCCCTGGGATTGTGGTGGGCCCTGATGAAGGCGGGCGACGAGACCCAGGCCATCGGCCCTTTCAATGGCGGTGACTGCGCGGTCAATCTTTTTGGCGCCCTTACAGAACCTTCATTGGCCGAGTTTCGCAGGCAACATGCGGAGGCGATCCGTGCTTTGGGTGATGCCCTTCGTACCCAGATGAAGCAAATGAATTTGGAATTGGATGAGTCGCGCCTGAGTGCGTCTTATAACGAAATGTTTGGTCAGAAACCTGAACATGCGCCCCTGGAACGTGAAAAGGCCGCCACCACGCTTGCCGGGCTGATCCAGGCCTATCTGGATGCGAATGGATTCGAAGCCAAGCCGGTTGAAGCTGATTTGCACACTTGGCTGGGGGCTGCCTTCGAGACCGCTGCAGCCGAGATCATGCGCTGGGCGTTTTCCCAGATCGAAGAAGGACCGTCCGTTTTCGACAACTGCCTGCAAGGTTGGGTGGCGGTGGCCGGCAAGTTGGTGCAACTCGCTGAAGAACCCGGCTATACCGCGTTCAGAGGAGAAATCCCTAGCTCCCTGCAAGACTTCGGCATTACAGGATACCAATGCGACCGTCCCGATATCCCGAAGGCTGACACCCATTATCTCAGTCGCACCCTGCGGGACGTGGAATTGATGTGCGGCGTATTCGGTCTCTCGTGAATACTGCCCGGCATGGGGGCGCCCAGTCTTGCAGTGCCTCCGTTTGGCCGCCTGCTGCCGCCTGCGCTATACTTTCCGGCTCGATTCAGCCTAGGGAGTCACCATGCAGGATCTCAATCCGTTCGGTAGCCGCCTCCGTCTCCGCGACGGGATCGAATACTTCAGCCTTGAAGCCTTGGAGCGGGCCGGTCTCGGTTTCGTGTCGCAGTTGCCCTTTAGCATCAAGGTGCTGCTGGAGAGCGTGCTGCGCAACTGCGACGGCCGCCTGATCCGGGAGCAGGACGTGGCCGCCCTGGCCGGCTGGCAGCCGCAGGGACGCAACGAGGCCGAGATCCCCTTCATGCCGGCGCGGGTGCTGCTGCAGGACTTCACCGGTGTTCCCGCGCTGGTGGACCTGGCGGCGATGCGCTCCGCCATGGCGCGTTTCGGCAAGGACCCGGCCCGGGTGGAGCCGCTGATTCCCGCAGAGCTGGTGGTGGACCATTCGATCCAGGTGGACTACTACGCTTCCCCTGACGCCTTGGAAAAGAACATGAAACTGGAGTTCCAGCGCAACCTGGAACGCTACCAGTTCCTCAAGTGGGGGCAGCAGGCGTTCGAATCCTTCAAGGTGATTCCCCCGGGCGTTGGTATCGTCCACCAGGTCAATCTGGAATATCTGGCCCGCGGCGTCTTCCTGCAGGACGGTCTCGCCTATCCCGACAGCCTGGTGGGGACCGACTCCCATACCACCATGATCAACGGCCTGGGGATCGTCGGCTGGGGCGTGGGCGGCATCGAGGCCGAAGCCGGGATGCTGGGGCAGCCGCTGTACATGCTGCCGCCGGAAGTGATCGGCTTCGAGCTGACCGGCCAGTTGCCGGAAGGGGCCACCGCCACCGATCTGGTCCTCAGGGTGACCGGAATGCTGCGCCGCCACGGGGTGGTGGGCAAGTTCGTCGAATTCTACGGCAGCGGCTTGTCGTCCATCAGTGTCCCCGACCGCACCACGGTGGCCAACATGGCGCCGGAGTACGGGGCTACCATCGGTTTCTTCCCCATCGATGCGGCGGTGATCGACTTCCTGCGCGCCACCGGTCGCCCTGAGGAACAGGTGGCCCTGGTGGAAGATTACTGCAAAGCCCAAGGGTTGTTCCGCACCGACGTCACGGTGGCGCCGCGGTTCACCGAAACCCTGAGCCTGGATCTGGCCACTGTCGAGCCCAGCCTCGCCGGCCCGCGCCGGCCCCAGGACCGGGTCACCGTGGCCGATCTCAAGGCGTCGTTCGAAAAGGCCCTGACCGCACCGGTGGTGGAGGGCGGTTTCGGCGTGCCCGAGGGCGAAAAGGATGCCCGCATAGCGGTGACCGTCGACGGGCGCGAAGGCGAGCTGGGTCACGGTTCGGTGGTGATCGCCGCCATCACCAGTTGCACCAACACCAGCAATCCCTCGGTGATGCTGGGGGCGGGGCTGCTGGCCAAGAAGGCCGTCGAACGCGGGCTGGTCCCGCCGGCCACGGTCAAGACCAGTCTGGCGCCGGGCTCGCGGGTGGTGACCGAATACCTGAAGGACAGCGGTCTGCAACCCTATCTGGACCAGCTCGGCTTCTACACCGTCGGCTACGGCTGCACCACCTGCATCGGCAACAGCGGCCCGCTGCCGGAGCCGGTGGCCAAGGCGATCCGCGACGGCAGGCTGGTGGCGGCCGCGGTGCTGTCGGGCAACCGCAATTTCGAGGGCCGGGTCCATCCCCTGACCCGGGCCAACTACCTGGCTTCGCCGCCGCTGGTGGTGGCCTACGCCCTGGCCGGCACCATCGACATCGACCTGACCACCGAGCCCCTGGGGAACGACCGTGACGGCAAGCCGGTCTATCTGCGCGACATCTGGCCCAGCAGGGCGGAACTGGCCGAGGTGCTGCGCCGCGCGTTGGATCCGGACAAGTTCCACCAGGTCTACGAACGCCTGGACGCGTTCAATCCCGACTGGAACGTCATCGAAGTGCCGGCCTCGGTCCTCTACGACTGGCCGCCGGAATCAACTTACATCCAGGAGCCGCCCTTCTTCAAGGACATGCCCCCGGCGCCGCCGCCGGTCGAGCCCATCGAGGCGGCGCGGGTGCTGGTGCTGCTGGGGGATTCGGTGACCACCGACCATATCTCCCCGGCCGGGGTGATTCCCGAAGGGCCGGCGGCGGAATACCTGCGATCCAGGGGCGTCCGCCCTGAGGACTTCAACACTTTCGGCGCCCGCCGCGGCAACCACGAGGTGATGATGCGCGGCACCTTCGCCAACGTGCGCCTGCGCAATCTGCTGGTGCCGGGCAAGGAGGGCGGTATCACCCTCCATCTGCCCGACGGCGAGGAAATGTGGATCTTCGACGCCGCCATGCGCTATCGCCAGGAAGGGGTGCCGCTGATCGTCATCGCCGGCAAGGATTACGGCATGGGCAGCTCCCGCGACTGGGCCGCCAAAGGCCCCAAGTTGCTGGGGGTGCGGGCGGTGATCGCCGAGAGCTTCGAGCGCATCCACCGCAGCAACTTGGTGGGGATGGGCATCCTGCCGCTGACCTTCAAGCCGGGCCAGAACCGGGAAACCCTGGGTCTGAGCGGGCGGGAGCGCTACACCATTCCGGTTGACGACGCCAGCCTGCAGGCGGGCGGCGAACTGGAGGTGACCGCCACTGCCGATGACGGCGGCCGTGTCACTTTCCCGGTGGACGTGCGCCTGAACAGCGCCGCAGAGGTGGAGTACTACCGCAACGGCGGCATCCTTCACACCGTGCTGCGCGGAATGTTGAAGCGTACCTGATGGGGCAGGGAGGCCGTTTCCCCGCAGCCTCAAGCATGTGAAAGATCGCAGCCATGAGCGTCCCGGCCTTCGATGTCGAAGCCTTTCTCGCCACCCTGACCACCTGTCCGGGCGTCTATCGGATGCTCGATGCCGAAGGACGGCCGCTGTACATCGGCAAGGCCGCCAATCTCAAAAACCGGGTTTCCAGCTACTTCCGCGGCACCCCTGCGCCCAAACAGCGGGCCATGCTCGCCAAGCTGGCACGGATCGAAGTCACCGTCACCCGCACCGAGGGGGAGGCGCTGCTGCTCGAGCACCAGCTGGTCAAGCGCCACCGCCCCCGCTACAACATCTGCCTCAAGGACGACAAGAGCTACCCCTACATCTACGTCGCCACCGAACACCCGTTCCCGCGGGTGACCTTCCACCGCGGCGCCCACAAGCGTCCGGGTCGTTACTTCGGCCCTTATCCCAGCGCTTCGGCGGTGCGCCAGACCCTGAAACTGCTGCAGCGGGCGTTTCCGGTGCGCCAGTGCGAGGACAGCTATTACGCCCACCGCAGCCGCCCCTGCCTGCAGTATCAGATCAAACGCTGCACCGCTCCCTGCGTCGGCCGGGTGGATCGGGAAACCTATCACCGCGACGTGGAGGACACCCTGCGTTTCCTTGAGGGCGACGGGCAGGTGGTGGTGGACGACCTGGTGCGGCGCATGGAGGCGGCCGCGGCGGCACTGGATTTCGAGCGGGCCGCCCGTTACCGCGATCAGATCGCCGCCCTGCGGGAGATTCTGGAAACCCAGGTGGTGGCCGGCCCCGGCGGCGATCTGGACGTGATCGCCTGTCACATCGAGGCGGGTGTCGCCTGCGTCCAGGTGGCCTGGATCCGTGGCGGCCGCCATCTGGGGGACAAGGCCTACTTTCCCAGCGGGAGCGGGGACCACGATCCGGCCCGGATACTGGCCGCCTTCCTGGGACAGTATTATCTCGACAAGCCGGTGCCGGCGGAGATCCTCCTCAGTCACGAACCGGAAGACGCCGAGCTGCTGCGGGCCATGCTCAGCGACCAGGCCGGGCGTCAGGTGCGCTGGGTTACTGCCCCCCG
Source organism: Methylomarinovum tepidoasis (assembly GCF_030294985.1). NCBI lineage: Bacteria > Pseudomonadati > Pseudomonadota > Gammaproteobacteria > Methylococcales > Methylothermaceae > Methylomarinovum > Methylomarinovum tepidoasis. The sequence goes on from NZ_AP024718.1 coordinate 1,816,045, forward strand.
GGGGCGGCGCCGTGACTGGCTGGAAATGACCCGGGCCAATGCCGGGATCGCCCTGCGCCAGCGCCTGGCGTTGCGGGCCGGCCAGCGGCAGCGCCGCGAAGCCCTGCAGGCATTGCTGGGTTTGGAAGCGCTCCCGGCGCGGATCGAGTGTTTCGACATCAGCCACCTCCAGGGGCAGCAGACGGTGGCTTCCTGCGTGGTCTTCGACGCCGAGGGCCCGGTCAAGTCCGCCTATCGCCGTTTCAACATCGAAGGGATCGCCCCCGGCGACGATTACGCCGCCCTGGCCCAGGCGGTACGGCGCCGGTTTCAGCGCCTGCAGCGGGAGGGCAACCACCTGCCGGATCTGCTGCTGATCGACGGCGGCAAGGGGCAGGTGCAGGCGGTGTTGCCGGTGCTGGAAGAACTGGGGGTGGGGGATCTGCCGGTGGTCGGGGTGGCCAAGGGCCCTGCGCGCCGCGATGGCGACGAGGACCTGTACCTGGCCTGGAGCGGGCGCTGGCTCCATCCGGGAGAACACCATCCGGGTCTGCTGCTGATCCGGCAAATACGTGACGAGGCCCACCGTTTCGCCGTCGGTGGCCACCGCCAGCGCCGCGGCAGAGCCAAGCGCACCTCGCCCCTGGAGGCCATCGCCGGACTGGGCCCCCGGCGCCGCCAGCGTCTGTTGCAGCAGTTCGGCGGCCTGCAGGCGATCAAGAAGGCCAGTGTCGAGGCCCTGGCTTCAGTGGAGGGTATCAGCCCGACCCTGGCGCGCCGCATTTACGAAACCTTCCATTCACCGGAAACCTGACATGCCCCGATTCAATCTCGCCACCTGGCTGACCTTGCTGCGCATCGCCCTGATTCCGGTGCTGGTGGTTTGCTTCTATCTGCCGTGGCCGGGAATGCGGGTGCTGGCCGCCTTCATGTTCGTGGTCGCTGCGGTAACCGACTGGCTCGACGGTTGGCTGGCCCGCCGGCTGGGCCAGACCACCCGCTTCGGTGCCTTTCTCGATCCGGTGGCCGACAAGCTGATGGTGGCCTCGGCCCTGGTGCTGCTGGTGCAGTACGATCCGGAGCCGGGGATGGCGATCGCCGCGGTCATCATCATCGGCCGTGAGATCACCATCGCCTCGCTGCGGGAATGGATGGCGGAGATCGGTCAGCGCGGTGTGGTGGAGGTGTCCTGGCTCGGCAAGCTCAAGACCACGCTGCAGATGGTGGCGATCACTCTGCTGCTGTTCGGCATCGAATGGTGGCATGCGGTGCTGTGGCCGCTGGGGCTGGCGGGTTTGTACCTGGCGGCGGTCATGACCCTGTGGTCGATGATCAACTATCTGCGGGCGGCCTGGCCGGCATTGATGCAGGGTCGCTGACTGCGGCGTCAAAATGATAGAATGAGCGAATTTCCCGAGCTTTCTCTGCTCCATTCTAAATTGCAGGACATGCCGCTATGCCCAATCGCTATCAGACCGAAAATCTGCGCATCCGTGAGATCAAGGAGGTGATTCCGCCCGTTCAGGTGCACGAGGAATTGCCGATCACGGAAACCGCCGCCCGCACCGTGTTCGAAGCCCGCAGGGCGATCCACGATATTCTCAGCGGTGACGACGACCGTCTGCTGGTGGTCATCGGTCCTTGTTCCATCCACGATCCCGATGCGGCCCGCGAATACGCCAGCCGCCTGGTGAAGTGGCGGGAATCCCTCGCCGACGAGCTGATGGTGGTGATGCGGGTCTATTTCGAAAAGCCCCGCACGCGGGTTGGCTGGAAGGGACTGATCAACGACCCGGATCTGGACGAAAGCTTCAACATCAACAAGGGCCTCAGGATCGGCCGCCGGCTGCTACTGGATGTCAACGAGCTGGGGCTGCCGGCGGCGACCGAGTTTCTGGATCTCATCACCCCGCAGTATCTGGCCGACCTGATCTCCTGGGGGGCGATCGGCGCCCGCACCACCGAAAGCCAGGTCCACCGGGAACTGGCCTCGGGGCTGTCGTGTCCGGTCGGCTTCAAGAACGCCACCGACGGCACCGTCCAGGTGGCGGTGGACGCCATCGCCTCCGCCAGTCGGCCGCACCATTTCCTGTCCCTGACCAAGGAGGGCCGTTCGGCGATCTTCTCCACCACCGGCAACGAGGACTGCCACCTGATCCTGCGCGGCGGCAGGCATCCCAACTACGACGCCGAAAGCGTCAACCAGGCCGCCGAATCCCTGGAACAGGCGGGCCTGCCGCCCAAGCTGATGATCGATTTCAGCCACGGCAACAGCCTCAAACAGTACAAACGCCAGCTGCGGGTGTGCGACGACGTCGCCGGCCAGATCGCCGCCGGGGACGACCGCATCATCGGGGTGATGGTGGAGAGCAACCTCAAGGAAGGCCGTCAGGACCTCAAGCCCGGCATCCCGCTGGAATACGGCAAGAGCATCACCGACGCCTGCATCGGCTGGGAGGATACCGAGCACGTGTTGCAGAAGCTGGCGGAAGCCGTGCGGGAACGGCGGGGTAACGGCAAATGAGCGCCATGGTGGAAATTTTCGTCAACGGCGAGAGTCGCCGGGTCGCGGCCGGCAGCTCGGTGGCGGATCTGGTGGCCGAACTGGGGCTTGCCGGTCAGCGGATCGCGGTCGAGCGAAACGGCCGCATCGTCCCCCGCGACCGTTACGGGGAAGAAAGCCTGGCCGCCGGCGACCGCGTCGAGATCGTCCGCGCCATCGGCGGCGGTCAGGGCGGGGACGATCCCTTGGTGATCGCCGGCCGGACCTACCGATCGCGCCTGCTGGTGGGCACCGGCAAGTACAGGGATCTGGCCGAAACCAAGGCGGCGATCGAGGCCAGCGGCGCCGAGATCGTCACCGTCGCCATCCGCCGCACCAACATCGGCCAGCATGCCGACGAACCCAACCTGCTCGATGTGATTCCGCCGGAAAAGTACACTATCCTTCCCAATACCGCCGGCTGCTACACGGTGGCGGATGCCGTCCGCACCTGTCAGCTGGCGCGGGAGCTGCTCGGCGGTCACAGGCTGGTGAAACTGGAAGTGCTGGGCGACGAGAAGACGCTTTATCCGGACGTGATCGCCACCCTGGAGGCGGCCAAGATTCTGGTGGACGATGGCTTCGAGGTCATGGTCTACACCAACGACGATCCGGTGATGGCGAAAAAGCTCGAGGACGTGGGCTGCATCGCGGTGATGCCGCTGGCGGCCCCCATCGGTTCCGGCCTCGGCATCCGCAATCCTTACAACATCCGCACCATCGTCGAAAACGCCTCGGTGCCGATCCTGGTGGACGCCGGGGTGGGGACCGCCTCCGATGCGGCGGTGGCGATGGAATTGGGCTGCGATGGGGTGCTGATGAACACCGCCATCGCCGAGGCTAAAAATCCAGTGTTGATGGCCGAGGCCATGAAGTTGGGCGTCGAGGCCGGCCGCAAGGCCTATCTGGCCGGACGGATGCCGCGGCGCCGCTATGCCTCGGCTTCCTCGCCCCTGGACGGAACCTTCTTCTAAAGTATGCCGATGAAATCTTCCCGACAATTGTTCGAACGCGCCCGCCAGGTGATTCCCGGCGGGGTCAATTCCCCGGTGCGGGCCTTCAAGGGTGTGGGCGGCACGCCGCCGTTCATCGAACGGGCCAAGGGGCCGTTCGTGTACGACGTGGAGGGACGGCGTTACATCGATTACGTCGGATCCTGGGGACCGATGATCTTGGGACACGCCCATCCGGAAGTGCTCGCGGCGGTCCAGGCGGCGGTGGAAAAGGGCCTGAGCTTCGGTGCTCCCACCGAGATCGAGGTGCGCATGGCCGAGCTGCTGTGCCGCTTGGTGCCGTCGCTGGAAATGGTGCGGATGGTCAATTCCGGCACCGAGGCCACCATGAGCGCCATCCGCCTGGCCCGCGGCTACACCGGGTGCGACAAGCTGGTGAAGTTCGAGGGCTGTTATCACGGCCACGCTGACGCCCTGCTGGTCAAGGCCGGCTCCGGCGCCCTGACCTGCGGGGTGCCCAGTTCCCCCGGGGTTCCGGCCAGCGTCGCCGAACACACCCTGACCCTGCCGTACAACGACAGCGACGCGGTGCGGGAACTGTTCGAGCGCCAGGGCGGGGAGATCGCCTGCGTCATCGTCGAGCCGGTGGCCGGCAACATGAACTGCGTCCCCCCAAGACCCGGTTTTCTCCAGACCCTGCGGGAAGTGTGCGACCGCCACGGGGCGGTGCTGATCTTCGACGAGGTTATGACCGGTTTCCGCGTCGCCCTGGGCGGGGCCCAGCAGCGTTTCGGCATCACCCCGGACCTGACCTGTCTGGGAAAGGTCATCGGCGGCGGCATGCCCGTGGGGGCCTTCGGTGGCAGGCGGGAAATCATGGAACGGCTGGCCCCGGTCGGGCCGGTGTATCAGGCCGGCACCCTTTCGGGCAATCCGGTGGCCATGGCCGCAGGTCTCAGGACCCTGGAGCTGGTGTCCGAAACCGGCTTCTTCGAGCGTCTGGAGGAGAAGACCGAGTCCTTGTGCGCCGGCCTGCGCCAGCGCGCCGAAGCGGCTGGAGTGGCGTTGCGGACCAACTGCGTCGGCGGCATGTTCGGCCTGTTCTTCACCGAGGCGGACGAGGTGGCCGATTTTGCTGCGGTGATGGCCTGCGACCAAGAACGCTTCAAACGCTTTTTCCACGGTATGTTGGAGGAAGGGGTGTATCTGGCGCCATCGGCGTTCGAGGCCGGTTTCGTCTCCGCCGCCCACGACGACGACGCCATCACCGCCACGCTGGCCGCGGCCGAACGGGTGCTGCGCCGCCTCTAGGCCGTCAGGCCCGTTTCATCGCTTCGAAGAATTCCGCGTTGGTCTTGGTCTTGCGCAGGCGGTCGAGGAGGAATTCGATGGCGGCGATCTCGTCCATCGGTTGCAGGATCTTGCGCAGGATCCAGGCTTTTTGCAGTTCGTCCTGAGGCACCAGGAACTCCTCGCGGCGGGTACCGGAGCGGTTGATGTTGATGGCCGGGTAGATGCGCTTTTCGGCGATCTTGCGTTCCAGGTGCAGTTCCATGTTGCCGGTACCCTTGAATTCTTCGTAGATGACGTCGTCCATGCGCGAGCCGGTTTCCACCAGCGCGGTGGCGATGATGGTCAGGCTGCCGCCTTCCTCGATGTTGCGGGCGGCGCCGAAGAAGCGTTTGGGCTTTTCCAGGGCGTTGGCGTCCACACCGCCGGTCAGCAGTTTACCGGAGGAGGGCACCACGGTGTTGTAGGCCCGCGCCAGGCGGGTGATGGAATCGAGCAGAATGACCACGTCGCGCTTGTGCTCCACCAGGCGTTTGGCCTTCTCGATCACCATCTCCGCCACCTGGACGTGACGGGCCGGCGGTTCGTCGAAGGTGCTCGACACCACTTCGCCGCGGACGCTGCGCGTCATCTCCGTCACTTCCTCAGGACGCTCGTCGATCAGCAGCACGATCAGATAGCATTCCGGGTTCTTGATGGCGATGGAGTGGGCGATATTCTGCAAGATCATGGTCTTGCCCGCCTTCGGCGGCGAGACGATCAGGCCGCGCTGCCCCTTGCCGATGGGGGCGACCAGGTCGATGACCCGGGCGGTCAGGTCCTCGGTGCTGCCGTTGCCGATCTCGAGCACGAAGCGTTCCTGGGGGAACAGCGGCGTCAGGTTGGAGAAGTCCACCTTGTGCTTGGCGTTCTCCGGCGGCTCGAAGTTGATCTTCTCCACCTTGAGCATGGCGAAATAGCGTTCGCCTTCCTTCGGCGGGCGGATCTTGCCGGAGACGGTGTCGCCGGTGCGCAGGCTGAAGCGGCGGATCTGACTGGGGGAGATGTAGATGTCATCCGGTCCCGCCAGGTAGGAGGCGTCGGGCGAGCGCAGGAAGCCGAAGCCGTCCTGAAGGATCTCCAGAACCCCTTCGCTGTAGATGTCTTCGCCGTTTTTGGCGACCTTCTTGAGAATGGCGAAGATCAGATCCTGCTTGCGGCTGCGGGAAACGCCTTCGATTCCGAGGGACTCGGCGATTTCCAGCAACTCGGCCGCGGATTTGCGTTTCAGTTCGGTAAGATTCATAGTCGGATTTCGGGTTGGATGTTATGAAGATTTGGTCCGCCGGGAGGCGGAAAGGAAGAGAACGGGGACGGCGGGAGGGAGGCCCGCTCTCCGAAAGAGGGCGGGCGTGCCTGAGAGTTAGAGGTTCTGTTCCAGGAAAGCCTCCAGCTGAGACTTGGCCAGGGCCCCCACCTTGGTGGCCTCCACTTCACCGTCTTTGAACAGCATCAGGGTCGGGATGCCGCGAACCCCGTAATGCTGCGGAGTCTTGGGGCTCTCGTCGATGTTCAGTTTGGCGACTTTCAGACGCCCCTGATATTCCTCGGCGATCTGATCCAGAATGGGGGCGATCATCTTGCAGGGGCCGCACCATTCCGCCCAGAAGTCCACCAGCACCGGCAATTTGGATTTCAGCACTTCTTCTTCGAAATTATCGTCGGTTACATGAACGATTGCGTCACTCACGCGGGTCACCACATGGGCAGTTTCAGGAAGTTGAATCGGGAAGGCTCCGGCAGGCTCCGATTCGCCGGACATTTCAGCTTAATCGCCGCTGAATTTCAAGTGTTTCCGCCGTCAGGGCCGGGTGGGAGCAGACATTGTAAGTCTTCCACCGCCGGAAAGCCATCGATGCGGCGCCCAGGCTGGCTGCTGTCCGGGCGGCTGATGGCGATCTGGCGGGCGATGCCGAATCGCCGGGACGCTTCGAGCACCGGGAGGCTGTCGTCGATCATGAGCGTCCGTTCCCGCGGAAACGGGTGCTCGCGATGCAATGCCTGCCAGAACGCCTGGGATTCCTTGGGATACCCGTAGCGATGGCTGCAAACGATCTGGTCGAAGAAGCGCTGCAGGCAGGTGCGTTCCAGCTTCAGCGCCAGGGCTTGGGGATGGGCGTTGGTCACCAGCCACAGGCGCTTGCCGGCGTTTCTAACGGCGCTGAGGAAATCGTCGACGTGGGGCAGGGTCCGGATCAGAGCGGCGATTTCCGCCTTCAGACCGGGCAGGTCGAGGCGAAGTTCCCGGCTCCAGTAATCCAGGCAGTACCATTCCAGTTTACCCTTCAGAGCCTCGAAGCGGGGCATCAGTTCGGCCTTGGCCTGGGCGACCGTCAGGCCATGTTTCTTGGCATAGCGGGCGGGAACGAATTCGAGCCAGAAGTGATTGTCGAAGTTGAGATCCAGCAGCGTGCCGTCCATGTCCATGAGGACGAGGTCGATCTCCTGCCAGGACAAGGCGGACCGGTTCGTTTGCGGGGAGGCAGTCATAGTAGAATATTGCATTTGTTCAACCAAGGTAAGGACCGATGCAAAACCTGCCATTGGCGCGCCTGCTGACGCCAGTTATCGATACCGCACGCCGGGCCGGGCAGCGGATCATGAAAATCTACGAATCGGATTTCAACATCGAGTTCAAAGACGATCGGTCCCCGCTCACCGCCGCCGACACCGCCGCCCACCGCTGTATCGTCGATTCCCTGTCCCGGCTGGAGCCGGCGTTTCCCATTCTTTCCGAGGAAGCCAGCGACCTCCCCTATGAGGAGCGCTGCCAGTGGCGCACCTACTGGCTGGTGGATCCCCTCGACGGCACCAAGGAATTCATCCACCGCAACGGTCAGTTTACCGTCAACATCGCTCTGGTTCACGATCACGAGCCGGTGCTCGGGGTGGTTTACGTCCCGGCGGAGGGGACGCTCTATTACGGCGCCGAGGGCCAGGGAGCTTTCAAGCAAGTCGACGATGGGTCGCTGCACCCGATCCGGGTGCGGAAGCCGGCGTCGGAGAAGTTGGTCATCGTCGGCAGCCGTTCCCACCAGACGCCGGAATTCGCCGAATATCTCCGCCGTCTCGACGGCGACTACGAACTGATCTCGATCGGCAGCTCTCTCAAATTCTGCCTGGTGGCCGAGGGCAGGGCCGATCTCTATCCGCGCCTGGGGCCCACCTCCGAGTGGGATACCGCCGCCGCCCATTGCGTGGTGGTGCAGGCCGGAGGGTTCGTCGTGGATCTGAGCGGCAAGCCGCTGCGCTATAACACCAAGGCGTCGGTGCTCAATCCCTATTTTCTGGTCTACGGCGACGATTCCCGTGACTGGCTGCGTTATCTCCCAGACTCTCTGTAAGGTTTTGAGGAAAAATTGATCTGGCTCAAAATTCGAGTTCGGTGGTGACCGTAGAATTCCCTTGCCTTTTATAACGTTTTGCAAGAGGAGGAGAATTCATGGCGATCATCACCTGGACCGCTGAGCAGTTTGGCACCAACGTCGGTATCGCCGACCAGCAGCATCAGCAGATCTTCGATTTGCTCAACAGTCTGGACGACGCGGTCAAGGCCGGTGACCGGGATGCCACCGGCAAATATCTGGATGAATTGATCAATGTGGTGGTTGAGCATTTCAAAACCGAGGAAGATCTGATGCAGCAGCACGGCTATCCGGATTACGCCGCCCATAAGGAGGCTCACGACAAACTGGTAGCCACCTGCGCCGATCTGCAGAAGAAATTCCATGCCGGCGAAGCGGACGTGACGTCGGACGTGACGGCCTTCGTCAAGGACTGGCTGACTGCCCACATTCCCAATATCGACAAACCCTATGGTCCGTTCCTGAACGAAAAAGGCGTCAATTAAAGCGCGCGGCCTCCACACTGAGCGGGTAATCTATTTGGAAATCGCAGGCGTGTTCACGATGGTGGGCACGCCTTTTGTTTGTGTTCGAACTGCAGGTGTTCGATCCGGGCCGGTTGGCCCAGCCTGAGGGCCAGTTCCGTCAGAAACACGTCCATGGCGCCGTGATACGCGATGAGACAGCAGGCCAAGAAGCGGAACAGAGGGTGGTAGATGCGGCCGATTTCGGTGATCGTCACGGTGGTGGTGCCGTCGGCGTTGGCTGCCAATTCGTAGATCCAGTGGCCGCTGAGTGGCAGTTGTGGCAGGTCGATCCGGGTTTCCAGCCGGAAAGGCGGTTTCATCGAGACGACCCGGAAGGGCACCCGGACGTGGGTGCTGCAGATCTCCGTCCAGCGTGGCAGGCCGTCTTCCCCGGTCGTGACCTCCACCCGCTGCAGCCCTAGGCGCCATTCCGGATAGCGCTCGAAATCGGTCAGAATCCGCCAGATTTCCTCCGGGTTGGTGTGCAGGCGGACGCGGCTGGCGGCGACGTGGGTCCGAGGCAGGCGGCTGCCGATGATGAACGCGAGCGCCAGCAGCAGCGCCAGGGACAGAAACAGGGCGAGCAACAGCTCCATGGCTTTAGGGCGCCGGTGCCTGATCCCGCCAGTTCCGGTAGGGATTCTGGGCCAGACAGGTGTTGTAGTAGCGCGGGTCTTCGGTCACTTCGCGGCCGATCCAGGGCGGTTTGACGAAGGATTCATGGGGATCGTTCAGTTCGATCTCGGCCACCACCAGCCCGGCGTTGTCCCCTTCGAAGACGTCGATTTCCCACAGATGCCCTTGGTGTTCCACGAAATAGCGGGTCTTTTCGATCAGGGGGCGCCGGCACAGGGTGTCCAGCATCTCCTCGGCGTCCTGCCAGGGAATCTCGTACTCGTATTCGTGACGCCGGGCGCCGATGGTGACGCTTTTGATGTTGAGCCAGCCGCGCCCGTCGGCGCTGCGGACCCGCACCGAGCAGTCTTCGGCCCGGTTCAGATAGCCTTGGCGGATACGGCTCCGGCGTGACGCCAGGGCGCGCCAGCGGTCGTCCCGCACCAGAAACTTGCGCTCGATCTCCAGCGCCATCTCAGTCGGCGAGGGCCTTGTGGCTGCCGTCGCACAGAGGGGGATTGTTGGTGTGCTTGCAGGCGCAGAAATAGACGGTACCGCTTTTGTCCGCGGTCCAGGCCAGGGGGGTGAATCCGGTTCCCTTGTGGGAGCCGTCGCAGAAGGGCTGATTCTTGCTGCGGCCGCAGCTGCACCAGTAATAGGTCTTGCCGGCCTCGACCTCGACGGGAATGGGGGACTTTTGCGCCACGACCGGTTCGTTCATGAAAGCACCTCCTGGTTGAAGATTTTCAGGGCATTATTATGGTAAGGCCGATGAGGCCCGAAAGCCATAGCAGCTTCCCGGGAGAGTATGTCAAGTGCTTTTGTGCCGTAGCAATCCGCGGTCGTCGATGACCCGATTGCGGCCCTGGCGCTTGGCTTCGTAAAGGGCCTGGTCGGCGCGCTCGATGAGGCTGTCGATGGTGTCGTTCTCTTCAAGGCCTGCAAGCCCGATGGAGAGGGTGACCTGGCCGATGGGTTCCTCGTTGTCACGCCGTTTCAGGCGGCTTTTGGCCAGGGTTTCGCGGATCTGCTCGGCAAGGTGGAGCGCTCGCATACGGTCGAAGCCATACAGCAGGATGGCCATCTCCTCGCCGCCGTAGCGGGCGGCGATCTGGTCCGGGGGCAAGTGCTGCCTGATGACCTGGGCGGTGAAGCGCAGGACCTTGTCGCCGGTCAGATGGCCGTAGCGGTCGTTGATCTTTTTGAAGTGATCCAGGTCCAAGAGCAGCAGAAAGCTGGTGCCGACCTGGGCGTCGGCGAGCAGCTGCTGGATCTTCATGTCGAAGGCCCGGCGATTCAGCAGTCCGGTGAGGGCGTCGGTGAAGGCGGCTTCCTTCATCATTTCCAGTTCGGCCCGCAGCTGGTGGATCTCCTGGTTGGTGGCCTGCAGGTTGCTGCGCAGTTCACTGCCGGCGGCGGCCAGGTTACGGGTTTCCTGGATCACGGTCTGGAGGATTTCGGCGATTTGCGCCGGCTCCTGTTGCTGCAGCAGGGCAGCCTGCCGCTCCAGCGTGGTGGCCGAGTGGCTCGCTTGGGTTTCGGTCTTTTCCACTTCCGACAGGGTGTCGCTCACTAGATGCTGGAGTGAGTCGCCGACTTTCTCGAAGCGGCGGGCGGCCTCGTCGAGGATATATTCCTTGTAGAAACGGATGCACAGCTCCGGCGTCAGAGGCTGACGGGTCTGCTGAAGCCGGTCGATGGCTTCGCGCAGAGGGCGGTTGTTGCCGGCGACGTAGTCGTAGCCTATGGCATAATTGACCGGGTTGACCGGCAGCCGGTGCTTGCTCAGCAAGGGCAGGGCCAGACGGAGATATTCGGCCGCCTGATCGGGGGTTTCGTGATAGCGGGGGATGAAGGAGATGCGGTCTTCAGCCATAGGAGGTTTTGTCAGGCCATTTTTTGTTGTTACTGACCGATTGTTAATTGTAGCTTCTTTTTGATTGATTTTATGGATTTTGACGAACTGCAGCTTCAGCTGGAACGCTGCCAGAGCCGGGACCGCCATCGACTGGTGCGCCAGTTGCGGCGCCTGAAGGATTTGGACCCGGCGCGGCTGGAACGATTGCGGCGGGCGCTGGAGGACTCCGTCGCCGTCACCGAGGCCCGCCGGGCCCGCATCCCGGCGCTGAAGTACCCTGAGCTGCCGGTGGCCGCCAGGAAGGAGGATATCGCCGCCGCCCTACGGGAAAATCAGGTCGTGGTGGTCTGTGGCGAGACCGGCTCGGGCAAGACCACCCAGCTGCCCAAGATCTGTCTCGAGATCGGCCGCGGCGCCTGCGGCATGATCGGCCATACCCAGCCGCGCCGCATCGCCGCCCGCAGCGTCGCCGCCCGCATCGCCGCCGAGCTCAAGACCCCGCTGGGAGAGCTGGTGGGTTACAAGGTACGCTTTTCCGATCACACCCGGCCGGAGACCCTGGTCAAGCTGATGACCGACGGCATCCTGCTGGCGGAGACCCAAAGCGACCGCTATCTGACCCAGTACGACACCCTCATCATCGACGAAGCCCACGAGCGCAGCCTCAATATCGACTTCCTCCTCGGCTATCTCAAGTGGCTGCTGCCGCAGCGGCCCGATCTCAAGCTCATCGTCACCTCCGCCACCATCGACCCCCAGCGTTTTTCCGAGCACTTCGGCGGGGCGCCGATCATCGAAGTGTCCGGGCGTAGCTATCCGGTCGAAGTCCGTTACCGCCCCCTGGCAGGCGAAGGGGAAAGCAGCGACCAGGACCTGATCCAGGCCGTTCTCGCCGGTGTCGACGAATTGGCGGCCGAGCGGCTGGCCGACATTCTGGTGTTCCTCACCGGCGAGCGCGACATCCGCGATGCTGCCGAGGCCCTGCGCAAGCACCACCCGGAAAAGTACGAGATCCTGCCCCTGTACGCCCGTCTCAGCGCCCGCGAGCAGCAGAAAGTGTTCCAGAGCGGCGGGCGGCCCCGGATCGTACTGGCCACCAACGTGGCGGAAACCTCCCTGACGGTGCCCGGCATCCGCGCCGTCATCGATTCAGGGCTGGCGCGCATCAGCCGCTACAGCCCCCGCAGCAAGCTCCAGCGCCTGCCCATCGAGCCCATTTCCCAGGCCTCGGCCCGGCAGCGGGCCGGGCGCTGCGGGCGTATCGCGCCCGGGGTGTGCCTGCGGCTGTATTCCGAAGAGGACTTCCTCAGCCGTCCGGCCTTCACCGATCCGGAAATCCGCCGCACCAACCTGGCGGCGGTGATTCTGCAGATGAAGGCCCTGCGTTTGGGCGACATCGAAACCTTCCCCTTCATCGACCCGCCCGATCCCAAGCAGATCCGTGCCGGCATCAAATTGCTGCAGGAGCTCCAGGCCCTGGATGGAAAGGGGGCGCTGACCGCCATCGGCCGTCAGCTCATCAAGTTCCCCATCGACCCGCGGCTGGCGCGGATGCTGGTGGCGGCCCGGGAGGAAAACTGCCTGACCGAGCTGACCGTCATCGCCGCCGCCCTCAGCATCCAGGACCCGCGCGAGCGTCCCGCCGACCAGGCCCAGGCCGCCGACGAGAAGCACGCCCTGTGGCGCGACGAGAAATCCGATTTCCTCAGTTTTCTCAAGCTGTGGAACCTGTACCAGGCGCAGCGCCGCCACCTCTCCAACACCCAGCTGCGCAAGTGGTGCAAGGCCCATTTTCTCTCCTATCTGCGCATGCGCGAGTGGCTCGACCTCCACGGCCAGCTGCTGGAGATCGTCAAGGGGGAGCTGGGCTGGCGCCCCAACCAGCAGCCGGCCGAGTACGACGCCATCCACCGCGCCATCCTCACGGGATTGTTGTCCCAGATCGGCTTCCGCCGTGACAAGTACGAATACGAGGGGGTGCGGGGACTGAAATTCTTCATCTTCCCCGGCTCCGGCCTGTTCCAGACCCGTCCCCGTTGGCTGGTGTCGGCCGAGCAGGTGGAGACCAGCAAGGTGTACGCCCGCATCAATGCCCAGGTGGAGCCGGCTTGGATCGAGCAGTGCGCCGGCCATCTGCTCAAGCGCCACCATTACGATCCCCACTGGGAGCGCAAGGCCCGCCGGGTGGCGGCCTTCGAGCGCGTCACCCTGTTCGGCCTCACCCTGGTGGAACGGCGCAAGGTGGCCTACGAGAAGATCGATCCCGAAAAGGCGCGGGAGATCTTCATCGCCCAGGCCCTGGTGCAGCAGGATTACGATTGCAAGCTCGACTTCTTCCGCCACAACCGGGCCCTGCTGCGGGAACTGGAACTGCTCCAGCACAAGGCCCGCCAGGGGGATCTGCTGCTGGACGAGCGCTGGCTCTACGACTTCTACGACCGCCAGATTCCGGCACGTCTAGCCAATGCCGACGATTTCGAACGCTGGTACCGGCGCGAGGCGCGCCGCCGTCCCGATCTCCTCAAGCTCGACCGCGACGAGGTGATCCGCCAGCTCGACGGCGCCGATCAGGGCGATTTTCCCGATCACTGGGAAGACGGCGACCTGCGTCTGGCGCTGCGCTACCGCTTCGAACCGGGGCACGAGGCCGACGGCGTCAGCGTCCTGGTGCCGGTGGCGGTGCTGCCCCAGCTCGATGCGCGGCCGTTCGCCTGGCTGGTGCCGGGGCTGCTGGAGGAAAAGGTCGTCTTTATCTTGAAGGGTCTGCCCCGCAGCCTCCGCCGCCGGCTGGTGCCGATCCCCGACACCGCCTGGCGGGTCTGCCAGGAACTGCGGGGCGGGGGCGGGGATTTCTGGGCCGAGCTGTCGCGGGCGCTGCTGCGGGTCACAGGCGTCGAGGTCGGCGCCGATGTCCTCAAGGCGGTGGAATTGCCCGAGCACCTGCAGATGAACTTCCAGATCCTTGGCGAGCGCGGCCGGCTGCTGGCCCAGGGCCGGGATCTGGAGCGGCTCAAGACCAAGCTGGCGCTGTCGGCGAGAGAAACCTTCGCCCGCAGCGATGCCGGCGATCTGACCCGCATCGGCCTGAAACGCTGGGACTTCGGCCCGCTGCCCCGGTCCTACAAGATGAAACAGAAGGGCCAGCTGGTGATCGGTTTCCCGGCGCTGGTGGACGAGGGCGACAGCTGCGCCGTGCGCCTGTTCCCCACCTCGGGTGAGGCCGGCCGGGCCCACCGGCGCGGCCTGATCCGCATGCTCCAGTTCCAGCTCGGCAGTGATTTCCGCCGTCTCAAAAAGCAGCTACCCTTCAGCACCGCCGACGAGATCGCCTACGCCCGCCTGCCTGCCCATCCCTGGCGCGATGCCGGTCCCCGGCGCCCGCTGCTGGACGAGGTGGCCGACCGGGTGATCGAGGAAGTGTTCCTAGGCGACGATTCCGACATCCGCGACGCCGATGCCCTGGCAGCCTGTCTGACCGCCCACCGTAGCCGGCTGTTCGAAACCGCCCAGCGCCTGGGGACGCTGGTGCGCGACATCCTGCAGGGACTGCAGGCTTGTCGCCGCCGCCGCAGCGAACTGAAGCATCTGGACAAGTCCCCCAGCGGCGCCGACATCGACCAGCAGCTGATCCTGCTGGGCTACCAGGGCTTCGTCGCCCGCATCCCGCTGGCGCAGCTGCAACATCTGCTGCGCTATCTCAAGGCCTTGCAATACCGCCTCGACAAGGCAGAATACGAGCTGGCCAAAGACGAGGCGCGGGTGGCGAAGATCCGCTTCTTCTGGAATGCCTACTGGCGCCAGGTCGAGGCCGGCGCCATCGAAGACCCGGATGCCGACCCGTTCCGCTGGAGCCTGGAGGAGTTCCGGGTATCGCTGTTCGCCCAGCAGATCAAGACCGCCTACCCGGTGTCGGAAAAGCGTCTGGCCAAGGCCTGGGCCGAGTATCAGGCCGCATGAACGATACCTTCGGAGGAGTTTCCCATGCATATCGGCACCCCCCTGACCGCCAGCGCCACCAAGGTCATGCTGTTGGGATGCGGCGAGCTGGGCAAGGAGATCGCGATCTGCTGCCAGCGTTTGGGCGTGGAGGTGATCGCCGTGGACCGCTACGAGCACGCCCCGGCCCATCAGGTGGCCCATTCGGCTCACGTCATCGACATGACCGATCCGCTCCAGCTCGAGGCCCTGGTGGCACGGGAGAAACCTCAATGGATCGTGCCGGAGATCGAGGCTCTGGCCACCGACGCCCTGGCGTGGATCGAGGAACAAGGGCTTGCCACGGTGGTGCCCTGCGCCCGGGCGGTGCAGCTGACCATGGACCGCGAGGGCATCCGCCGCCTGGCGGCCGAGGAACTGGGGCTGCCCACCTCCCGTTACGCTTTCGCGGCTTCCCGGGAGGAACTGGAGGCGGCGGTGAAGGGTGTGGGACTGCCCTGTTTCGTCAAGCCCACCATGTCTTCCTCCGGCAAGGGACAGTCGTATCTCACCGCCCCGGAGCAGATCCCCGCCGCCTGGGACAAGGCAAAAAGCGGCGGGCGGGTGGACCGGGGACGGGTGATCGTCGAGCGCCGGATCGATTTCGACTTCGAGATCACCCTGCTGACGGTGCGGGCGCTGGATGAAAACGGCCGGCCGCAGATCCAGTTCTGCCAGCCCATCGGTCACCGTCAGGAACAGGGCGATTACGTGGAAAGCTGGCAGCCCCACCCCATGTCGGCCCGGGCGCTGGAAGCGGCGCAAGCTATCGCCGGCAAGGTGGTCGAGGCCCTAGGCGGGTTGGGGCTGTTCGGGGTGGAGCTGTTCGTCAAAGGCGATCAGGTCTGGTTCAGCGAAGTCAGCCCCAGGCCCCACGACACCGGCATGGTGACCATGGCGAGTCAGCTGCAAAGCGAGTTCGAACTGCACCTGCGCGCTTTTTTGGGCCTGCCGGTGGACACCGCGCTGCGACGGCCCGGTGCCAGCGCGGTGATCTACGGCGGTGTGGAAGGGGCCGGGCCGGTATTCCAGGGGATCGAAAGAGCCCTGGCGGTGCCGGAATCGCGGCTGCGCCTGTTCGGCAAGCCGATCGCCTATCCGCGCCGGCGCATGGGGGTGGCGCTGGCGGCGGCCGAAACCGTCGAAGCGGCCCGGCAGCGGGCCCGGCGCTGTGCCGCCGCGGTGCAGCCGGAATTGGGCTAAACTGAAACGGGGACGAACAACGGGGTGAAAGCGTTCGATGTGGCGGCGACTGGGATGGTTTCTGTGGCTGACGGGCTGGGTGCCGCTGGCGGGGGCGGACGTCTATAAATACGTCGATGCCAACGGCCAGGTGTATTACGCCGACGAGCGCAAGCACCCCGGCTATCGTCTCATTATCCGCACCCCCAGGCCCCGCCAGGCGTTTGGCGGCAGGATTCTGTCCCGGCGCCGCAGCCGTTTCGCCCCCCTCATCGAACAGGTGGCCAAAAAATACGCTCTCGATCCCCGCCTGCTGCACGCGGTGATCCGGGCCGAGTCGGCCTACGATCCCAGGGCGGTTTCCCCCAAGGGGGCGATCGGGCTGATGCAGCTGCTGCCCCAGACCGCCCGCCGCTACGGTATCGACGATCCCCGCGATCCCAAGGCCAATCTCGAGGCGGGCGCCCGTTATCTGCGGGATTTGCTGCGCCGCTTCAAGGATGTCAGACTGGCGGTGGCGGCCTACAACGCCGGGGAGGCGGCGGTGGAGAAATACGGCAATCGCATCCCGCCCTACCGGGAAACCCGCCGCTACGTGGCGCGGGTCATGCAATTTTATGGGTCCTGACATGCCACAACCCCTCTCTCCTGCACGACTGCTGGAAGATAACCGGGAATTGCCTTCCCTGCCGGACGTGGTCGTCCGGCTTCAGGCCGCCATCGACGATCCGACCTCGACCGCCGACACCTTGGCCGGGATCATCGCCGGCGATCCGGCTTTGACCGCCCGGCTGCTGAAGCTGGCCAACAGTCCGCTTTACGGTTTCAGCGGTCGCATCGACACCATCACCCGGGCGGTAACCTTGGTGGGACTGGAGTCCATCTATCATCTGGCCCTGGCGACCACCGCGGTCAGCGTCTTCCGGGGCATTCCCGCCCATCTGATCGACATGGACGAATTCTGGGTTCAGAGTACCTATTGCGGCGTGGTCGCCCGCCTGCTGGCCCGGGCTGCCGGCGTGCTGCATCCGGAGCGTCTGTTCGTCGTCGGGCTGCTGCACGGGATCGGCAGTTTGGTCCTGTATGTCAAGTTGCCGGACCCATCCAGGGAAGTACTGCTCGCCAGTCAGGGGCGGCGGGAGCTGATTCCGCTGCTGGAAAAGGATCTGCTCGGCTTCACCTATGCCGACGTCGGTGGCGAGATCGCCCGCCGCTGGAAACTGCCGCCCTGGCTGCAGACCGCCATCGCCTGGCAGCTCAATCCGGAGCAGGCGGACGATTTCAGGATGGAAACCGGGATTCTCTACCTCGCCAACCGCCTCACGGGGGTCTTGGTCCACGGCGATGCCATCGAGGACATTTTGGTGGAGGTTCCCGCCGCCGTCAGGGATCTGGTCCCGGTGACGGAGGGCCAGGTGTTGGAGGTGATGGCCGAAGTGACCCGCGAATTCACCGAGGTCGCCGCCGTGCTGCTGTCGGTATGATGAATCGCTTGGGTGTCTTGGTGGGTGGCTGGCTGCTGGCCGTCGCCGCCCTTGCAGGACTGCCGGAAACCGTCGTCCGCGTCAAGCCTGCGGTCGTCGCCGTCGGTACCTACCAACGTACCCGGGCGCCGGCGGCGGTGTTCCGGGGGACGGGATTCGCGGTCGTCGACGGCCTGCACCTGCTCACCAACGCCCACGTGCTGCCGGAGAAGCTGGCGGCCGACAAGGGCGAGATTCTGGCGGTCTTCTTCAAGGCCGAAGGCCGCGACCGCCTGCGCCGGGCCGAAGTGGTGGCGGTGGACAGGCCGCACGACGTCGCCCTGCTGCGGATCGGTGGCAAACCGCTCCCGACGCTCTCTCTGGGAGATTCCGAGCGGGTGCGGGAAGGGGCGCTGTACGCTTTTACCGGCTATCCCATCGGCATGGTGCTGGGCCTGTATCCGGTGACCCACCGGGGTATCGTCTCCAGCATCACCCCCATCGCCATTCCCGTCCCCCGCGCCGGTTTCCTCGACCCCAAGCTGCTGCGCCGCCTCAACCGGCCCTACCGGGTTTTCCAGCTCGACGCCACCGCCTATCCCGGCAACAGCGGCAGCCCCCTGTACGACCCGGAAACCGGCGCGGTGGTCGGCATCATCAACAAAGTGTTCGTCAAGGAGAGCAAGGAGAACCTGCTCAGCAAGCCTAGCGGGATCAGTTACGCGATCCCGATCCGTTACGCTGAGCGGCTGCTGCGGCAGGTGGGGTTGCGGTAGATCGTGGAAATTCGCCATGCCATATAGCCGGTTTGCATAGTCAAACGTTAGTTATATGAATATATA
Organism: Methylomarinovum tepidoasis; assembly: GCF_030294985.1. NCBI lineage: Bacteria > Pseudomonadati > Pseudomonadota > Gammaproteobacteria > Methylococcales > Methylothermaceae > Methylomarinovum > Methylomarinovum tepidoasis. The sequence goes on from NZ_AP024718.1 coordinate 1,834,654, forward strand.
TTTTTTTAATAAGCGAGCGGATTACGCTACAATCCCGGGCAACTCAAGCGACACCAACCGGAAAAAACAGCATGACACTCGCCATTCTGCTCTCGCTGCTGATCGGGATCACCCTCGGACTGCTGGGGGGCGGGGGATCGATCCTGACCGTTCCTATCCTGGTCTATGCCCTGCACGTGGAGGCCAAGGAAGCCATCGCCACCTCGCTGCTGGTGGTGGGGGTGACCAGCTTCGTGGCCATGCTTCAGCACGCCCGCCGCGGTTCGGTCAGCTGGCGGGTGGGATTGGTGTTCGGGTTGGCGGGGATGGCCGGCGCCTATCTGGGTGGCTGGATGGCACGTTTCATTCCCTCGCCCTTGCTGTTGCTCTTCTTCGCCCTCATCATGTTCGCCACTGCCTGGGCGATGCTGCGCAACGGCCACAAAGCCGAACAGCCGCGCAATCCCGGCGATTGCCTCGACTGTATCCCGCTGGGAGAGGTAATTCTGCACGGTCTGGTGGTCGGGGCGGTGACCGGTCTGGTGGGCGCGGGCGGCGGCTTTTTGGTGGTGCCGGCCCTGACCCTGCTGGGGGGATTGCCCATGCACCTGGCCATCGGTACCTCGCTGCTGGTGATCGCGATGAAATCGGCCGCCGGTTTCCTGGGATACCTGACTCACGTCAGCGTGGACTACAAGCTGGCTTCGGTGGTGGCCGGTTCCGCCGTGGCCGGATCTTTTCTCGGCAGCTGGCTGGCCCACCGCATCCATGCCCGTCATCTGCGCAAAGGGTTCGCTTGGTTCGTCATCGCTATGGCCTGTTACATTCTCTACCGGGAGCGCCTGAAGATTTTGCCGTCCCTGCAGGATCTGTGGGAGCATTTTCAGGTTCTCGCCGCACCGCTGTTTTCCTGAAACGTCATCGATCAAAGGAGATCTGCCATGACTTCACCGACCGTTCAACCGTTTTTCCATGATCAGTCCGATACCTTCAGCTACGTAGTGAGCTGCCCGGAGACCCGGCAGTGCGCGATCATCGACGCCTGCCTGGATTTCGCCTACAACGCCGGGCGGGTCAGCACCCAAAGCGCCGACGAGATCATCGCCTATGTCAAGGACAACGGCCTGACGGTGCAATGGATTCTGGAAACCCATGCCCACGCCGACCATCTGAGCGCGGCCGCCTACCTGAAAGGCAAACTGGGCGGGAAGATCGCCATCGGCGAGCACGTCAAGGAGGTGCAACGGTTCTTCAAGGGATTGTATGACGTTGACGACGTTTCCGGGGACGGGCGCGAGTTCGACCGGCTGTTCGCCGATGGCGACACTTTCCGGATCGGCAACGTGCCGGTACGGGTGATGCACACGCCGGGACACACGCCCGCCTGCATCACCTACGTGGTCAACGAGGAATGCGCCTTCGTAGGGGACACCGTGTTCATGCCCGACTACGGCACCGCCCGTTGCGATTTCCCCAACGGCAGTTCGCGGCAGCTGTACCGTTCCATCCGCGACAAGATCCTGGCGTTGCCGGAGGACACCAAACTCTACATGTGCCACGACTATCGTCCCAACGCGCCGGGTCCGCGTTACGTCACCACAGTGAAGGAGGAGCGCGAACGCAACCCCCTGGTACACGACGGCACCACCGAGGACCAGTTCGTCAGGATCCGCGACGGCATCGACCGGGTGCTGCCGGCGCCGCAGTACATCCTGCCGTCGCTGCAGGTCAACATCCGCGCCGGACACATGCCGCCGCCGGAGGCGGGTGGCAAGCGTTACCTGAAGCTGCCGCTCAACATCCTGGGCAGCGACAACATCGATTTGGATTTCTAAAGCGGCTTGTTTTTTCGCGATTCGCCGCCAAATAGGGATTCGAAGCTGTCCAACTACGGAGGAGAGAATGGCCAAGATTCTGATTTCCGCCAAACACGGCACCGACAATCCGACCCTGGCGACGCTGCCCTACATCGCCGCCAAGACCGCCAAGGAGCAGGGACACGATCCCGTCATCTTCTTGTGGGACGAGGCGACGGCCCTGGCTCGCCCCGGGGCGGCCGACTGCATTCAGGGGGTCAACATCAAACCGCTGAAGGAGGTGCTGGCGGCGGTGATCGCGCAGCAGATTCCTGTCTGGGTTTGCAAGGGCTGCGCCCTGGCCCGGGGGGTCGATCCGGACAATATGATTCCCAACGCCGAAATCAAAGAAATGGGGGATTTCATCCAGGCCCTGGCCGAATGCGACAAGAACGTGGAATACTGAGCCCGGCATCGCTCTGAAACGAAAAAACCCGCTGATCTTTCAGCGGGTTTTTTCATAGGACGATCTGCAGGCTCAGGGGGTGATCTTCAGGCGCTTGAACAATTCTTCGTCGCGGTAATGGACATCGGTCCAGCAGCGCGGAAGCTCCTCCCCGGAGGGGAAGCAGAGGTCGGCCTTGGTGAACTTTTCCGGATCGCCCGGTTCCTCGCCGTAGTGAAGGCGACCGATGACCTCCTTGTGCAGCGGGTTGACGAGGTCGTTGAGGCTGAGGACTTCGACCAGATGCCCGTCTTGTTTTCTTTTTAGGAACATGATGACCTCCTGTACGGTCGGTTTGTAGATTCTGTACCCCCCGATTTTAACGTCGCCGTCGGGGCTTGTCGAAACGGGTTGGTTTTCCCAAAGCCCGCATCGCTCAGTCCTGGCGCTGGCTGATGAAGGAGGCGTCGGCGTTGAAGTACAGCTTCCATTCCCCCGCGGGGGTTTCGACTTCCACTTCATAGGCGAGCGGCTCGCCTTGGGCGTTGACGACCGCCTCCGCTTCCTCGATTTCTCCGTCTGGGAAACGTTCCTTCACTTGTGTCTTGACGGCAGGCGGCAGCAGACCGGGTGACAGCTTGCGTTCATAGCCGAAAAAACTGCCGTCGGTGTGGTAGAACGCTTTTTCCTTGTGGCTGTTGCGGCGGAACTCGAACTCGTACAGCGGCTTGCCATATTCGTCGGCTTCGTATTCCACTTCCACGTCGCGCGCTGCCGGATGGGTTTTCTGAAACGCCTGCCGGACCGCTTCGGGCACCTGTTCGAGGGGGATCTCCCCTGCCTGGACATCCAATCCGAGACCACCCAGCAGCGCCGCGGTGATGAGCCATTTGCCGTTCATCGTTCCTCCTGGTGACTGTTTCGGTACGACCGATTATGGGGGCACTGCCCCGCGAACTCAAGGTGCATCCACCGTCACCGGCCAGTGGACGATATGGCGCAGCTCAAAACGTTCCCGCAGGCGGGGGATGACCGCCGCCACCCGTTCCGAGGTGTCGAAGAACTCGATGATCAACGGCAGCTGCAGAGACAGCGACAACAGGGCCGTCGTATGCAACTTGCCGGAATCGCCATAGCCGGCGACGGCGCGGATCAGAGTGACGCCGCTGACCCGTTCTTCGTCGTGGAGGAAGCGCAGCACGTCGTCGATGGGGGCTTCGCCCTCAAGGGTATAGATGCGGACCAATTGATGCTTCTGGCTCATGTGGAAGCCCTCCCTATGATGAGCCCCAGCCAGGCGGCCAGGATGCAGAGCAGGGTATTGAACAGAAAAACCGCCAGGGGCAGATTCCATGAATGGTTCAGATCATGGCCCCGTTCCAGCAGATGGAATACCAGATACAGTCCCGAGGCTAGCATGAAGACGCCCAGCAGTGAGATCAGCGCCAGGGCGCGCCCCTCCATGCCGAGCTGGCTGTGGGCGGTGGCCAGGTGAAATACGAAGCCGATCAGAAAGGCGCCGATGACGTTGAGCAGCAATTGCCCATAGGGCAGCCAGTGGCCCGGTGCCAGATGGGCGGGCAACAGCAACAGGCTGCGGCCCAGCACCACGCCCAGAGCGACGGCGCTCAAGCACAGCAGTACGCTGGCGACCGCATTGACCAGGGCGCGCCAGAACTGTCCCTGTTCGATCAAATTGAGGGTTTCCAGGGAGAAGGTGGAAAAGGTGGTGAAGGCGCCGAGAAAGCCTACCAGCAGGGCGGGACGGTAGAGGGCGGCCAGCCGCCCCACCGGCTCGGCCAGCAGCCCTTCGCTGAGCAGGCCGATGAGGAAGGAACCGATGACGTTGACCGCCAGGGTGCCATAGGGGAAATCCCGTCCCAGCCATTGATAGATCCCGGAGGATACGAGAAAGCGCAGCAGAGCGCCGGCCGCCCCGCCCATCATGATGGCGACGGCCTGCAGCGCGGTCATGGCACCAGTGACAGCAGCACCCCGGCCGCCACCGCCGAGCCGATCACCCCGGCCACGTTCGGCCCCATGGCGTGCATCAGCAGGAAGTTGTGGGGATTGCTTTCCAGCCCCACCTTGTTGGCGACCCGGGCCGCCATGGGCACCGCCGATACTCCGGCGGCGCCGATGAGGGGATTGATGGGCACCCTGCCGATCCGGTTCATCAGTTTGGCCATCAGCACTCCCGCGGCGGTACCCATGGCGAAGGCGATGGCCCCCAGGAGCAGAATCCCCAGGGTTTCCAGGCTCAGGAACGTGTCGGCCTTGAGCTTGGAGCCCACCGACAGTCCCAGGAAGATGGTGACGATGTTGATCAGTTCGTTCTGGGCGGTTTTGGCCAGTCGCTCCACCACGCCGCTCTCGCGCATCAGATTGCCGAAGGCGAACATGCCGATCAGGGGGGCGGCGGAAGGCAGCAGCAGGGCGGTGAGCACGATGAGCATGAGGGGAAACGCGATCTTCTCCCGCCGGCTGACGGGACGCAGCTGCAGCATTTCGATGCGGCGCTCCCGCTCGGTGGTCAGGGCGCGCATGATCGGTGGCTGGATCAGCGGCACCAGGGCCATGTAGGAATAGGAGGCCACGGCGATGGCACCGAGCAGCTCCGGTGCCAGGCGCGAGGCCACGTAGATCGACGTGGGGCCGTCGGCGCCGCCGATGATGGCGATGGCGGCCGCATCCCGGAGGCTGAATTCCAGCCCCGGTATCCAGTTGAGGGCGATGGCGCCGAGCAGGGTGCCGAAGATGCCGAACTGGGCCGCCGCCCCCAGAAACAGGGTGCGGGGATTGGCGAGCATGGGACCGAAGTCGGTCAGCGCCCCCACGCCCATGAAGATCAACAGCGGGAAGATGCCGGTCTTGATGCCGTAATAGAGATAGTGGAGGATGCCCCCCTCGTCGGAAATGCCGGCGATGGGGATGTTGCTGAGAATGGCGCCGAAACCGATGGGCACCAGCAGCAGCGGTTCGAAGCCTTTGCGGATGGCCAGATACAGCAGCAGCAAGCCGACGCCGATCATCAGCGCCTGGCCGCCGCTGAAGTTGGCCAGACCGGTGCTTTGCCACAGCAGTTGTAGATTTTCCATACCGGCCTCAGCTCAGGGTCAGCAGCACGTCGTCCACCGCCACGGCGTCCCCTTCCTTGACCATGACCCCTTGGACCGTGCCGCCCTGTTTGGCGCGCACCTCGGTTTCCATTTTCATGGCTTCCATGATCACCACCACGTCCCCCTCCTTGACCACGTCTCCGGGGGTGACGTTGACCTTGAGGATGGTGCCGGCCATGGGTGCGGTGACGGCGTGACTCTCTCCGCCGCTCGCCGGCGCTGCGGCTTGCGGTGTACCGGGCCGGACCGAGGTGACCTGACCGCTGGGGGCCACTTCCACGTGATAGACCTTCTGATTGACCGTCACCGTATAGCTGGCCGGACCGTCGCCGGTAGCTGCCGCTGGGGCTTTTTCCGTCTCGGTTTCGGTCTCGGGCGGGGGTTCGAAGGCGGCCGGGTTGCCCCTTTCCTGAATGAACTTCCAGCCCACCTGGGGAAACAGGGCGTAGATCAAAACGTCCTCTATCTCGTTCCCCGCCAGCTTGACGCCGTGTTCCCGAGCCAGTTTATGCAGCTCTTCGGTGAGCTTTTCCATCTCCGGGGGCAGCAGATCCGCGGGCCGGCAGGTGATGGGGCTTTTCCCCTGCAGCACCCGCTGTTGCAGTTCCTGGTTCACCGGCGCCGGGGTGGCGCCGTATTCGCCCCGCAGTAGCGCCTGAACCTCCTTGGTGATGGTCTTGTAACGCTCGCCGGAAAGGACGTTGATCACCGCCTGGGTGCCGACGATCTGGGAAGAGGGGGTGACCAGGGGGATGTAGCCCAGATCCTTGCGCACCCGGGGGATTTCTTCCAGGACTTCGTCGAGTTTGTCGGCGGCGTTCTGCTCCTTGAGCTGGTTTTCCATGTTGGTGAGCATGCCGCCGGGAACCTGGGCCACCAGGATACGGCTGTCCACGCCCTTGAGATTGCCCTCGAACCGGGCGTATTTCTTCCGTACCTCACGGAAGTAGAGGCCGATTTCCTCCACCTGCTCCAGATCCAGGCCGGTGTCGCGCGCGTGGCCCTGGAACATGGCGATCAGGGTTTCCGTGGGGCTGTGGCTGTAGGTCATGCTCATGGAGGAAACCGCGGTATCGACGTTGTCGATGCCCGCTTCGGCGGCCGCGTACAGGGTGGCGATGCTGAGGCCGGTGGTGGCGTGGCAGTGGAGGTGGAGCGGGATCTCCAGGTGCTGTTTCAGGCGGGTCACCAACTCGGTGGCCACGTGGGGGGTGAGGAGCCCCGCCATGTCCTTGATGCAGACCGAGTGGGCGCCCATGTCCTCGATGCGTCGGCCCAGGTCCACCCAGGTGTCGATGGAATGGACCGGGCTGGTGGTGTAGGACAGGGTTCCCTGGGCGTGCTTGCCGCAGGCGATCACCGCCTTGACCGCGTGCTCGATGTTGCGCAGGTCGTTGAGGGCGTCGAAGATGCGGAACACGTCCATGCCGTTGGCGGCGGCCCGTTCGACGAAGGCATCGACCACGTCGTCGGCGTAGTGGCGGTAGCCGAGCAGGTTCTGGCCCCGCAGCAGCATCTGCAGGCGGGTGTTGGGCAGCGCTTTGCGGAAGGCGCGCAGCCGTTCCCAGGGATCTTCCCCCAGGTAGCGGATGCAGGCGTCGAAAGTGGCCCCGCCCCACACTTCCAGCGACCAGAAGCCGATCTGGTCCAGTTTGGGACAGATGGGCAGCATGTCCTCCAGACGGAGGCGGGTGGCCAGCAGGGACTGGTGGGCGTCGCGCAGGACGACTTCGGTGATCCCCAGGGAATTGCTCATGGTCGGAAGGCTCCTTGTGGGTGAATTCAGCGGGAACGGTGACGATAGCGGTGCACGGCGGCGCTGATGGCGGCGATCAGCTCGTCCTCCTCGGTGGGAGGCGCCGGTTGCGGACGGGCAGAGGCCGCGGGCGCCGCTTCGGCGAAGAAGCGCTGGATGATCCAGGACATGGCGCTGACCAGAATCACCAGCAGGGTCAGGAACAGGAACACGATTCCCATCCCCAGGCCCAACAGTTCCAGACCGCTCGTGAACAGGCTCGTCATGGTTCGACCTTTGATTTTTCTTCGTGGTTGGCCTGAAAGGCAAAAACCGCATAAATCTAGCATTTCGGACGTCAAAAATACACCACGACGGCGTTGAAACCGCCGCCACCATCCCCAGATCCATACGGGATGACAACACGAAACGGAGGCGGCCATGGGTGACAACAAAGCCCCCCGATCGAACCGTTTTCTTGATAACCTGAAAAGCGTTTTGGAATCGTTGCAAGGGATCGGATCGATGCGCAAGAAACCTGAAATAGAGATCAACAAGCCGGGAAAAGGCCCGTTCTGGCAGGATCCACGCTACAACTGGATTGCCTACGTCATCCTCGCCGTTCTGCTGTTGTCGCTGATGCAGAACTTCCAACAGATGCGCGAGGTGGAGATTCCCTACAGCCAGTTCCTTCAGTACGTGGAGGCGGGCAGGGTGGACAAGGTGGTGGTCAGCGACAAGAAGATCACCGGTCTGCTCAAGCCCGAGGAGCCCGAGGGCAGGCCCCAGCCTTTTTTCACCGTGCCTCTGTGGGACGCCAACCTGACGGAGCTGCTGCAGAAGCATGGCGTCGAGTTCGTGGTCCGCCCCGAAACCACCAATTGGATCGCCTATTTCTTCTTCAGCTGGTTCCTGCCGCTGCTGTTGCTGTTTCTGCTGTGGAGCTGGATGGCCCAGCGCATGGCCGGCGGGCGCAATTTCCTCAGTCTGGGACGGCGGGCCAGGATCTATGCCGAGTCCGACGTCAAGGTCAGGTTCGACGACGTGGCCGGTTGCGAGGAGGCCAAGCAGGAGCTGAAGGAAGTGGTCGAATTTCTCAAGGACCCTAAGAAGATCCAGCGTCTTGGCGGCCGTCCGCCCAAGGGGGTGCTGCTGGTGGGGCCCCCGGGAACCGGCAAGACTCTGCTGGCGCGCGCCGTGGCCGGGGAAGCCGGGGTGCCGTTCTTCAGCATCACCGGTTCCGAGTTCGTGGAAATGTTCGTCGGGGTCGGCGCCGCCCGGGTCCGCGACCTGTTCGAGCAGGCGCGCCAGAAAGCGCCCTGCATCATCTTCATCGACGAGATCGACGCCATCGGCCGGGCGCGCGGCGCCTCGCCCGTCAGCCACGAGGAGCGCGAGCAGACCCTCAATCAGCTGCTGGCCGAGATGGACGGCTTCGATCCCACCTCCGGGGTGGTGGTGATGGCGGCCACCAACCGCCCGGAAATCCTCGACAAGGCCCTGCTGCGCCCGGGGCGTTTCGACCGCCAGATCGTGGTGGACAAGCCGGATCTGGCCGGCCGTGAGGCGATTCTCAGGATCCACACCCGGGGCAAGAAGCTGTGCCCGGACGTGGACCTGCATGTCATCGCCCTGCGCACGCCGGGTTTCGTCGGCGCCGAGCTGGAAAACGTCTGCAACGAGGCGGCGATCATCGCCGTGCGGCAGGGCCGCGACTGCATCGCCGATGTAATACCAAGAGTTTGCCTCGGGTCCGGGGCGCTGTGGGCGTGGGCCGGATCTGCAATTTAGGTTCGATTTCCTTACATCAACTCCATCTTCTAGCAGGCTCGAAATCTATGGCGATAAAAATCAAAAAAGGATTGGACCTGCCTGTCGCGGGGGAACCTGAACAGAAGATCTACGAGGATGGGGGTGCGGTCAAATCGGTTGCCGTCATCGGCCCGGATTTCATCGGCCTCCGTCCCTCGCTTCAGGTTCAGGTGGGGGACCGCGTCAAGCTGGGACAACCGCTGTTTCTGGAAAAGAAGCATCCGGAGATCAAGTTCACCGCGCCCGGCGCCGGTACCGTGACCGCCATTCACCGCGGCGCCCGCCGGGCGTTGCAGTCGGTGGTCATCGAGCTCGACGGCGACGACGAGGAAACCTTCAACGCCTATGGCGCCGACGCGCTTTCCGATCTGTCCGCCGCTCAGGTCAGGGAGAACCTGCTCAATTCCGGCCTCTGGACGCGGCTGCGTACCCGGCCTTACAGCAAGGTGCCCGTACCGGACACCGAGCCCCATTCCATCTTCGTCACCGCCATCGATACCCACCCGCTGGCGGCCGATCCTGCGGTGGTGATCGCCGAGCGGGCCGACGATTTCCGAAACGGCCTGACCGTGCTCGGTCATCTGACCGGGGGCAAGGTTTTCGTTTGCAAGTCGCCGGCGGCGGACGGTTTCCCGGCGGTGGCGTCGGAGAAGGTCGAGGTGGTGGACTTCGAGGGCCCCCATCCAGCCGGTCTGCCCGGTACCCACATTCATTTCCTGGATCCGGTGAACGCGGAAAAGACCGTCTGGTATCTGGACTACCAGGCGGTGCTCGCCATCGGCGCCCTGTTCACCACCGGCCGTCTCAACGTCGAAAAGGTCGTATCCCTGGCCGGGCCGATGGTCAAACGCCCGCGCCTGCTGCGGACCCGCGTCGGCGCCAATCTGCACGATCTGACCGCTGGGGAACTGGCGGAAGGGGAGGCCCGCATCATTTCCGGATCGGTCCTGGGTGGCCGCCGGTTGCGCGACTGGTCGGCCTGGCTGGGCGCCTACCACAACCAAATCAGCGTGATCGAGGAATATCACGAACGCGAGCTGTTCGGCTGGATCGAGATGAAAGGGTCGGACAGAAAGTTCTCGATCCTCAACGTCTTCCCGCTGCAGCGGGAAAAGCCGGAGAAGTATCGGCTGACCTCGGCCCTGTTCGGCAGCCCCCGCGCCATCGTGCCCATCGGGGTCTACGAGCGGGTGATGCCCCTCGACATTCTGCCGACCCAGCTGCTGCGGGCGCTGGTGGTGGGGGACACCGATACGGCCCAGCAGCTTGGCTGTCTGGAGTTGGATGAGGAGGATCTGGCCCTGTGCACCTTCGTCGATCCCGGCAAGCACAATTTCGGTCCGGTCCTGCGCAAGAATCTAACCCAAATCGAGAAGGAAGGCTGATGTCAAAGACACGCGAATTCCTGGACAAAATCCATCCGCTGTTCGCCAAGGGGGGGAAATACGAGAAGCTGTATCCACTGTACGAGATGGTGGATACCTTCCTGTATTCGCCGGCGGACACCGCGCCCGACCCGGTCCACGTGCGCGACGCCATCGATCTCAAGCGAGTCATGGTGTACGTCTGGCTGGCGACATTCCCGGCTATCTTCATCGCCTGTTACAATACCGGCTATCAGGCCAACCAGGCGATGCAGGCCATGGGACTGGAAACCATCGCCAACTGGCGCGGGCCGATCATGGACATTTTCGGCTACAACCCCTCCAATCCGCTGTCGTGCTTCCTGCACGGGGCGCTGTACTTCTTCCCGGTCTATATCGTGACCTTCGTGGTCGGCGGCTTGTGGGAGGTGCTGTTTGCGGTGGTGCGCAAGCACGACATCAACGAGGGCTTCTTCGTCACCTCGATTCTGTTCTCCCTGTCGCTGCCGCCGTCGATTCCGTTGTGGATGGTGGCGCTCGGGATCACCTTCGGGGTGGTGCTGGGCAAGGAAGTGTTCGGCGGCACCGGCAAGAACTTCCTCAACCCGGCCCTTACCGGCCGCGCCTTCCTGTTCTTCGCCTATCCGGCCTTCATGAGCGGGGATGGGGTGTGGGTCGCGGTGGACGGCTACAGCGCCGCCACGCCGTTGGCCCTCGGCGCCGCCGGTGGCTTGCCGGCGATTCAGGAAGCCGGCTATTCCTGGGGGCAAACCTTCTTCGGCTTCATGCCCGGCTCCATGGGGGAAACCTCGGTGATCGCGATTCTGCTGGGGGCGGCGTTCCTGCTCTACACCGGCGTCGCCAACTATCGCATCATGGCCGGCGTGCTGATCGGCGTCATCGCCACCGCGTTGCTGTTCAACGTGGTCGGCAGCGATACCAACCCCATGTTCGGCCTGCCGTGGTACTGGCATCTGACCCTGGGCGGTCTGATGTTCGGCCTGGTGTTCATGGCCACCGATCCGGTCAGTGCGGCGATGACCAATACCGGCCGCTGGATCTTCGGGATTCTCATCGGCGTCATGGTGGTGTTGATCCGCGTGGTCAATCCGGCCTTCCCCGAAGGGACCATGCTGGCGATCCTGTTCGCCAACATCTTCGCACCGCTGATCGACTACTTCGTGGTTCAAGCCAACATTAGAAGAAGGGCCAAACGTTATGTCTGAGAACACTCAAGCTACCAGCCAACTGGCGGAAAAATGGCAGGTCTGGCGGGCGAAGGCCGAGGCCTATTACCAGCGGCTCCTGTCCCTGCCCAACGACAGTTTCGAAAAAACCCTGGCGGTCGCTTTCTGGCTGTGTCTGATTTGTGCCGTGGTGGTCTCCTTCGCCGCCGTGGCCCTCAAGCCGCTGCAGGAAGCCAACAAGGCCGCTGACATGAAGCGCAACATCCTCGAAGTCGTCGGCCTCTACGAGCCGGGTATGGATGTCGATGAGGCCTTCAAGCAGTTCGAAATCAAGGTGGTGGATCTCAATCGCGGCGATTTCGCCGAGGATGTCGATCCCGACACCTACGACATGCGCAAGGCCGCCCGAGACCCGAAACTGAGCGAGCCGGTTCCCAAGGAGCGGGACATCGCCCAGATCAAGCGCAAGCCCAAATACGCCACGGTCTATCTGCTCAAGGACGAAAACGGCGAGCTGAAGGCGATCGTGCTGCCGGTCTGGGGTTACGGGCTCTGGTCCACCATGTATGGTTTCCTGGCCCTGGAGCCGGATTGCAACACCGTCATCGGCATCAATTTCTACGATCAGGGGGAGACGCCGGGTCTCGGTGGCGAAGTGGTCAATCCCGCCTGGCGCGCCCTGTGGAAAGGCAAGAAGGTTTACGACGAAAACGGCCAGCCGGTGCTGCGCCTGGTGAAGGGTAACGTCAGTCCCGACCAGCCCGGCGCCGAATACATGGTGGACGCCCTGGCCGGCGCGACCCTCACCAGCAACGGGGTCAGCAATCTGATCCGTTTCTGGCTCGGGGAGGACGGCTACAAGCCGTTCCTGGACAAATTCTGCGGCAAGCTTTGAGGAGAACAGCCATGAGTGACGAAATTCAGGCAGTGGAACAGGAAGAATTCGATTTCGAGAAAGTCAAGCCGGTCCTGGTGGAGCCGCTGGTGGACAACAACCCCATCATCATGCAGGTGCTGGGGATCTGTTCCGCCCTGGCGGTTACCTCTCAGCTTTCGACCGCGCTGATCATGAGCATCGCCCTCACTTCGGTGGTGGCCTGCTCCAACACTGCGATTTCGCTGATCCGCAACCACATCCCGTCGAGTATCCGCATCATCGTGCAGATGACCATCATCGCCTCGCTGGTGATCGTGGTGGACCAGATCCTCAAGGCGGTGGCCTACGACATCAGCAAGCAGCTGTCGGTGTTCGTCGGTCTGATCATCACCAACTGCATCGTCATGGGCCGGGCCGAGGCCTACGCGATGCAGAACCCGCCGCTGGCGAGCTTCTTCGACGGCCTCGGGAACGGCCTGGGTTATAGCCTGATCCTGGTCACCGTCGCCACCATCCGCGAACTGTTCGGCGCCGGCAGTCTGTTGGGTAGGGAGATCCTGCCGCTGGTGAAGAACGGCGGTTGGTACGAGCCCAACGGCCTGCTGCTGTTGCCGCCGAGCGCCTTCTTCATCATCGGTCTGCTCATCTGGGCGGTGCGGAGCTGGAAGCCGCAGCAGGTGGAAGCGCCTGAATTCAAGATCATGCCGGCACACGGGGAGGTGGCGTGATGGAAGGTCTGATCAGTCTGTTCGTCAAATCGGTCTTCATCGAAAACCTAGCCCTGGCGTTCTTCCTGGGGATGTGCACCTTCCTGGCGGTGTCCAAGCGCATCGCCACCGCCATCGGCCTGGGGATCGCGGTGATGGTGGTGCAGACCCTGACCGTGCCGGCCAACCATCTGATTCATGCCTACCTCCTCAAGGAAGGGGCGCTTTCCTGGGCAGGGCTTCCCGACGTGGATCTGAGCTTTCTGGTCTATCTGGCCAGCATCGGCGTGATCGCCGCCATCGTCCAGATTCTGGAGATGGTGCTCGACCGCTTCTTCCCGGCCCTTTACAACGCCCTGGGGATTTTCCTGCCCCTGATCACGGTGAACTGCGCCATCCTCGGCGGCAGCTTGTTCATGATCGAGCGGGAGTACAACCTGGCCGAGAGTGTGGTATACGGATTCGGCAGCGGTTTCGGCTGGGCGCTGGCGATCACCGCCATGGCCGGTATTCGGGAGAAGCTGAAATACAGCGACATCCCCGCCGGATTGCAGGGATTGGGGATCACCTTCATCACCGCAGGGCTCATGTCGCTCGGCTTCATGGCCTTCTCGGGAATTCAGCTCTAAATTTAGGGAAAAGACAACATGTTGGAGATCATCTTAGGCGTATTCTTCTTCACCGTCATCGTGCTGGCGCTGGTGATGGTGATTCTCGAAGCCAAGAAGCATCTTGTGCCCCAGGGGGATGTGGAGATCGTCATCAACGACGAGAAGACGGTCAAGGCGCCCGTGGGCAGCAAGCTGCTGATGGCCCTGGCCGATGCCGGTCTGTTCGTGCCGTCGGCCTGCGGTGGCGGTGGTACCTGCGGCCAGTGCCGGGTCAAAGTGTTGGAAGGCGGTGGCGATCTGCTTCCTACCGAGGCCAGTCACATCACCAAACGCGAGGCCCGCGAAGGCGAGCGTCTGTCGTGCCAGGTGACGGTCAAACAGCCCATGAAGATCGAGGTGCCGAAGGAGGTCTTCGGGGTCAAGAAGTGGGAATGCACCGTGCGTTCCAACAAGAACGTGGCTTCCTTCATCAAGGAACTGATCCTCGATCTGCCGGAAGGGGAAACCATCGACTTCCGCGCCGGCGGTTACATCCAGATCGAATGCCCGCCGTATCACGTCAAGTTCTCCGAGTTCGACATCGACGAGGAATATCGCGAGGACTGGGACAAGTACGATCTGTGGAAGCTGGAGTCCAAGGTGGACGAGCCGGTGGTACGGGCCTACTCCATGGCCAACTTCCCGCTGGAGAACGACATCGTCATGCTCAACGTGCGTATCGCCACCCCGCCGCCGGGCCTGGACGTGCCGCCGGGCAAGATGTCGTCCTACATCTTCAGCCTCAAGCCGGGAGACAAGGTCACCATCTCCGGGCCGTTCGGCGAGTTCTTCGCCCGCGACACCGACAACGAGATGGTCTTCGTCGGCGGCGGGGCCGGGATGGCGCCGATGCGTTCGCACATCTTCGACCAGCTCATCCGTCTCAAGTCCAAGCGCAAGATGACCTTCTGGTACGGCGCCCGCAGCTTGCGCGAAGCCTTCTACGTCGACCACTTCAACAAGCTCCAGGAAGAGCACGACAACTTCAAGTGGTTCCTGGCGCTGTCGGAACCGAAGCCGGAGGACAATTGGACCAGCTACACCGGCTTCATTCACGAAGTGCTGTATGAAAACTATCTGAAAGATCATCCGGCCCCGGAAGACTGCGAGTACTATCTCTGCGGTCCGCCGGTGATGAACGCCGCGGTGATCAAGATGCTGACCGATCTCGGGGTCGAACGGGAAAACATCCTCCTGGACGACTTCGGAGGCTGATCCGGCCATGGTCGGACATCGCTTGCGGGGAGCCTTCGGGCTCCTCGTTTTGTTTCTGCTGGCCGCCTGCCAGCCGGCGCCGCCCAAAGCCCAGTTCGAACAGCGCGGCCTGGTGATGGGGACCACCTTCTCCATCAAGGTCACCCGGCTGCCGGAAGGGGTCGATCCCGAGGCGTTGCGCCGGGGGCTGGAGCGGGTGTTGACCGAAGTGGACGCCACCATGTCCACTTACCGGCAGGACTCGCCTTTGTCACGTTTCAATCGCAGCACTCGTACCGATTGGCAGCCCGTGCCGCCGGCGTTGGCCCAAGTGGTGGCCGAAGCGCTGCGGATCAGCCGCTGGAGCGACGGGGCCTTCGACATCACCGTGGGGCCGTTGGTGAACCTGTGGGGCTTCGGTCCCGATCCGCGCCGCCAGGCACCGCCGCCGGTGCAGGCCATTGCGGCCGCCAAAGCCAGGATCGGTCATGACAAGCTGGAAGTCCGCCTCGATCCGCCGGCGCTGCGCAAGCGCATCCCTGATCTCTATGTGGACCTTTCCGGCATCGCCAAGGGTTTTGCGGTCGATCAGGCAGCCGTCTATCTGGAAAGCCAGGGAATTTCCGATTACATGGTCGAAATCGGCGGCGAGGTGCGCCTCAAAGGCGAAAGCCCCCGGGGCGGTCCCTGGCGCATCGCCATCGAAAAGCCGGTACCCAAGGTGCGGGAGATCGAAAAGGTCCTCAGTTTGACCGACATTGCTTTAGCCACTTCCGGCGATTACCGCAACTATTTCGAGGTCGGCGGGAAGCGCTTCTCCCACACCATCGATCCGCGCACCGGCCATCCCATCGCCCACCGTCTGGTGTCGGTGACGGTGTTGCGTCATACTACGATGGAAGCCGACGCTCTGGCCACTGCCTTCATGGTATTGGGGCCGGAGGCAGGTTTCGCCAAGGCCGAAGCCGAGAACATGGCCGTGCTGTTCATCGTCAAAGAGGACGACGGTTTCGTGGAACGGCCCACGTCGGCCTTTCGCCAATTCATAGGAGGAGGTGCATCATGATGACCCTGTTTCTCGTCACGTTCGCCGTCATCGCCGTCATCGTCGGCATCATGGCCATCGGGGTGATGTTCGGCCGTCCGGCCATCAAGGGCAGCTGCGGCGGCGTCGGCGGTGGAGAGTGCCTGTGCGCCCAGGGCAGGAAAGGCTGCGATGCCGGTCTGCCTGAGGATGCCAAAAAAGACCAGCTAGAGACTTGAGAGGAGGGCTGTCATGTTGAGGAATATCGCCGTCCGCGACTACATGGCCACCAATCTGGTGACCTTCACCCCGGAGACCGGCGTCTTTGACGCCATCCGCCAACTGCTAAAGCACAAGATCACCGGTGCCCCGGTACTGGAAAACGGCCGACTGGTCGGTTCGTTTTCCGAAATGGACTGCCTGCATGTGGTGCTGGACGCCGCCTATCACGAGCAGATGGCCGGCAAGGTGGGCGAATACATGAACAAGAACCTGGTCACCGTCGGCCCCGACGACAGCATCATCGAGGTGGCCGAGCGCTTTCAGAAGGCGCTGCTGCGGCATTTCCCGGTGGTGGAAGACGGCAAACTGATCGGTCTGATCAGCCGGGTGGACGTGCTGCGGGCCCTGGTCAGTATGTACTGAGCGGCGGGGGCTGACCCATCAATTCGCCGCCGCCCAGGCCCGTTTGGCCTGCCAGCGCTTCCAGGTGCTCCAAAGCAGCACCAGGACGGTCAATGCCAGCGGCCCCCCCAGAATGTTGACCAGTTTCAGCCGGGTGCCCAGGGATTCGATTTCCTGATTGTACTGGTGCTGCAGCTGCCTAAGTTCCTTGCGGATTTTCAGCCTTTCCCGCTGGAACTGGGCGATGGCCTGTTGTCTGGCCGCATCCAGGGGTGCGTTCTTGCCTTCGGCCGTTTTCATTTGTGCCAGTTTGGCCTCGGTTTGCTGCAGCTGCTGCTGCAGTTCTTCCACTTTGGCTTGGAACTGGCGTTGGGCCTTGGCGCGCAACCGTTCCACCACTGTAAAAGGGCGCTCGTAACGGCCGCGGCCGCGGATGCCGATGAGATCCGGATTGCCGGTCAGATGGTCGATGGCGTTGATGAGAAAGATGCCGTTGTCGGCGAAGGGCACCACGCTGCGGTTGCCGTCGGGGCCAGTTTCGATCCGGGCCCACAGGCGGTTGGCGAGCAGATCGGTGTCGCCCACCACGATCAGATGTGCCGGGGTGGTGCCGGTCTTGACCGGTTGCCCGGAAACGCCTTCCGGCGCCTCATGAAAGGCGCTTTTCAGCCTGCCGTCGATGCGGGCCGCCAGCACGAACGGCTTGCCGCCGGGCTTGAAAGCCTCCATCAGCATGTTGGGATCGAACAGATAGTCCAGGGCGGCGGCGGGAATCAGCATCGACTCGGGGCTGGAGTGGAGCAGGGGGGTGAAGGCGATGTCGGCTTCCGGCAAACGGCGCAGGGCCCCGGCGGAGGACAACACCAGTTTGTCCAGATGGGCGAGGGTGGGGTCGTCGGCCAGCGCTTCTCGGTCCAGGGTCAGCAGCCCTAAGTGACGCGCCGGTTTGCCTCCCCCCACGGTGACTCGGGAGGCATAGCGGTCGTCGCCGACGAAGCCCTTCGACGTATGCTCGAAACCCCAGGCTCGGAACAGCGGGTTGAGGTCCGAGGACTTGACCCGCCCCGGCTGTACGAAGGCCGGCGGGCCGTCCAGCTCCGCGTAAGGATCGACGAAGATCAGCGCTCGCCCGCCCTTGACCACGTACTGATCGACGGCATACAAGGTCCTGGGATGGAAACCTTTGGGGTGGATCAGGAGCAGCAGCTCGGTGCCAGCGGGAATCTGCTCGAAGTCCTTGGGCAGCCAGGTGACGTCGTAGAAGCGGCTGAGGGACTCCAGCGCCACCCACGGCGGCTGGGGCTGGCGGTTGAAGGGATTGATGCCGCCGCGCACCAAAAGGTCCGGCTCGGCGTAGATGGCCAGGCGCGGGCGGTGGTCGCGGTCGAGTTCGACCAAAAGCTCGCTGACGTCGTACTCGAGCCAGTTTTCCCGCTCGCGCTTGAAGAAGGGGATGACCGCGGTTTTGTCGCCGCGCACCGCCGCCAGGCCGAAATAGACCGGCGGGCTGCCGGGGGTCAGCGCCGCGCCGCGCAGCCCGCGGGCCACCGCCTGGTCCTCTTCCTCCGAGAAGGGCTGCGGGTCGATGACCTTCAGGGTGATGCGGCCGTCGCCGAGGCGTCGGTACTCCACCAGCAGGGCCCGCACCCGGCGGGCGTAATCGCGCAGCAGCGGCATGTCGCGGCTGGCGCGGTCGGAGAAATAGAATTCGAAAGTCACCGGCCCCTTCAGACCCTGGACGATGTGGCGGGTGCCGGGCGACAGGGTGTAGAGCTTGTCTTCGGTCAGATCCAGGCGCCAGTCCGGCAGTTGCGCCAGAGCGGCAAGACCGGCGAGGACTCCCAGGGCGAGCAGTAACAGGATGAGCGGTCGGCGCATCGATTCAGCCCTTCTTCTGTTCAATGACCAGCGCACAGGCGGTGAGCCAGGCGGCGATCATCACGGTGAAAAACAGGATGTCCTTGAGGTCGAGGACGCCGCGGCTGATGGCGTGGAAGTGGGTCAGGAAGCTCAGGGAAGCGATGCCGTCCACCAGCCAGCCGGGCGCCCAGCGGTAGAAGGCATCGAGCACCACCGGCGAGCCAGCGGCGGTGAAGGTGAAACACACCACCACGGTGAGGATGAAGGCGATCACCTGATTGATCGTCGCCGCCGACAGGCACTCGCCGATGGCCAGATAGGCGCCGGCCATCAGCCAGCTGCCCAGGTAGGCGGCCAGGATGACGCCGTTGTCGGGATCTCCCAGCCAGTTGACCGTGAGCCATAGCGGGAAGGTCAGTCCCAGGGCCAGGGCGGTGAAGCCCCAGGCGGCGAAGAACTTGCCGAACACCGCATCGCGCAGCCGCACCGGCAGGGTCAGCAGCAGCTCGATGGTGCCGCTCTTGCGCTCCTCGGCCCACAGGCGCATGGATACCGCCGGGATCAGGAACAGGTACAGCCACGGATGATAGTCGAAGAACGGCTGCAGATCTGCCTGCCCCCGCTCGTAGAACCCTCCCAGGTAGAAGGTGAACACCCCGCTGAGGATCAGGAACATCACCAGGAACACGTAGGCCAGCGGGGTGGCGAAATAACTGGCCAGTTCACGGCGGCAGATGATCCAGATCATATTCTTACTTATAATGACAATGATCGAAATATCTTATCAGGTAGGAATAATGCAGTCGATCCTTACCAGTAAAGGACAAGTCACCATTCCCAAAAGCATCCGGGATGCCCTGAAAATGGCCCCGGGTGACAAAATTGAGTTCATCCTGCGCGATGGCGAGGTGATTCTGGTCCCCTTGCGTTCGGTTCGTTCTCTCAAGGGAATGCTGCCGGCGCCTGAGCGCCCGGTTTCCCTGGAGGAGATGGAACAGGCGGTCGAACAGGGGCGGGGGAGGGTATGATCGGCATCGATACCAACGTTCTGGTCCGTTATCTGGTACAGGATGACCCCGAGCAGTCGGTATTGGCCAGCCGCCTGATCGATGGGCTGAGCGCAGAATGTCCGGGATTCATCGCGCTATTGACATTGGCGGAGCTGGTCTGGGTTTTGCGCCGGGCTTACGGTTACCGGCGCGAACTGATCAAACAAGCGCTGGCCGCCATCTTGACGACAGTGGAATTCCATATCGAGGATCGGCCGCTCGCCCTGGCTGCCCTGCAGGATTATGAGAACGGGTGCGGTGATTACGCGGATTGCTTGATTGTCCATGGTGCCCTGAGGGCCGGTTGCGAGACGATTTATACCTTTGACCGCAAAGCGGCCCGGTATGCCGGGTTTCGATTGCTGGCATAGAGAGGGTCAAACGTTCTCCTGCTCCCGGAACGATTCGATTTGCGCTTCGGCAACAGCCGGTCGCCCCTGGCTTGAGAGAGGTTCGAAACCGGTCAGTCGCTGGAATACTTCATCCAGCCGTCCCCGCTCCACGGTCAGCTCCTCCACCGCCACGCCGCGTTCGGCGATGAAGTCGCGCACCCTGGGATAGAGATCGACGCCCGCCTCAGGAATCAACCAGCAGCGCTCCGGGATGCGGGGATCGTGCTCCACGCCGGCCAGCCCCGGCAGCAAGGCCAGATCGGGCGGCAGCCCGCCGGGCAGTTTCACACACACGGCGCCGTGGTAGCGGGAGCGCCGTTCCAGCTCCGCCGGGGTCCCGTCGGCCAGAATCCGGCCGCGGGCGATGATCAGGGCGCGGGTGCAGACGGCGCTGACTTCCTCGAGGATGTGGGTGGAAACGATGATGAGGGAATTTTCGGCCAGTTCCTGAATCAGCTGCCGCACCTCGTATTTCTGGTTGGGATCGAGGCCGTCGGTAGGCTCGTCCAGGATCAGTGCCGGCGGCCGGTGCAGGATGGCCTGGGCCAGGCCGACCCGGCGCTTGAAACCCTTGGACAGGGTATCGATGGGCTGATGCAGCACCCGCTCCAGCGCCAGCCGCTGGACCACCTCGTCGATGCGGCGGCGCCTGTCCGGCCCCCTCAGCCCCCGCACCCGGGCGACGAAATCGAGAAACGCCAGCGGCGTCATCTCCCCGTAGGCCGGCGCCCCTTCGGGCAGATAGCCTAATTTTGCCTTGGCCTGAAGTGGTGCTTTGCGGATGTCGTGGCCGAACACCCGCACCGTGCCCCGGTCCGGATGCAGAAAGCCGGTGATCATCCGCATGGTGGTGGTCTTGCCGGCCCCGTTGGGACCGAGGAATCCCAACACTTCACCAGGCCGCACGGTGAAGGACAGCGCCTCCACCGCCACGAAATCACCGAAACGTTTGTGGAGGTGGTCGATTTCGATCATAGCCAGTCAATAGCTCGATCGCTTCACGAAAGCTCCAGTTCCGCGATCCGGCGTACCCCGGGGATCTCACCGCTGCTTAAATCGCGGTAAAGATCCTTCAGATTGTCCTGGAGTTCCTCCAGGGTTTGCCCCTGGGTCCAGTAATCGGGAAATTCTTCCAGGTAGCCCAGCCAGTGATTCTTTTCCTGCCAATAGACGTATTTCAGTTTCATCGCGCCAACATTTCCCGCAGCATTGTCACGATCTCCCCCCGCGCCACCGTGCGCGCCTCGCCGTCCTTGCGGCCCTTGTATTCCACCTCGCCGGCATCGAGCAGGCGGTCGGAGAGCACCACCCGGTGGGGGATGCCGATCAGTTCCATGTCGGCGAACATGACCCCGGGGCGGGCGGGGCGGTCGTCGAACAGAACGTCGATGCCGGCTTGGCGCAGTTCCTGGTAGAGCGTTTCCGCCGCCTCGCGCAGGCGCTGGGACTTGTGCATGTTGACCGGCACCAGGGCCACCTGGAACGGGGCCAGCGCCTGTGGCCAAACGATGCCGCGCGCGTCGTGGTGCTGCTCGATGGCGGCGGCCACCACGCGGCTGATGCCGATGCCGTAGCAGCCCATGATGAGGTATTCCTCGCGGCCGTTCTCGTCGAGGATGGTGGCGTTAAGGGCCTCGGAATACTTGGTGCCGAGCTGGAAGATGTGGCCCACCTCGATGCCGCGGCGGATCACCAGGGTGCCCTTACCGTCGGGGCTGGGATCGCCTTCCTGGACGTTGCGGATATCGGCCACTTCCGGCAGGGGCAGGTCGCGTTCCCAGTTGACGCCGGTGTAGTGTTTGCCGTCCTGGTTGGCGCCGCAGACGAAATCGGCCAGCACGGCGGCGCTGCGGTCGCACACCATCGGAAGCTCCAGCCCCACCGGTCCCAGGGAGCCGGGACCGCAGCCGACCGCGGCGCGGATCTCTGCCTCACTGGCGAATTCCAGCGGCGCTTTCACCTGCGGCAATTTTTCCGCCTTGTGGGGGTTGAGCGCGTGATCGCCACGCAGCAGCAGCGCCACCAGGTGCCCAGCCTCGCCTTTCACCACCAGGGTTTTGAGAATTTGCTGCGGCGGCACCTTGAGGAAGTGGCTGACTTCCTCGATGCTGTGCTGACCCGGGGTGTCCACCAGCGCCAGGGGCTGGCTCGGCTCGGGGCGGGTTTCGGTGGGGGCGACCGCCTCGGCCAGCTCCACGTTGGCGGCATAGTCGCTCTCGGTGGAAAAGGCGATGGCGTCCTCGCCGGCCTCGGCCAGAACGTGGAATTCGTGGGAAAGATTGCCGCCGATGGCGCCGGTGTCGGCGAGCACGGCGCGGAAATCCAGCCCCAGGCGGGAGAAGATGTTGCTGTAAGCCCGGTACATGGCCTCGTAGGTCCGCTGCAACGAGTCCATGTCGCGGTGGAAGGAGTAGGCGTCCTTCATGATGAACTCGCGGGCGCGCATGACCCCGAAGCGGGGGCGGATCTCGTCGCGGAACTTGGTCTGGATCTGGTAGAAGTTGACCGGCACCTGCTTGTAGCTCTTGATCTCGGTGCGTACCAGGTCGGTGATGACCTCCTCGTGGGTGGGACCGAGGCAGAATTCGCGTTCGTGGCGGTCCTTGAGGCGGATCAACTCCGGGCCGAACTGGTCCCAGCGCCCCGACTCGCGCCACAGCTCCGCCGGCTGCAGGGCAGGCATCAACAGCTCCAGCGCCCCGGCGCGGTCCATTTCCTCGCGCACCACCTGTTCCACCTTGCGCAGCACTCTAAGTCCCAGCGGCAGCCAGGTGTAAAGCCCGGCGGCCAGTTTGCGGATGAGCCCGGCGCGCAGCATCAGCTGGTGGCTGACGATTTCGGCATCCGCCGGGGTTTCGCGAAGGGTGTGAAGCGGAAACTGACTGGTGCGCATGGTTGTCTTCCCTGGATTGAACGAAACCGTTATTGTAACGCGAATGGATTTTTTTGAAGCCTCCCTGCACGCCGCTTGGAAGCTGGTGCTCAGCGGCGACCCGCAGCTGTGGCGCATCGTCTCCACTTCTCTGAGGATTTCCTTGACGGCGGTGGCCGTATCCGCCCTGATCGCCGTGCCCTTGGGGGTGCTGATCGGCATGCGGGCGTTTCCAGGGCGGCGCTGGCTGCGCCAGCTACTCGCTTCCCTGACGGCGCTGCCCACCGTGGTGGTGGGGCTGCTGCTTTACGCTCTGCTGAGCCGACGGGGGCCGCTGGGGGACTGGGGGCTGCTCTACACTCCGGCGGCGGTCGTCATCGGCGAGGCGGTGCTGATCCTGCCGCTGCTGCTCCACTGGATCAGCACCTTGGTGTCGGGCGCCGACCCCCGCCTGCTGCCCACCCTGGAGGCGCTGGGGGCGGGAGGGTTTCACAAGCTCTGGTATCTGGCCTCCGAATTGCGCGCCGGCATCGCCGCCGCCCTGGTGACCGCCTTCGGCCGCGCTATCGCCGAGGTGGGGGTGGCGATGATGCTGGGGGGCAACATCGCCGGTTTCACCCGCACCATGACCACCGCCATCGCTCTGGAAACCGGCAGGGGTGAGTTCGAGCTGGCCCTGGCGCTGGGCATGATCCTGCTGGCAGTCGCCTTCACCGTCAACGCTCTGCTGGCTTGGTTGCAGGCGGGGGACTGAGATGCCGTACCGGCTGGAGGCGGTCCGCCACGGTTATGGGGAGCGCACGGTATTGGAGATCGACCGGCTGGAGATCGCCTCCGGCGTCACCGCGCTGGTGGGGGAGAACGGGGCCGGCAAGAGTACCCTGCTGCGTCTGCTGGCCGCTATCGAGACGCCGCGGCGGGGGCGGGTGCTGTTTCAGGGCAAGCCGTTGATCTGCGTCGACCGGCGCCGGATCGGTTGGGTGATGCAGCAGCCCTATCTGCTGCGGGGCTCGGCCCTGGACAACGTCATGCTGGGATTGCGTTTTAGGCGCGGCGGCGACCGCCGCCGCCGGGCGCTGGCCGCCTTGGAGACGGTGGGTTTCCGCGCCGATCCGGCGCGTCCGGCAACTATGCTTTCCGGCGGGCAGCGTCAGCAGGTCGCTCTGGCGCGTTGTCTGGTGCTGGAGCCGGAGGTGCTGCTGCTCGACGAACCTTTTAGTCATCTGGATGCTGCCACCCAGTGTTGGCTGGAGGGATGGCTTCCGGCCTGGGCGGTAGGGGGGCGGGCGGCGGTATTCAGCGATCATGCGCCCGACCGTTGCCGGATCCTGGCCCGGCGGGTGATCGCCCTGTCCCAGGGACGTTTGGTGCCGGCGCCTTTCGCCAACGTGTTTCGTGGCCGTTGCGAGGGAAACCGTTTTCTCACAAAAAGACTGACCCTGTGGCTGCCGGAACCGGTCACGGCGACTCATGTGGGCGTCGATCCCCGTGACATCGTCTTGTCCTTGCAGCCTTTGGAATCGAGCATGCGCAACCGTTTCCGGGGACGGGTCGTGGCGCTGGCGGAAGCAGGCGGCGAGGTGCGGGTGACGGTGGCGGTGTCGGGAGAGCGTTTCGAGGCTGTGGTGACCTTGGCCTCGTGCCGCGAGATGGGGCTGACGCCGGGTCAGCCCGTGTGGGTCAATTTCAAGGCTACGGCGCTACACGTTTATGGTGGCCCGTCAAATTTTTCCCAGTAAGCTGTTGAGCAGCGCTGTCGCCGCCTTGGGAATTTCGTGGAGGATCCCCGGGAACAGGGCCGCGAACGCCAGCATGAACAGGCCGTGGAAGAAGTTGGACCACTGGGTGCGGGTACTAAACCGGATGTTAATGACACGATTTCCCTCCGCGTGACTGGAATCGGTCACGATCCGGTCACGTGGAAGTTTGCCAGGGGCAGGCGGTGCCGGCACGTTCATACAGCGCCTCCATGATCTCCTGCATGTCCTGGGGCAGGCGTTTTCGGACTTCTTCGGCGATCACCCGGGGGACGCCGAAACGGGCTTCGGCGATGCCGCCGGTGATGGCCCCGAGAGTGTCGGCGTCGCCGCCCAGGGAGACTGCATTGCGGACGGCATCCTCGAAATCGCTCGCTTCCAAGGCGCAGGTGATGGCTTCGGGGACGGTGCCCTGGCAGGTTTCGTCGAAACCATAGCCTGGGCGAATCTGTGCCACGCTGCGGCTCAGGTCGTAGCCGTAACCCACTTCAATCAGGCACCGGATCTCTTCACAGGTGAGAGTGGATTTGCCTTTGCGGCAGAGCAGGATGGCGGTGACGGTGGCGGCGGCTCCCTTGAGCCCTTCGGGATGGTCGTGGGTGATACGGGTGAAGCGGTCGGAGAGGGCGTGGGCCCGGTCCAGGGAACCGGCCACCAGTCCCACCGGGGAGATGCGCATGGCCGCGCCGTTGCCGAAGCTGCCATACGGTTCGGTCCGGTCGGAGAACAGCCAATAGGCGAACGTGCCGCCCCAGCCGCAATCGGGATAACGGTGGCCCCAGTCCTTGAAGGCCGCGACCGGGTCGCGGTCATGGAGCAGGCTGTCGGCGACCGCTACGGTCAGCACGGTATCGTCGGTGAAATGGGCCCGTGGATGGAACAGGGGCTGAAAATCCTTTGTTTTGGCCGGATCGAACTCGTACACCGAACCGATGATGTCTCCTGCGATGGCACCGATCATGGCTCACCTCGCATGTCGTCTAAAAGCAAAAGGAGACTGATGCTGCCTTGGTGCCAGCGAGGAGGCCAGGCTGGACATGGGCGCTTCTTATTTTGTTACACCACGAGCAAATGTGTGTCCAGTTTATTTAGGAGGCAACTCAGATGGGGTTAACGCCCATTAAGCCCGTCGCAGATCATGTGGCGCTAGAAGGTGGCAGCCAAACTGGAAGGTCACGATTTGGTCACGTAATGAAAAAGCCGGATCGAAAAGACCCGGCTCAGTCGTTGTATTGGTGGGCCATGTAGGATTCGAACCTACGACCTACGGATTAAGAGTCCGCTGCTCTACCAACTGAGCTAATGGCCCGAACTGGGGTGGGTGACCGGACTCGAACCGGCGACCACTGGAATCACAATCCAGGGCTCTACCAACTGAGCTACACCCACCGTTTGAGAACAGGAATTATAGCGGAATTTACTTCAGATGCCAATGTGCCGTGGTGGCAGCCATTGCCGAGGATGATCAGGTGACCAGGTCAGCTACGTGCTGGTGGCGTTCTGGTTATGGATCGGGATTGCCGGTTCGGTTTCGGTGGATCGTTTGAGCCGTTCCCAGGTATTGACGATGGTGCAGAACAGTTCGGCGGTCTTCTCGGCATCGTAGCGGGCCGAGTGGGCCTCGCGGTTGTCCCATTCGATGCCGGCGGCCTTGGCCGCCCTGGCCAGGACGGTCTGGCCGTAGACCAGGCCGCCCAGGGTGGCGGTGTCGAACGTGCTGAAGGGGTGGAACGGATTGCGCTTGAGACCGGTGCGCTGGGCGGCGGCCTTGACGAAAGCCAGGTCGAACGAGGGGTTGTGTCCTACCAGGATGGCGCGGGTGCAACCCTGCTGTTTCACCGCCGCCCGTACCGGGTGGAAGATTTTCAGCAGCGCGTTCTTCTCGTCGAGGGCGATGCGCAGGGGATGATGGGGATCGATGCCGGTGAATTCCAGTGCCGCAGGATCAAGCTCGGCGCCGGGAAAGGGCTGGACGTGGGCGCTGTGGATCTCGGCGATGCGGAGAAACCCTTGCGCGTCCATCTCCGGGATCACCGCGGCGATCTCCAGCAGAGCGTGCTTTTCGGGATCGAAACCGGCGGTTTCGACATCGACGATGACCGGCAGATAACCGCGGAAGCGGTATGCCATTGGCGGTTTTTCCTGGGACATGGACATGGGATGGAGTCGAAAAGGACAATCAGTATAGCCTGAACTCGAAGCGCCAGGCCGAATATGCTATTTTTAGCGGTACGCTCGATTGTCACATCGTGGTAACAAAAACATGGAAAACAAGACGATAGCGACGACCTGGAAACGGGCCGGCGGCATGGCGCTGGTGTTGCTGGGCCTGCTTGGGGGCTGCGCCACCACCGATCCCCGCGATCCCCTGGAGCCGGTCAACCGCAAGGTCCAGGCCTTCAACGATACCCTCGACGATTATCTGATGAAGCCGCTGGCCAAAGGTTATCAGTGGGTGACGCCGGATTTCGTCGATCAGGGGGTGAGCAACTTCTTCAGCAACGTCAAGGACATCGCTGTGACCGCCAACGATCTGTTGCAGTTCAAGGTCAAGCAGAGCGGTCAGGACGCCGCCCGGTTTCTGGTCAACACCACGGTCGGTGTCGCCGGCCTGATCGATGTTGCCTCCGAGATCGGCCTGGAAAAGCATGACGAGGACTTCGGCCAGACTCTGGGGGTGTGGGGGCTTCCGCCCGGTCCCTATCTGGTGCTGCCGTTTCTGGGGCCGACGACCCCGCGTGATGGCGTCGGCAGCGTCGCCGATGGCTTCCTGAATCCGATCGCCTACACCATCTTCCCGGTCAAGGTGGGGCTGTTCGGTCTGCGGACGGTCGATTACCGAGCCGACAATCTCAGCGCCACCGAGATTCTCGATCAGGCCGCTCTGGATCGCTATGCTTTTATCCGCAACGCCTATCTGCAACGGCGCGAATACCTGATCCACGACGGCGAGGTGCCGCTGGACGAGGAATTCGAGGAACTGGAAGAGGAACTGGACGAGAGCAGCGGCGAAAGCGAGATCTGAGCCAGGTATTGCTTCTAAAATCGCGGCCCGGCAATCGCGGCCCGGCGTCCTGTGGCGCCGGGCCGCGATTTTTCAGGTCTCGCAACGCCAGTCGATGGTTTCTCCCGCCCGCAGCGGAACCAGGGGGATTTCCCCACCAAGGGTTTGCGGCGCTTTCCAGCTTTCCCGAATCAGACGGACCTTTTCTTGGTTTCGGGGCAGGCCGTAGAAGTCGGCGCCGAAACCGCTGGCGAAGTCCTCCAGCCTGTCCAGAGCACAGGCCTGTTCGAAGACCTCGGCGTACATTTCCAGCGCCAGCGGGGCAGTGAAGCAGCCGGCGCAGCCGCAGGCGCTTTCCTTGGCCGGACGGGGATGGGGGGCGCTGTCGGTGCCGAGGAAGAACTTGGGCGATCCGGAGGTGGCCGCCGCCAGGAGCGCCTGGCGATGTTTTTCCCGCTTCAGTACCGGCAGGCAGTAATAGTGCGGGTGGATGCCGCCGGCCAGCAGCGCGTTGCGGTTGTAACGCAGGTGCTGGGGGGTGATGGTGGCGGCCACCTGAGGCGGGCTTTCCTGTACGAAGGCCACGCCCTCGGCGGTGGTGACGTGCTCCAGCACGATTCTCAGGGCGGGAAAACGCTGCCGCAGCGGCACCAGCTCCCGCTCGATGAAGACCGCCTCGCGGTCGAAGATGTCGATGTCGGGATCGGTGACCTCGCCGTGGACTTGCAGCACCAGCTCCTGTTCCTCCATCGCCTCCAGTAATGGGTAGACTGCTTCCAGACGCCGCACGCCGGCATCAGAATGGGTAGTGGCGCCGGCCGGATAGAGCTTGAAGCCGAGCACGCAGGGCTCGGCGGCGGCGCGGGTGATCTCCGCCAGCGGTGTGTTCTCGGTGAGATAGAGGCTGATATAGGGCGTGAAACCACAGTCGGGGGCCACGGCCTTCAGGATGCGGTTGCGGTAGGCGAGGGCCGCATCGACGGTGGTGACGGGCGGCTTCAAATTGGGCATGACCAAGGCGCGGCCGAACCGGCGGGCACTGAAGGGAACGACCTGAGCCAGCAAGGTGCCGTCGCGCAGGTGCAGATGCCAGTCGTCCGGGCGGGTCAGCGTGAGTGTCTGCATGGGTTTCGGTTATAATGTCATATTTTCGCGTGCCGGCATGATGCCGCAAATGCAGGAACTTGAAAAGCCTCTCGGCCGTCTCCACTAGAGGGGCGGGGAAGTTCAACCGAAATTCGAGGAGGTGACGGATGCCGATTTACGAATACCGCTGTCAGAAGTGCGGCCACGAACTGGAGGCGCTGCAGAAGGTCAGCGACCCACCGTTGACCGAATGCCCGGAGTGTCACGCTCAGAGCCTTCAGAAACAGGTGTCTGCGGCCGGTTTTCGTCTCAAGGGCACCGGCTGGTACGAAACCGACTTCAAGGGCAAGGCGGAGAAGAAGCGCAATCTAGCCGACAGCGGCAAATCCTCGGGAGAAAAATCCGCCGGCGATTCATCCAAGAAGGCGGCAGCGGAAAGCTGACCGCCGTTTTTCCATTCAACCCCGATTCATACAGGAAACTGAACACGACCATGTTGCGAACCCATCGGTGTGGAGAGCTAAGCGAAGCCAATATCGGCGAGGAAGTGGAACTGAGCGGCTGGGTTCACCGCCGCCGCGATCACGGCGGGGTGATCTTCATCGACCTGCGCGACCGCGAAGGCATCGTCCAAGTGGTGGTGGACCCTGACACACCGGAAGCGTTCGCCCTGGCCGACAAGGTGCGCAGCGAGTACGTGATTCGGGTGCGCGGCAAGGTGCGCCGGCGTCCGGAGGGAACGGAAAATCCCGCCATCCCCACCGGGAAAATCGAAGTGTTGGCCCACGAACTGGAAATTCTCAACCGCGCCGAGACCCCGCCGTTTCCCCTCGACAGCGAGGTGCCGGTGAGCGAGGAGGTGCGGCTGCGCTGGCGCTATCTCGATCTGCGCCGTCCCGAAATGCAGGAGAAACTGAGGCTGCGCCATCGCATCACCCAACTTCTCAGGCGTTTCCTCGACGCGCACGGTTTTCTCGAAATCGAAACCCCGTTTCTCACCAAGGCGACCCCGGAAGGGGCGCGCGACTATCTGGTGCCGAGCCGCACCC
The DNA here is from genome assembly GCF_030294985.1 of Methylomarinovum tepidoasis. Lineage (NCBI taxonomy): Bacteria > Pseudomonadati > Pseudomonadota > Gammaproteobacteria > Methylococcales > Methylothermaceae > Methylomarinovum > Methylomarinovum tepidoasis. The sequence continues at coordinate 1,864,236 of NZ_AP024718.1, forward strand.
ATCCCCACGCCTTCTTCGCTCTGCCGCAGTCGCCGCAGCTCTACAAGCAGCTGCTGATGATCGCCGGCTTCGACCGTTACTACCAGGTCGTGCGCTGTTTCCGGGACGAGGATCTGCGTGCCGACCGTCAGCCGGAGTTCACCCAGCTCGACATCGAAACCTCGTTCATGGACGAGCACGACATCATGGCGCTCATGGAGGAAATGATGCGCGATTTGTTCCAGCAGGTGCTTGAGGTCGAACTGCCCAATCCCTTCCCGCGCCTGACCTATGCCGAGGCCATGCGCCGCTTCGGCAGCGACAAGCCGGACCTGCGCATCCCGCTGGAGCTGGTGGATCTGGGGGACGTGATGGCCGGTGTCGAGTTCAAGGTTTTCGCCGGCCCCGCCAACGATCCCAACGGTCGGGTCGCGGCCCTGCGCCTGCCGGGCGGCGGCGATCTGAGCCGCAAGGAGATCGACGACCTGACCAAGTTCGTCTCGCAATACGGCGCCAAGGGGCTGGCCTACGTCAAGGTCAACGACGTGGCCAAGGGCCGCGACGGCCTGCAGTCGCCGATTCTCAAGTTCCTCCCGGATGCGGTGATCGATGCCATCGTGCAGCGTACCGGGGCCGAGGATGGCGACATCATCTTCTTCGGCGCCGACAAGGCCAGGGTGGTCAACGAGGCCCTGGGCGCGCTGCGGGTCAAGCTGGGCCAGGATCGCGGCCTGGTGGAAGAAGGCTGGCGTCCCCTGTGGGTGGTGGAATTTCCTATGTTCGAATGGGACGAGGAGGAAAAGCGCTGGGTGGCTCTGCACCATCCCTTCACTGCGCCGGCCTGTTCCATCGAGGAACTCAAGGCCTATCCGGGCAAGGCGGTGTCGCGTGCCTACGACATGGTGCTCAACGGTGTCGAGGTGGGGGGCGGTTCCATCCGTATCCACACGCCACAGATGCAGCAGGCGGTGTTCGAGCTCTTGGGGATCGGCGAGGAAGAGGCGCGGGAGAAGTTCGGTTTCCTGCTCGACGCCCTCAAGTACGGCTGCCCGCCCCACGGCGGCATCGCCTTCGGCCTCGACCGGCTGGTGATGTTGATGACCGGTTCCAAGACCATCCGCGACGTGATGGCCTTCCCCAAGACCCAGACCGCCGCCTGTCCGATGGTGGACGCCCCGGCCCGTGTCAACGAACAGCAGCTGCGGGAATTGTTCCTGCAACTGCGCAAGCTGCCGCAGCAGCGCGCCAGGGAAAAGGCGGAAAACGCCTCTTAAGTCAAACTACCGAAAACCGAGCCTATGACCGCAGCGCTGGCGATTCAGGATTACGCCTTACTGGAAGATGCCGATTGTACCGACCGCATCGTCGCCGCCAAAGAGAAACTGGGCGACAAGGTGGTGATTCTCGGCCATCACTACCAGCGGGACGAGGTGTTCCGCCACGCCGATTTTACTGGCGATTCCCTCAAACTGTCGCGGGAGGCGGCCCGTTCCGGGGCCGAGTACATCGTCTTCTGCGGGGTGCATTTCATGGCCGAAGTGGCCGATATCCTGTCGCGCCCCGAACAGGTCGCCATTCTCCCGGATCTGGCCGCCGGCTGTTCCATGGCCGATATGGCCGATCTGGCCCGGGTGGAAAAATGCTGGCAGGAGCTGGGTCAGGTGCTGGAGGTGGAAACCGAACTCACCCCCATCACCTACATCAATTCCGCTGCCGATCTGAAAGCCTTCTGCGGCCGTCACGGCGGCATCGTCTGCACCTCCAGCAACGCCGCCTGGATTCTGGAATGGGCCTTCACCCAGCGCCGGAAGGTGCTGTTCTTTCCTGACCAGCATCTGGGTCGCAATACCGGCTACCGCATGGGCATCCCACTGGAAGAAATGGTGGTGTGGCGGCCTGGAAAGCCCCTGGGCGGGCTGACCGAGGAACAGATCAGAAAGGCCCGTATCATCCTCTGGGAGGGTTTCTGTTCGGTGCACCAGATGTTCCGGCCCGAGCACATCGACCGCTTCAAGGAAAAACATCCCGACGCCAGGGTGATTTCCCACCCGGAATGCTGCTTCGAGGTCTGTCAGAAGAGCGACGTGATCGGCTCGACGGAGGCGATCCTCAAGACGGTGCGTGCCTCGGAACCGGGGACCTGCTGGCTGGTGGGCACCGAGCTCAACATGGTCAACCGCCTGCGCCAGGAGATGAAGCCCAAGGGCGTCGATGTCCATTTCATGTCGCCCACGGTGTGCATGTGTTCGACCATGTTCCGAACCGATCCCCAGCACTTGGCCTGGGTGCTGGAGAATCTGGTGGAAGGCAACGTGGTCAACCGCATCCAGGTGCCCGAGGAAGACGCCCGCTACGCCAAGCAGGCGCTGGACCGGATGCTGGCGCTGGGTTGAATCAGGGCTTTTTGAGGCTGAGAAGATGGGCCATCTTCTCAGCCTTGGTCTTGAGATAGCGCCAGTTTTCCTGGGTGTGCCCTACCTCGATGGGGATGCGTTCGTCCACCTGCACGCCGTAACGCTCCAGTTCGGCAATTTTTTTGGGGTTATTGGTGATCAGCCGCACCGAGTCCACCCCCAGATCTTTCAGTATCAGCGCGGCGATGCGGTAATCGCGCTCGTCGGCCTGATGCCCCAGTTTCAGATTGGCGTCGACCGTGTCCAGTCCCTTGTCCTGGAGATTGTAGGCCTGAAGTTTCTTGAACAGGCCGATACCGCGCCCCTCCTGGCGCAGATACAGCAACACCCCGCATTCCGATGCGCCGATCAGGCGCATGGCCTCCTCCAGCTGCTCGCCGCAGTCGCAGCGCTGGGAACCGAACACGTCCCCCGTCAGGCACTCCGAATGCAGGCGGACCGGCACGCCGGCCCTGCCGGCGACCTCGCCTTTGACCAGGGCTAGGTGCTCCTTGCCGTCGATGTCGTTTTCGTAATAGTAGAGTAGGAACTCGCCGTGGCGGGTGGGAATACGGGCGCGGACCGTATTTTCGACGTGGGCAGGTTTCATCGCCAATAAGATACCTCAATCTAGCGCTGGGGCGCGGAAACACAGCGTTCGACCGCAAAACGGCGGGAAGGTGCCGTCACGGAAGCGGCTTTTCCAGGGCCGGCAGTTTTTGCTGCCAGGTCTTCAGGGTGTCGTCGTCGACTTCCTCCAGCCGTGGCTGCAGGGTCAGCAGCATCAGACCGGAAACGATGGGATTGAGGAAGGCGCCTTTGACCCAGTAGGTGAGGATGGCGGCAAATACGTAGTTCCAGATCCCCAAAGCGGTCGGCAGGGCCTCGTCCACCCACACGACCGGGCGCAGCAACAGGAGGAAAGCCCCAATCCACAGGCTGTAGAGGAAGGCCTTGCCGATCAGAGTCTGACGCAGGACCTCGGGGAAACGTGCGCCGAATGCCGCCACGCCACGGCGGCAGATGTCCGGTGTCTGGCGCCGCGCCGCTTCGGCCAGGATGGCGTCGGCACTGTGCCACCACAACAGATCCAGCAGGCGGGCGCGGATCGGTCCCGGCAGGCGCTGCAGGCTGGCGGCGTGTTGCAGGGCTGCGGCGGCGAGCAGGTCGAGCAGCCGGCGGCGCAGCGCGAAAGCGGTCTTGGCATCGCCGAAGGTGTCTTCGACCTGGTGGGAGACCTGCTCGAATTGTGCCTTGCCGGGGGGTAGGTCGCCGCCGGCTGTTCGGATCGCCATGGCAGTGAGATGGGGCAGGTCGAGGCGGAAATAGCGCAGTGCCCGAAACGATCGGACCAGATAGATGCCTGCCGTCAGTCCGACGACGGCGCCGATGCGGCCCCAGAATCCGGGATCGTCACTGAGCGAGGCGAGGCCGACGAAGGTACCGGTCCCGACGAGTACGGCGAACACCAGCCCCAGAGTGATGGCGGCATAGACCAGAATGCGCCGGGAGGTGACCGGCATGGTCTGTTCCAGCAGGCGGGTTGCGGTCAGCAGGGAAGGGGTTGCATTCATGCGGCGCCTCCATTGTTTTGATTTTCCAGTACGCGGCGGACGGCTTCCGCTTCCTCGATCGCTTCCAGATAGGCGCTCATGGCCTGGGACAGATCGAGGTCGGGGAGAGGTATTTTATGACAAAGTCCGTTTTCAAGCTGCAACGCCGTTTGCAGGATCGGCCCGATGGGCCCGGTGCCGTAGAGCAGGGCCTGCTCGATTTCCTCCGCCAGGCTGAGGTTGGCGAGGATCTCGGTCATGGGGGCATCCATGATGGCGTCGAGGAGGGAAAACAGTCCGGCGATGTGGCAGGCTTCCACATCGCTGCGCTCCAGGCGTTCGGCGATGCGGGCGCAGGTCTGGGCCCGCACCAACGCGGTGACCAGCAGCTCCCGGGGTTTATAGTCGATGGCGTTGACGGCGATGACGATGGCCCAGTGGCGGATGCGGTCAAGGCCGAGGAAGACCACGGCGCGGCGGATCGAGTCGACCTGCTTGGGCAGGCCATAGAAAGCGGAATTGATGAGGCGCAGCAGTTTGTAGCTCAGGGTCATGTCCTGGCTGACCAGGGTTTCGACTTCCTCGATCCTGATGTCCGGGTCGTTCAGACGGGCGATCAGATGCAGCACCGCCAGGCGGTTGGCGGGCAGATGGGTGCCGTGAATGAAGCGGGGGCATTCGAAATAATGGCCCTGGAAGTAGTCGCAGCCGGCATCGAAGGCACGGTCATACTGCTGGCGGGTTTCGATGTCGCGCACCAGCAGCTCGAGGCCGTGTTGGTGGATCGCCTCGAGATGGGGAATGAATTCTTCCAGATGCGAGGCGTCCATCGCCCACAGGCGGGCGAACTCCAGATCGGCCGCCAAGGTGGCATCGTAGTGGTCATGGCGGACTGCCAGCACGTAGCCTTCCTTGGACCAATGCTGGAGGGTTTCCCTCGGATAGCGGTCGAGCAGTTCGCCGGGCAGGGTGACGATGACCGCTTCCTTCGGCCAGGCATGTGCCTGGAGCTGAGCCTCCAGGGCCGGGGTGAACGGCACCAGCCCTGGATGGCCGCCGGTGAGCCGTTCCAGCCGCAGCGACTGCCACAGTTCCTGGAGCCGCGCTTCCGACGCCGTGCCGTTTTCCACGGTGAGACTGCAGGGACGCAGTTCGTAGGCGAACAGATTCAGGGCACGGTCGTAGACCGGTACCCGGCCGATGAATCCGGGCAGCATGACGAAACCCTCCTCTCCTGGTTCTTTTATGAGGAGCTTAGGCAATCACCGGCCGGGATACAAGACGAACCGGCTTCAGTGCTGCAGCACCCACTGTTGGATCTGGGAGGCGGACAGAGCGCCGGAAATCCGGTCCACCTCCTGGCCGCGGCGGAACAGGATCAAAGTCGGAATGCTGCGGATTCCGTACTGCTGGGCCAATTGGGGACATGCCTCGGTGTCGACCTTGGCGAAGCGGGCCTGGGTCGCCAGCGCGGCGGCCGCCTGGGCGAAGGCCGGGGCCATCATTTTGCAGGGACCGCACCAGGGGGCCCAGAAATCCACCACCACCGGCAGCTCGTTCTGGCTGACGAAGCGGTCGAAGTTGTTTTCCCGCAGCTCAATGGGTCGGCCGTCGAGCAGCGGTTTGCGGCACTTGCCGCAGATGGGGCGGTCGCCCAGGCGTTCCTCAGGCACACGGTTGATGGTGAAACAATGGCCGCAAACGATTTGCATGGTTCGTTCTCCCGAAAGCTAACAGTCGTTCAGCAATTCATCGAGCCGGCCCTGGTGCTCCAGGGCGGCCAGCTCCTGATATCCGCCCACGTGGGCGTCACCGATGTAGATCTGCGGCACGGTGCGGCGGCCGGTGCGTTCCATCATCTCCCGGCGCCGCTGCGGATCGAGATCGACCCGGATCTTGTCGATGTCCGTCACCCCCTTGCGCGCCAGCAGGCGTTCGGCCATCAGGCAGAAGGGGCAGTGGGCGGAGGTGTACAAGGTCACTTTTTTCATCAGCAGTCCTTGATATTGGGGTGGGATCGAAAAAATCAAGGGCCATTCTAACCGCGCTTTCCGCCTGTCCGGCCCCTGGAAAAGCAAATTGGCAACGGCCAAGTTAACCGCTGAAAGCCGCAGGGAAATCCGGTAAACTTAACCGCTAACCAAAAAATGACAACCCATTGAGGAGTCCGGTATGCAGACACCCTGGATAGCCCCGTCGATTCTGTCGGCCGATTTCGCCCGCCTCGGCGAAGAGGTGAAGAACGTCCTCGCCGCCGGTGGCGACGTGGTTCACTTCGACGTCATGGACAACCACTTCGTCCCCAACCTGACCTTCGGGCCGATGGTATGCCAGGCGCTGCGTGATTACGGCATCACCGCCCCCATCGACGTCCATCTGATGATCGAGCCGGTGGACCGCATCATTCCCGATTTCGCCAAGGCCGGGGCCAGCTACATCACCTTCCATCCGGAAGCTTCCACCCACGTGGACCGCACCCTGCAGCTGATCCACGACCACGGCTGCAAGGCCGGTCTGGTGTTCAATCCCGCCACGCCGTTGGACTATCTGGAATGGGCCATCGAGCGGGTGGACATGGTTTTGCTGATGTCGGTCAACCCGGGCTTCGGCGGCCAGTCATTCATCCCCTACGTGCTGCGCAAGATCGAGAAGGCGCGCGAGATCATCGACGCCAGCGGCCGCGACATCCGCCTCGAAGTCGACGGCGGGGTGAAGGTGGACAACATCGCCAAGATCGCCGCCGCCGGAGCCGACACCTTCGTCGCCGGTTCCGCCATCTTCGGCCAGCCGGACTACAAGCAGGTGATCGACGCCATGCGTGCCGAGATCGCCAAGGGCCTGGCGACGGGGGACTGATTGAACTTGTCACCACGGCGGGAGATCGAAAAGGGTCTTCACCTGCCGCTTCAAGCCTATGACACCACAACGATTCCGGCAACTCGCTGACCAGGGCTACAACCGCATCCCCGTGCGCCGCCAGGTGTTGGCGGACCTCGACACTCCCCTGAGCGCCTACCTCAAGCTGGCAGCCCGGCCCTATACCTATCTGTTCGAGTCGGTCCACGGCGGCGAGCAGTGGGGGCGTTATTCCATCATCGGCCTGCCGGCGCGCCGGGTGCTCAAGGTCTTTGGGCGGCGCATCGAGCTGTGGCGTGGGGACGAGCGGCTGGAGCAGGTCGAGGCGGACGACCCGCTGGCCTGGATCAAGGATTTCGCCGCTCGCTACCGGGTCGCGCCGCTGGAGGGCCTGCCCCGTTTCAGCGGCGGGCTGGTGGGCTATTTCGGTTACGAGACCATCGCTTACATCGAACCGCGGCTGCGTCAGGCCATCGCTGGCAAGCCCGATCCTCTGGCGACGCCGGACATCCTGCTGATGGAATCGGAAGACCTGCTGGTGTTCGACAACCTGTCCGGCACCCTGGAGCTCATCACCCACGCCGATCCCGGCGAGCCCTCGGCCCTGGAACGGGCCGAGGCGCGGCTGGAATCCTGGGTCGAACGCCTGCGTGGCAGCTGCCCTTATCCCGACAGCCGAATGGGCGGCCGGATTCATGAAAGCGATTTCGTTTCCGGTTTCACCCGCGAGGGCTTTGAGAACGCGGTGCGCCGGGTCAAGGACTACATCGTCGAGGGGGACGTGATGCAGGTGGTGCTGTCCCAGCGCCTGTCGATCCCTTTCCACGGCGAGCCCCTGAGCGTCTATCGCGCCTTGCGCTGTCTCAATCCGTCGCCGTATCTGTATCATCTGGATCTGGCCGATTTCCACATCGTCGGCTCTTCCCCGGAAATCTTGGTGCGGCTGGAGGACGGCGCCGTGACCGTGCGCCCGATCGCCGGCACCCGACCGCGGGGGGCGACGCCGGAAGAGGACCTGGCCCTGGAGCGCGACCTGCTCGCCGACCCCAAGGAGCTGGCCGAGCATCTGATGCTCATCGATCTGGGTCGCAACGACGTCGGCCGGGTGGCGCGGATCGGCAGCGTCGAGGTCACTGACCGCATGATCATCGAGCGTTACTCCCACGTGATGCACATCGTTTCCAATGTCGTCGGCCGCCTGCGTCCGCAGCTGGACGCCTTCGACGTGTTGCGGGCCACCTTCCCGGCCGGTACCGTCTCCGGCGCCCCCAAGATCCGGGCGATGGAGATCATCGCCGAGCTGGAGCCGGTCAAACGCGGCATCTATTCCGGCGCGGTGGGTTACATCGGCTGGTCCGGCAATCTCGACACCGCCATCGCCATCCGCACCGCGGTGATCAAGGATCGGCAGCTGCACGTCCAGGCCGGCGCCGGCATCGTCCATGATTCGGTGCCGGAGAAGGAATGGGAGGAGACCATGAACAAGGGCCGCGCGCTGTTTCGCGCCGTGGCCCGGGCGGCGGAGGGGCTGTCGTGAAGCGCATTCGTACCGTCTGCATCGACAATTACGATTCTTTCACCTACAACCTGGTCCAATACCTGGGGGAGCTGGGGGCCGAGGTGGTCGTGGTGCGCAACGATCAGGTCACCCTCACCGATATCGAAGCCCTAGAACCGCAGCGGCTGCTGATTTCCCCGGGCCCCTGCACGCCGAAGGAGGCGGGCATCTCGGTGGCCGCCATCGAGCATTTCAAGGGCAGGGTGCCGATCCTGGGTGTGTGCCTGGGGCATCAGAGCATCGGCGTGGCCTTCGGTGGCCGCATCGTCCACGCCAAGCGCATCATGCACGGCAAGACCTCGATGATCCACCACCACGATGTCGGTGTGTTCCGCGGCCTGGCCAATCCCTTCGAGGCCACCCGCTACCATTCCCTGGTGATCGAGCGCGAATCCCTGCCTGAATGCCTGGAGATCACCGCCTGGACCGAGGATCGTAAGGGAGAATTCGAAGAGATCATGGGGGTTCGCCACAAGACCTATCCCATCGAAGGGGTGCAGTTCCATCCCGAATCGATCTTGACCCGCCACGGTCACGATCTGCTGCGCAATTTCCTGGAAGGCTGATGGAAGTCCGCGATGCCCTCAACCGCCTCTTGACCCCGGCGGATCTGACCGGTGCGGAGATGCGGGGGCTGATGGAACGGATTCTCGCCGGCGAGACTACCCCGGCCCAGACCGCCGCCCTGCTGGTGGCGCTGCGGGCCAAGGGCGAAAGCGTGGACGAGATCGCTGCCGCCGCCGAGGTGCTGCGGGAAAAGGCCGTGCGGATCGAGGTAGCCGGCGACCACCTCATCGATACCTGCGGCACGGGCGGTGACGGTCTGGATACATTCAACGTCTCCACTACCGCCGCCTTCATCGTCGCCGCTGCCGGCGCTCAGGTGGCCAAGCACGGCAACCGCTCGGTGTCGTCGCGCTCCGGCAGCGCCGACGTGCTCGAGGCGGCCGGGGTCAATCTGGATCTGACTCCGCAGCAGGTCAAACGCTGCATCGAAGCCGTCGGCATCGGGTTTCTCTACGCCCCCCAGCACCACGGCGCCCTGCGCCAGGTGGCCCCGGTGCGCAGGGAACTGGGGATCCGCACCCTGTTCAATCTCCTGGGGCCCTTGCTCAACCCCGCCGGCGCCCCCCATCAGCTGACGGGGGTGTTCGACGCCCGTTATCTGAAGCCGCTGGCCGAGGTTCTCGGCCGTCTCGGCAGTCGCCACGTGCTGGTGGTCCACGCCGATGACGGTCTGGATGAGATCAGCCTCGGCGCCGCCACCCAGGTGGCGGAACTGAAAGACGGGCAGGTGCGCAGTTACCGGATCGAACCCGAACGGTTCGGTATCACGCGTTCGCCGCTGGAGGCCATCCAGGTGGATTCCGTGGCGGAAAGCCTCGAGGCGATGCGCCGGGTGTTGGCCGGGGAAGCGGGGCCGGCGGCCGACATCGTGGTCCTGAACGCCGGGGCGGCGATCTATGCCGCCGATCTGGCGCCTGATCTCGAATCCGGCATCGAACGCGCCCGCCAGCTGCAGCGTAGCGGGGCCGGCCTGAAAAAACTCGAAGCTTTGATCGACTGGAGTCAGCGTTCATGAGCAACATTCTCAGCCGTATTCTCGCCACCAAACAGGAAGAGATCGCCCTGCGCCGCCGCCGCCTGCCGCTGACGGAAGTGCGGGCGCTGGCGGAAAACCAGGGTTCGCCGCTGGATTTCCGCGGCGCCCTTCAGCGCCGGATCGACCAGGGCCAGGCGGCGGTGATCGCCGAGATCAAGAAGGCCTCTCCCAGCAAGGGGGTGATCCGCGAGGACTTCGACCCGCGCGCCATCGCCCACAGCTACGCCCGGGGGGGAGCGGCGTGCCTGTCGGTGCTCACGGACAAGACCTATTTCCAGGGCAGCGAGGCCTATCTGGAGCTGGCCCGCCAGGTATCGGGCCTGCCGACCCTGCGCAAGGATTTCCTCATCGACCCCTATCAGCTCTACGAGGCTCGCGCCATCGGCGCCGATGCGGTGCTGCTCATCGTCGCTGCCCTCGACGATGCCCGCCTGCAGGACCTGTATCAGCTCGCCGGCGAACTGGGCATGGCCGTGCTGGTGGAAGTCCACGACGAGGCCGAACTGGAGCGGGCGTTGCCGTTGGAGGGCGCGCTGCTCGGCATCAACAACCGCAACCTGCGCACCTTCGAAACCAGCCTCGACAACACCTTGCGGCTGCTTCCCCGCATCCCTGACGGGCGTCTGGTGGTGACCGAAAGCGCCATCCACACCCGTGGCGACGTGGACACCATGCGCCGCCACGGAGTCCACGCCTTCCTGGTGGGCGAGGCGTTCATGCGTGCAGAAGATCCGGGCGCGCAGTTGCAGGCCCTGTTCTATCCGGAATGAAGAAAGGCCGGGACGAATCCAAGTCAGGGGATGACGTTGACGGCCTTGTAAATATCTGGAGCTGGCGACAGGATTCGAACCTGCGACCGGCGGATTACAAATCCGCTGCTCTACCAACTGAGCTACGCCAGCACAGCTGCTGGATTTTACCCGGCGAGGAATTTGACTGGCAAATGTTTTTTGTATCCGCCATCATTGCTCCATTTGGATGATATCAGGAAGGAGAGGGTGTCGCAGGCGAAAAATCCCTGGATGAAGCGGGTGGAGTTGATCTTCGAGGCCGCCCTGTGGCGAACCCGCCTGGTGGTGCTGATCGCTGTGCTTGCCAGTCTGGTGACGGCGTTTGCAGTCCTTTACGTGGCGACGGTCGATGCCTGGATTCTGGTTTCGGAATTGGCCCATTATGCCGATCCGGGTCTGACGCCTGAGGTACGGAAAGTGCTTCGGGCCCAGTCCATCGCTCATGTGGTGGAGGTGATCGACGGTTATCTGCTGGCGACGGTGTTGCTGATATTCTCACTGGGGCTGTACGAACTGTTCATCAGCACGCTGGAGGAGGCCCGCCGTAGCGACGCCTTTGCCAAGGTGCTGGTCATCCGCAATCTGGACGACCTGAAAAGCCGCCTTGGGAAGGTGATTTTGATGATCCTCATCGTCAAGTTCTTCGAACGGGGCATCAGCATGAAATTCGACGGGCCTTTGGACCTTCTGGCGTTTGCGGGCGGCATCGCGCTGGTGGGGTTCGCACTGTTTCTGTCCCATTCGGCGATTTATCACATGACCGGCAAAGACGGCCAGGTGGACTGATCACCGCTTTCGGTGATCCACACCCGGGCGCCGGGTTCGATCCGGTCGTACAATTCTTGGATGTCGGCGTTGCGCATCCGAATACAGCCGCAGGAACCGGGTCGGCCGTCGATCAGATGATCGGGGCTGCCGTGGATGTAGATGTAACGGCGGAAGGTGTCCCGGTCCCCAAGGCGGTTGAAGCCGGGTTCCAGGCCGCAGAGCCAGAGAATGCGGCTCAGGATCCAGTCCCGTTTTGGATGCCGCTGTGCCAGCTGGGGGGAATAGATTTCGCCGGTAAAACGCCGTCCCACCAGAACGGCGTACCGAGGGAGTCCGGTTCCGATCTTGGCGCGCACGTAATGCCAGCCCCGGGGGGTGCAGCCGCTGCCGGTTCGTTCGCCACAGCCGTTGCGGGCGGTCGAAACCGGGTATTCCTGAGTAATTATACCGTTATCTAACAAAAACAACCGCTGCTGAGGAATGCTGACGATGAGCCAGTATGTCACGGTGTCAGCAGGGCGATGGATTCGACGTGCGCGGTGTGGGGGAACATGTCCATGATCCCGGCGCGGATCAGCCTGAAACCGTGCTCGTGCACCAGCCGGCCCACGTCACGGGCGAGCGTGGCGGGGTTGCAGGAGACGTAAACCACCTGCTTGGGACGCCAGCGGGGCAGCCACGCCATCAGCTCGAGGGCACCGCTGCGGGCCGGGTCCAGGAGGATCTTGTCGTAACGCGCCTCGGCCCAGGGCTGGTCCCCCAGGGGTTGGGTGAGGTCGCAGACGTGAAATTCCACGTTGTCGATGCCATTGGCCCGGGCGTTGTAGCGTCCCATCTCCACCGCCCGGGGGTTGCCTTCCACACCGACGATACGCCCACCTCGGCGTGCGAGCGGCAGGGTGAAATTGCCAAGACCGCAGAACAGATCCAGGAGGGTTTCCTCCGTCCGGGGAGCGAGCGTTTCCAATACCCGGGCGATCATCTTGTGGTTGATGTCGGCGTTCACCTGGGTGAAATCCAGCGGGCCGAACCAGAGGGTGACGTCCTCTGGCAGGAAATAGCAGGGTAGCGGGGGATCTGCCGGGCAAAGCGGCTGAAGTGATTCCGGCCCCTTGGGTTGGAGGTAGATGTCGAAATTGCAGCGGCGGCCGAAATCGCTCAGTCGCTGGCGGTCTTCCGCGCGCGGCGATTGCAGCACCCGGAACGCCAAGGCGCTGCGGTTGTCGCCGATGGCGACCTCGATCTGGGGCAGCTGCTCGCGGATGCTCAAGGCATCGATCAGTCCCGCCAGGTCCTGCAGCCGCTCGCCGACCCGGGGGTGCAGGGTGAGGCAGGATTCGATCTCGGCCACTTTGCCGCTGCCGCGCTCGCGGAATCCCACCAGCACCTTGCCTTTGTTGCGGACGTAGCGAACGCCGAGGCGGGCCTTGCGCCGATAGCCCCACACCGGACCGGCCAAAGGCGGCCAGCGTTCGAAGTCGTCTATTCCGCCGATGCGCCGCAGTTGCTCGGCCAGCAGCGCTTCTTTGGCCCGGATCTGCGCGGCGTGGTCCAGGTGCTGCAAACTGCAGCCGCCACAGCGGCCAAAGGCGCTGCAGGGCGGGGCGACCCTCTCCGGGGCGGGCCTGAGCACTTCGACGACCTGGCCGCTGCCGTGATCGCGGCGCAGCTCGATGTAGCGAAAGCGGACGGTTTCCCCCGGCAGCGCCCCGGTGATGAAGATGGCTTTGCCGTCCACGTAGGCGATGCCTCGGCCGTCGTGGGTCAGTTTTTCGACGGTGGCCAAGGCCGGCTCGGTCGGCAGCGGTCTGCGCCGGCGTCGTCCCATGGGCTATTTCCGTACCCAGCGGCCGTTGGGAAGTTGGACGTGCCAGCCCGGTTTGGCGTTGGCGATCCAGCGTTTGGCGAAGGTGGCCTGGATGTCGTCGGCCCATTCGGGATGGCCGTTGGCGCGGGCGATGGCCTGATACAGGGCGAGCCGGTCCCGGTTTTCCGCCGCCACCAGGCGCTCGACGATCGCCCGTTCCCTGAGCGGAATCTGGGCCTTGTTGACCACCGCCACCAGGCCGTTGTTGGCGTAGCCGATCCAACCTCGGTCGAGATAGGTTTTCAGTTTGGGGAAACGGCGTTTCATCGAGGCGCGGATGGCGCGGATTTCCGCACTGTCGATGTCCAGGTCCGCGGCCGCCTGGACGCTGCCGACGCCGAGCAGGGCCCACAGATCGATGCGTACCTGCCAATAGGGTAGGGCCGATTGCGGCGGGTTTTCCTTTTCCGCTCCTTCCTGGATCTCCTTGATGATCCGGTCGGCGGCCTTTTCCGCCGCGGCGGCCGGAAAGTAGATGTTGATAGTGACGCAGGCGGCGATGCCAAGCATCAGCAACAGCGGCATCAGCGGGGTGAGTGTTTTTTTCATCGGATGACAGGTCCTTGGACTTGGGTGATGCGTTTGAGCCGGGCGATCAACGTCGGCCAGTCGATGCAGCGATTATAGCCGATCACGTCGATACGCGGCAGGTAGCTCCCCTGGACGATATAGAAGCCCTGCGGGGCAGCGGCGATGCCCCGCAATTCGCAGACGTTGTGGCGCAGGCGGCAGCCCAGCCCCAGGCGCCGGTAATGGAATTCGTCGAACAGGCGCAGGACCAGCCGTGACAGCACGCCGACCGCACCGCCCCCTCCCACGGTGGTGAGATTCTCCACCGCTTTCTGGCTGATGCGCTTGCGGGACCGGTCATCGCCGGGGGTGGCGAACCAGGCATCGAAGGTCACTGGACGCCAGTTTTCCAGCTGAAGATTTTTGACATAACCTTCCAGCCGTCCGGTGATGCGGCCGAAGGAAAAATGCCCGGTCACCTGTTCCAGGTCCAGGTCGTGGAGATAGATGTCGGCCCGAAGCCGGGGGAGGGCGCCGAACAGATCGGTGACGACGAGATTCTCCACCACGATCCGGCCATCGAAGACGTCGACGACCAGCTGACCGTCCACTTTGAGGATGTGGCGGCGGTGATCGTAAGTCACCTTGGGGATATGGCCGTCGAGGCTTCCCGCAAGCGGCGGCAGTCCCAGCACCCGGGTCAGGACCTCCAAGGAAATCCGTTCCAGATCGCCGGCGAAGTGCAGCCTGGGGGTGCGGGTCAGATCCAGAATCTCCAGCTCGCGGATATGCAGCCGGCCGTCGACCACCGGGATCGTCGCCGGGCGGAGCAGGCGGATGTCGTCATCGAGCAAGCGCAGCAGGAACCTGGCGGCGCCGAATGGAATGGCGTAAAGATGGCCGGCGTGCCACGCCAGCCGGGAAGTGGGAAAGGCTTGGGCGCCGGCGTCGAGGCTGCGTTGCCAGTATAGCTCGGCATGCAACCGGTTCAGGCCGAGGCGGCGCTGGCGGTCATCCAGGGTCAGCCGTTCCAGCGCCAGGCGGACCTGGCGCGGGCCGTTCCGCCAGCGGACCTGGCCGCAGGTCCGCCCCGTGACCACACTCAGGCCTTCCCAGTTTCCGCCTTCCAGCAACGGTTTGAGGTAATTGTCGAACAGAGCCGGGAGCCGGCCGTGAAAAATCAGATCTCCCCGTGTTTTTATACCGTTATCATGTTTTAATTCGAAATCCACCCCCCCCAACGTCCAGACGTTAGTCTGGCGAAGGCGGAAATCCTGCAGTATCAGCGACCGAGATCGGGGGTGCCAGCGCCACTGACCGGAAAAGTGGAAGGGATGGGCGGTGAAATTCCAATAAAAGGGTAGCCACAGGCCTTCCCCCTGATCGAGGTGTAAATCGAGGGTGCCGTGCCAGTCAGCGCGCTTTCGGGATGCCTGCAGCCTCACGCGCAGACCTGCCTGGTCCAGCACCCGAGCGTAGTCGCTGTCGTGCAAGTGAAGCGAGCCGCCTGTCAGCTTCGCCTGCCAGTGCTGGGCCTCGGCCTGGCCCCGTCCGCTCGCCTGCAGGTGCAGGTTTCCTCCCAGGGTCTCGATTCCCTGCAGCGATCGGGGCAGCAGAGGACGCAGCCAGACAAGCGCCAGGGGCTGGTGACCCTGAAGATCAAGATGCCAGTCGCTTTCCTGCTGTGACCACTGCAGCCGCCATTTCCCCCGGGCGAAGCGAAGCGGATCGAGCCGCAATTGCACAGCGGGGTTCAAGGTCAGGCGATAGCGGGCGCTTGCTGACCGGCGCAGCAGGGGGAGATCCAGACGCAGACGGCCCCGGGGGCAGGCGAAGGATTCGGAGCTGTTTCGGCTGTCGGGGCAGTCGAGCTGCAAATTTTCCAAGGTATAGGGCGGCAAGGGGAATCGCAGCGATTCGAGGCTCAGGTGGTGGCCCCGGCCGAGCTTCCCGTCGAGCCCCGACAGGGTGACGGCACCGTAGCGGAGCCGTTCCAGCTGTAGCGCGATCGTGGCGGCCCGCCCTCCATCCGGCAGAAACAGGAGAAGTATGAAGGCGACAGCGAATGGGCGGGTCAGGCCGGAAACACTCCCGTGGACAGGTAGCGGTCGCCCCGGTCGCAGATGATGGTGACGATGACGGCGTTTTCCACCTGCCGGGACAGTTGCAGGGCGGCGGCAACCGCCCCGCCGGAGGAAATGCCGCAGAAGATGCCTTCCCGGGCGGCCAGTTGGCGGGTGGTCTCCTCGGCCGTCTCCTGGGAGACGTCCAGGATCCGGTCCACCCGGGAGGCGTCATAGATCTCGGGCAGGTATTCTGGAGGCCAGCGGCGGATGCCGGGAATCTTGGCGCCTTCGCTGGGCTGGACGCCGACGATCTGGACCGCGGGATTCTTTTCCTTCAAAAACCGGGAAACCCCCATGATGGTGCCGGTGGTTCCCATGGCGCTGACGAAATGGGTGACGGTGCCGAAGGTGTCGCGCCAGATTTCCGGGCCGGTGCCTTCGTAGTGGGCGCGGGGATTGTCCGGATTGGAGAATTGGTTGAGGAGTTTGCCTTCGCCGCGGGCGGCCATGGCTTCGGCCAGGTCGCGGGCCTCTTCCATGCCGCCCTCTGCCGACACCAGCATGATCTCGGCGCCGTAGGCCCTCATGACCGCACGCCGCTCCACGCTCATGTTCTCGGGCATGATCAGGGTCATGCGATAGCCCTTTATGGCCGCCACCATGGCCAGGGCGATCCCGGTGTTGCCGCTGGTGGCTTCGATCAAACGATCGCCGGGGCGGATCTCACCCCGTTCCTCGGCGTGTTTGATCATGCTCAGGGCTGGCCGGTCCTTGACCGAGCCGGCGGGATTGTTGCCCTCCAGCTTGGCCAGGATGAGGTTGGAGGTTTCACCGGGCAGCCGTTGCAGGCGCACCAGAGGCGTGTTGCCGATACAGGCTTCGACGGTGGGGAAACGGCTGGGATCGATGGCGGTCATGAAACTTCCAATTTTTAGGAAAACGGAAAAAATTATACCATTGATAAATTACCCTGCCTGAGCCCGATCTTTATGACCCAAGTCGAACTTTTGTCCCCCGCCGGTACGTTGCGGCACATGCGTTATGCCTTCGCTTACGGCGCCGATGCGGTTTACGCTGGCCTGCCGCGTTACAGCCTCAGGGTGCGCAACAACGATTTCACTCTGGCCAATCTCGAAACGGGAATCGCCGAGGCCCACGCCCAGGGTAGGAAATTCTACCTGGCCGCCAACGTGTTGCCCCACAACGGCAAGGTCAAGACCTTCGTCAAGGATTTCCACCCCATCGTCGAGGCCGGACCCGACGCCCTCATCATGGCCGATCCGGGGTTGATCCTGCAGGTCCGGGAAACCTGGCCAGAGATGCCGATTCACCTCTCGGTGCAGGCCAACACCATGAATTATGCGGCGGTGTGTTTTTGGCAACGGTTGGGGATCGAACGCATCATTCTGTCGCGGGAACTGTCCCTGGACGAGATCGCTGAGATTCGCCAGCGCTGTCCCGACGTCGAACTGGAAGTGTTCGTCCACGGCGCGCTGTGCATCGCCTATTCCGGCCGTTGCCTGCTGTCCGGTTACTTCAACCGCCGCGATCCCAATCAGGGCACCTGCACCAATGCTTGCCGCTGGGAGTACCGGGTCAAACCCGCCGGGGCAAGCGGGGGGCAGCGCCATCCGGCAGCCGACCGCACCTACCTGCTCGAGGATCCCGGTCGCCCCGGTGAGTACATGCCGATTCTGGAGGATGAACATGGCACTTACATCCTCAATTCCAAAGATTTGCGCGCGGTGGAGCACGTCCACAAGTTGGTGGCGCTGGGGATCGACTGCCTCAAGATCGAGGGCCGGACCAAATCCCACTACTACGTCGCCCGCACCGCTCAGGTTTATCGCCAGGCGATCGACGATGCGCTCGCCGGCCGCCCGTTCGATTCCCGTCTCATCGGCGTGCTCGAAAATCTCGCCAACCGCGGTTATACTGACGGTTTCTATCAGCGCCATCACAGCCACGAATACCAGAACTATCTCCAGGGGGCTTCCCGCAGTCACCGTCAGCAGTTCGTCGGTGAGGTGGAGGATTACGATCCCGCCAGCGGCAAGGCTCAGCTTCTGATCAAGAACAAGCTGCGCCGGGGCGACCGCATCGAATGGATTTCACCCGCCGGCAACCGCGATCTGACGGTGGACCATCTGGAGGATCTGGAGGGAAACGCCCTGGAGGAAGCACCTGGCGCCGGCTGGCGGGTCCGGCTTCAGGTTCCCTCGGCGGGGCGTTACGATCTGGTGGCGCGTTATCTGGAAGGCATCGTACCCTGAGACTGTGACCGGATCGACATTTTTCATGCCCAGCCGGCTTGTCGCGGCGATCTCGACTATGCTTGAAAAGTGGCAACCGAGATTCAGGGGAAGACGATGAACGGATACGCAGATTCTCCCGTGGAGGCTGCGTTTTTTCTCGACCGCTGGTTGCGTCTGCAGCCGGTGGATCAACTCGATTCCTCTGCCGCCTGGTCCTTCCTGACCCGGGAAGTTCACCGCGATCCCCGCCGGCTGGTGCTGCACTTGGCCCGAATTCGCGTTGCTTGGGAGCTGGATGCGGAGGCGCTTTATGCTGCCCTTGTGGATCTGGTGCTGACCCTGGAAGGGCGGGGTCGCCGCTTGCAGCGCCGCATGATCCGGGGCACGAGAAAACGGCTGAGAGCGGAGCGCCGGCAGGTTCTGGAACGTTATCTTGCCGAACATCTGCCGCCGCAGTCCCTGCCGCTCTCCCCGCGTTCCGTCCTCCAGGCCGGCACCATCGGCGAGTTGCAGATAACCGCATCCGGTACCAAGTCGACAGCGGCGCAAGTCGATCTCGTCGAAGCCGCCCGGTCCTGTCTGGCGCTTGGCCAGCTGGAACAGGCCCGGGAACTGTTCGAGCAGAAATTGTTCGAGGAACCGGACTGCCAGGTGGCCCGCCAGGAGCTGCTGGTCATCTACCGCGCCCTCGATGATCGGAAAAATTTCGCCCGCCTGCACGCACATCTCCAAAGCCACGGTTGCCTGGACCCAGACTGGGAGGCGTTTCATACCGGGGCATTGTCATGAAAGTGATGCTTCAAGGCACTTCCAAGCGTTTTCTGCGCTTGCTGCGTCATCTGTTGGTTCGTGACTGCCGGTTGACGGTGGTCGAGGACCCTGAGGCTGCCGATGTCTGCCTGCTGGACTGGGACAGCCTGGGGGCGGCCGAGTTGCTCGAGCGTCACCGGCGTCGCTGGCCCCGTGTGCCGGTTCTACTGTTGGCGCTGAATCCGCCGACCCAGACGGGGCTGCCGTGGGTGCGAAAGCCTCTCCAGGCCGAATCGCTCTTGGACGCCCTGAAACAAATTTCCTCCCAAGCGGACGCGGCGGTGACTGAAGAGCCACCGACTGCTTCCGTTTCCGCCTCCAGGTCGATTTCGGTAAATTTCCGCCACTATGATCCGGAGCGATATCTGCAGGGGCCTTTAACCCGTGCCTGCCGTCAGGCCGTGATGACGGGTATCGCGCTGCGGGTGGAGACCGGCTGGGAGCCGATTCTGGTGTTTCCCAAGCCCAGGGTGATCCAGGTCGATACCGACGACAAGAAATTGCGGGCGTTTTGCCGCCTTCCATTGCAGAAGTTCTGCCAACTCTCCGGGGAAGCGGACCAGGGGCCGGCCATCGTGCCCGATCCGCAAATGCGACCGGGATGTTTTTCCGGCGCACACCAGCGAATGGACGCGTTCCTCTGGAAAGTTGCCTGGTGGAACGCCGGCGGCCGCCTGCCGATCTCGATTTCTCCTGAGCAATGCCTGCACCTGAGACGCTGGCCAAATCTGACCCGCTACTGGCATCCGCCCCAGGCGCTTCGTATCGCAGCAGCCTGGTATCGACAGGATATGTCGCCCCTTCGCCTGGCACGCATGGTGGGAAGCGCCGAGACGGTGGCCAGTTTCATCAGCGCCGCCAATGCGGTCGGCCTGGTAGAGGTGGTGGAAATACCCCAGGCATCCCGGCGGACGGGACCGCAGGCGCCCCCGGAAGGTCTCCTCAAACGGATCCTGAAACGACTTCGGAAAGCGGCGTGATGAAGCCTGACAAGGTTTATGACAAACTGATTTTCACCGGTCCGGTCGGTGCCGGCAAGACCACCGCCATCGCCAGTATCAGCGACACGCCGCCAGTGCGTACCGATGCTTGTGCGACGGACATGACCTTGGCGCGCAAGCCGGAGACGACGGTGGCGCTGGATTACGGGGTGCTCCGCCTGGACGACGGTAGCAAGCTGCATCTGTACGGCACTCCGGGTCAGGAGCGCTTCGATTTCATGTGGGAGATCCTGATCCGGGGCGGGATCGGTCTGGTGCTGTTGCTGGACAACACCCGCCCCGATCCCTTTCAGGACATGCGCTTCTTTCTCCAGCGCTTCCGTTCCTTCATCGATGCCACCGGCGTGGTCGTCGGGGTGACCCGGATGGACCTCAAGGCGGCTCCGCCGCTGGAGTCCTATCACAAGTCCTTGGAGCAGCTGGGGCTTAGGGCCCCGGTCCTGGAGATCGATGCCCGCCGCCGGGAGGATGTGGCACTGTTGGTGCAGACGCTGTTGTTCCACCTGAATCCGGGTATCCTCATGGAGGAATCCGATGCTTGAGAAAGAAATTTCCTACGCGCTGCCGACCCCTGCCGGTGCTTACTATGCCGTATCCACCGCAGAAAGCGATCCCCCCCGCAGGCTGTTGCGCCTGCTGCTGAGCCAGACCGAATCCCCCCGTCTGTCCCCGGAGAAACTGCCGCAGGGGTGCGACCGGGAATGCTTCGAACGCATCCAGCGGATGGGTTGGTTGCAGTGGCTGGCCGAACCGTTGACGGTCATGGAGCAGCCGTTGGAAACGATCCTACCGGAGCTGTTGGCCCCCTTGAGTGACGGCGGCAAGGTGCTGTTGGCGGACGCGCAGGGATTTTACATCGGTTCCAACGGTTTTCCCCATGAGACCGCAGAGGAGTTGGCGGCGTTGAGTGCCGATTTTCTGGGTCTGCAACAGCGTTATCGGGGAGTGTTGCAGGGAAACCTGCATCTGAATGCGGAAGCCTGGGGGATCGTGGATGCCGGAGGTCACACCCGCCTGGGCGTTTGGCCGCTACACATCGGCAAGCACATTTTCGCCCTGGTGATGACCGGTATTCCCCATTTCAACCACCCTGATTTCGTTCAGCTGGTCTGGACCCTAATGACCCGTTACGCCCCGGCTTCCATCGTTTTGTAGAACCCACGATCACAGAGGATATGACCATGCGTGAACAAATGTTGACCTCCATTCTGAATGAGCTGAACGGAACCTCGGCGGATATCGAGGCTTCCGGTGTCATTTCCATCGATGGCCTGATGATGGCGGCGGTCCTGCCCCAGGGGATGGATGAGGATCGTGTCGGGGCCATGAGTGCGGCGATGTTGTCGCTGGGGGACAGGACCGCCCAGGAACTGGCGCGCGGCGAACTGGAACAGGTGCTCATCAAGGGGGACAAGGGCTACGTGCTCATGACCCACGCAGGACGGGAGGCGGTGTTGACCGTGCTCGCCAAACCCCAGGCCAAGCTCGGACTCATTTTCCTCGATGTCAAGCGGGCCGCTGAGAACATTGCCCAGTTGATCTGAGGGAAGCGGAAATGTTGCAGGATATGGATCCAGCCGATGTGAAAGGTGAATATCGGGAATACACACTGGAATTGTATGGTGTGGGGCCCCGCAAGGTTCTGGTCACCGATGAGGAGGTGCCTTATCCCGACGGTCGCCTGATCGTCTCCCGCACCGACACCGACGGTATCATCACCCATGTGAACCGCTCTTTCGTGGTCATGTCCGGCTATGAAGAGGAAGAGCTGATCGGGGCGCCCCATTCCATCCTGCGCCACCCGGACATGCCGAAGGCGGCGTTTCGGGATCTGTGGGCTACGGTCCAGCGCGGCGATATCTGGCAGGGATACGTCAAGAATCTACGCAAGGACGGAGCCTATTATTGGGTCAAGGCGACAGTCATCCCCAATATCCGGGGTGGCCAGGTTGTCGGTTATACTTCGGTGCGGCGCAAGCCGGATCGGCGCAAGGTCGAGGAATGCATCGACTTGTATGCCAGGATGCGACAAGAGGAGGCGGCAACATGAGCTATACCTTCACGGTGAGTCCCGATTTCAGTCCCGACTATATCGCCGGCTGGTTCGTGTTCAATACCTGGTTGCAGCGGACCCTGGAAACCGGATTCCATCTGGAGCTGATGGATGATTTCGACAGCCTGCACAACGCCATCAGGCAGGACCGGATCGATCTCGTTTACGCCAATCCCTACGATGCCGCCATGCTGGTGCGGGAGAAGGGTTTCACCGCTTTGGTCAAGCCCCGGGGCGGTGCCGACGAGGCGCTGATCGCCGTGGCGGCGGAAAGTGAGACGAGGGCGGTGGAAGACCTGCCGGAGGGAGCACGGATTGCCGCTACGGACGACCCGGACGTCCAGCTGATGGGGATGATCCTGTTGGAGCCGGCAGGTTTGGGGAAGGACAACACCGTGCGGGTGGAATGCGATAATTACGTGCTGGTCGCTAAGCGGCTGCTGACAGGGGAGAGCGACGCCGGCATCTTCCTCACCAAGGCTTTCGACGAGCTGAGTCGGCCGGTACGGGAAAGGCTGAAGGTGCTGGTCCGCAGTGACATCCAGGTCATTCATCATTATCTGATGGCAGGGCCCAGGATCGCCGATTTGCACCCGAAATTGCAGAAGGCGCTGGTGAATATGGGGGAGGCGCCGAAGACGGTCCGGATTCTGGAACAGCTGAAGCTGCCCGGTTGGGACCCGGTCGATCCTGAGGAGGTCGAATTCATGATCGATCTGATGGAAACGCTGAAATTCAGCCCAGCCTAATTTTATACCGTTATTTTTTGTTGTCTGGTTCGACAAAACTCCAACGCACCTGTGGAACCGCCTTCTTGATTTCCGCCTCGAGGCGATTGATGCTCTCAACTGCCTCGCCGAGCGGTAGCTGGGCCGGCATGCGGATTTTGGCGGCCACCATCACGTCAGGACCGAACTGGAGGGTGATGAGGTTGAGCAGTTCCAAAATCGCAGTGTCGGACTCGATGACCCCCGTGATGGCTGAGACGATTTCAGGATCGGCGGAGCGGCCGACCAGCAGGGTGCGAATGTGCAGGGCGACGAACAGGGAGACGCAGATCAGCACCGTACCCACGGCCATCGAGCCCATGGCGTCATAGACCGGGTCTCCCGTCGCGGTGGCGGTTCCCAGTCCCACCAGAGCCAGACTCAGGCCGATCAGGGCGGCGGTGTCCTCACCGAGTACCACCACCAGTTCGGCGTTGCGGGTCTGGTGCAGCCATTGCCACAGCGAACGCCTGCCACGCAGCTTTCTGATTTCCCGCAGGCATCCCAGCAGGCTGAGACTCTCAAGCACCATGGCGCTGATTAGGATCAGCAGCCCGATCCACGGCTGATGGAGTCCTTCCTGACTGGCAAGCTTGTGCCAGCCTTCGTAGATGGAGAACAACCCTCCCATGGAGAACAGCAGGAGAGCGACGATGAAGCTCCAGAAATAGGTCAGCTTGCCGTAGCCGAGGGGGTGTTCCGCATCCGGGGGGCGTTGGGCTTGCTTCAGCCCCAGATAAAGTAACATCTGGTTGCCGCAGTCGGCGACCGAATGGATGGCTTCCGCCATCAGACTGCCGGAGCCGGTGAAGAGGGCCGCCCAGACCTTGGCGAGGGCGATGCCGAGGTTGGCGAGGAAGGCGTAGAGGATCGCTTTCAGACTTTGATGGGTATCGCGCATGGGGGCTGAATTTTTTCGCCAGGAATAGGTCTATCCAATAGAAAAGGAACGGCACAAGGGTGTCCCGAGTGGATTATTTTTGCCATCGGCGGGATTTTTGCCCTAAAATCGGCCCATTCTCCAGCCGGCAAGGGTGGCGGGATTCGGACCGAAACCGCTGTTCATGGATCAAATGACTTAGGAACCCCCTACATTATGCAGGCAAGCGAAATCTACGTACAGAATCTGGAGCGCCACCTCGCCCAGGAAAATCCCCTGCTGGTGGACGTAGCCAAGAATTTCCAGACGATCGACAAGGTCGCCAACAGCTTGGGGCTGTTGCGTTCGGACCAATCCACCGCTCGCCAGATTCCCTGGTGGCCGCTGGTTTCGGTGCTCGGCCTGTTCTCTTCCGGCAAGTCCACCTTCATCAATCATTTCCTGGGACAGAAGGTGCAGCGCAGCGGGGTGCAGGCGGTGGACGACAAATTCACCGTGCTTTGTTACAGCCCCGATCCCGAGGTCAAGACTCTGCCCGGTCTGGCCCTGGACGTCGATCCCCGCTTCCCGTTCTACCGCATCAGCCAGGAGATCGAGGAAGCGATGGAGGGCGAGGGCAAGCGCATCAACGCCTATCTGCAGCTGAAAACCTGCAACAGCGAGAACCTCAAGGGCAAGATTCTGATCGATTCGCCCGGTTTCGACGCCGATGCCCAGCGCAGTGCCACGTTGCGGATCACCAAGCACATCATCGACATTTCCGATCTGGTGCTGATCTTCTTCGACGCCCGGCGGCCGGAACCGGGGGCGATGCGCGACACCCTCGAATACCTGGTCAAGACCTCGGTCGATCGCCATGATTCGGAAAAGTTCATCTACATCCTCAACCAGATCGACGTGACCGCCCGCGAGGACAGTCTCGCCGAGGTGGTGGCGGCCTGGAAGAGCGCCCTGGCCGAGCGCGGTTTGAACGTGACCCACTTCTACACCATCTTTTCGCCGGAAGTGGAGATCAACTGCGACAACGACTACGTCAAGCAGCGCCTGATCGCCCGGCGTGACCGGGATCTGGAGGAAATTCACCGCCGCATCAAACAAGTGGAGGTCAAGCGTGCTTACCGGGTGCTGAGCACCCTGGACCAGACCGCCAAGGAACTGAAGGACCAGGCGATTCCCGAGCTGGTGAAAGCGCTCACCGGCTGGCGCAACTGGACCCTGCGGCTCGACACGCTGATACTGGCGGCCCTGATCGGGGCGGTGGTGTTCGGTGGTGTCACCACCGGTTTCTGGTTCAATCCCCTGGCCGATGCCATCGCCGCCGGCGCCGGCCTGGTGATCCTGGGGATCTTCCATTGGCTGTTCTCCAGTATCTTCAAGGCGATCTACCGCCGCCGGCTGGCGCGTCGGCAAAAGCAATTGGGGTTGCGTTTCAATCTGGTGCGCGCCTTCAATCAGTGCGCCAACTGGCGCCTGTTCGCCACCGGCAAGATCAGGGGCTGGAGCGACAAGGTCGGCGAGGAGCTGGAAAAGATCGTCAATCAGGCCGACATTCTGATCCAGCGTCTCAACGATCAGATGACCAACCCCTCCGGGGAGAGCTCGGCCAAAAAGGAAACGGAGAAGCCGGCAGTGGCCGAAGCGGCCAAGGCCGAGCCGGTCGCCGCCGCCCCAGTTTCCTGAACCGGTCCTTCACGGGCCTGAAAAAGGCCGGAAGCGGCAAAGCTTCCGGCCTTTTTATTTCAAGGCTCGAAGGGGGTATTGAGAATCTTCGCCACCGGGGCGTTTTGCAGGCGGACGTAGCGGGGCAGCCCGTCTTCTGCGAACGGTGGATAGTCCTCGCCGCGTATCAACGGCTGCAGATAATGGCGGCAGGCATCGGTGATGCCGAAGCCGTCCGCGGTGATGAAGTCGGCCGGCATGTGCTTTTCCCGGTTGGCGATTTCTTCCAGGGGCGCGCTGCCGATCTCCCAGCGGTAGGGGTCGTCGGCGCTGCGCTCGATGGTCGTCATCAGGGCATTGCCGCCGGCGATCGCCAGTTCCACCGCCGCCCTGCCGACGGCATATGCGTGTTCCACATCGGTGCGGGAGGCGATATGACGTGCCGAGCGCTGCAGGTAATCGGCGACCGCCCAGTGGGTGCGGAAGCCCAGCTCCCCGTGGATCATCCGCGCCACCACCGGGGCTACCCCGCCGAGCTGGGTGTGGCCAAAGGCGTCGGTGTAACCGGCGTCTGCGAGAAATTTGCCGTCCGCGCGCCTGACGCCCTCGGACACCACCACCGAGCAGTAACCGTGTTCGCCGACGGTGGCTTTCACTCTGGCGAGGAATGCGTCCTGATCGAAAGGCACTTCCGGAAACAGGATGACGATGGGCACCGGCCGCTTAGCGGTCGATGCCATCCCGCCGGCAGCGGCGATCCAGCCGGCGTGCCGCCCCATGACCTCGAAGACGAACACTTTGGTCGAGGTGGCGCTCATGGAGGCCACATCCATGCTCGCTTCCAGGGTGGACAGGGCGACGTATTTGGCGGCCGAGGCGTAACCGGGACAGCAATCGGTGACCGGCAGGTCGTTGTCCACGGTTTTGGGAATGTGGATGGCGCGGATGGGGAAACCCATCGCTTCGGAAAGCTGGGAAACTTTGTGGCAGGTGTCGGCAGAATCGTTGCCGCCGTTGTAGAAGAAATAACCGATGTTGTGGGCCCGGAACACCTCGATCAGGCGTTCGTACTGGGCCCGGTTTTCCTCCAGGCTCTTGAGCTTGTAGCGGCAGGAGCCGAAGGCAGCGCCGGGAGTGTGGCGCAGGGCGGCGATGGTTTCATCGCTTTCTTGGGAAGTGTCGATCAGATCTTCGGTCAGGGCCCCGACGATCCCGTTGCGGCCGGCATAGACCTTGCCGATCTTGTCCGGGTGACGGCGGGCGGTTTCGAGCACCGCACAAGCGGAGACGTTGATGACGGCGGTGACGCCGCCGGATTGGGCGTAGAAAGCATTCTGCGGGGTCATGGTCGGCTCCTGGGGTTGATGGTGGGGGAGGGAATGGGTAGCCAGCGGCCGTCGGTATAGTATTCCAGCGGCTGAAAGTGGTTTTTGTAGGCCATTTTGTCACAGGCGGCGATCCAGTAGCCCAGATAGAGATAGTCCAGCCCCATGCGCCGGGCGGCTTCGATCTCGGTCAGGATGGCGTAGGTTCCAAGCCCCCGCCGGGGATGGTCCGGATCGAAGAAGGTATAGACCGCCGACAGGCCGTTGTCGAGCAGGTCGACCACGGCGACAGCCATAAGCCGGTCCCGGAGGCGAAATTCGTAGAACAGGGTGTCGCACCAGCTGCAGATGAGAAAGTCAGTGTAGTCCTCCGGCGTCGATTCGGCCATGCCGCCGCCAGGGTGACGGGCCTTGAGATAACGGAGATAGAGATCGTAATGCTCGTCTCGGAATTGCGCCGGCAGGGCGATCAGCTCCAGGTCCTGGTTGCGCTGCAGGCAGCGGCGCTGGCTGCGGTCGGGGCGGAAACGGTGGACCGGCACCCGTACCGAGACACAGGCCTGGCACAGGCTGCAGTGGGGTCGGTAGACCAGGCGGCCGCTGCGCCGGAAACCCTTGGCCACCAGGTGGCTGTAATCGGCCATCGAGAGCTCCAGGTCCGGCGCCAGGAACAGCATCCGTGCTTCACGCTGCGGCAGGTAGTCGCAAGGGTGGGGGCGGCTGAGGTAGATCTCCGTCGCTTCCATCACGTGCGCCACGCCTCCGGGGCGCAGGGCGCAGCGCAGTAACGCTGCAGCAGGGCGGTGAAGTGGTCGCGGGGAATTTCCTCGGCTCCGAAGCGTTGCAAGTGGTGGGTGTGCACTTGGCAGTCGATCAGACGATAATTCCAGCGGCGCAAATGTTCGACCAGGGTGACGAAAGCGACCTTGGAGGCGTTGCTTTTCCGGTAGAACATCGACTCGCCATAGAAGACCTGCCCGATTGCCACCCCGTAAAGCCCGCCAGCCAGTTCCCCTTCGTACCAGCATTCCACCGAGTGGGCGTGTCCCTGACGATGCAGGGTGAGGTAGGCGGCCCGCATCTCCGGGGTGATCCAGGTGCCCGATTCGTAGGGTCTGGGCGCGGCGCAGCCGTCGATGACCGCCTCGAAATCGCGGTCGAAACTGATCTCGAATTCGCCCTTGCGCAGCAGCTTGCGCAGGCTGCGGGACACCTTGAGCCGCTCCGGGAACAGCACCAGTCGTGGATCGGGGGACCACCACAGGATCGGTTCGCCAGGGTTGTACCAGGGAAAGATCCCCTGCCGGTAGGCCTCCAGCAGCCGGGTGGGGGAAAGGTCGCCGCCGACGGCCAGAAGGCCGTTGGGTTCGCTCAGGGCCTCGGCCGGCGGCGGAAACGGCTGGTGGGGATTGTCGGGATCGAGCAGGGTCAGCATGCCCGGTTAGACCGATTCCTCCAAGAATTTCTCCGCATCGAGGGCCGCCATGCAGCCGGTGCCGGCGGAGGTGACCGCCTGGCGGTAGACCGGATCGGCCACGTCGCCAGCGGCGAACACGCCGGGAATATTGGTGGCGGTGGCGTTACCCTGCATGTCCCCGGCTCCTTTGACCTTGATGTAACCATTGACCAGTTCCAGCTGGCCCTCGAACAGCTCGGTGTTGGGATGATGGCCGATGGCGATGAACACCCCTTTTACCGGAATTTCCTTGGTTTCCCCACTCTGGACGTGGCGGATGCGGATGCCGGTGACGCCTTGCGCGTCGCCCAGGATTTCGTCCACCACGTGATGCCATTCGATGCTGACCTTGCCTTCCTCGACGCGCTTCATCAACCGGTCCACCAGGATCTTTTCCGCCCGCAGCTTGTTCCGGCGATGGATCAGGGTGACGTGGGAACAGATATTGGCCAGATACAACGCCTCTTCCACGGCGGTGTTGCCGCCTCCCACCACAGCGACGGGCTCTTCCTTGTAGAAGAAGCCGTCGCAGGTGGCGCAGGCCGACACACCGCGGCCCTTGTACTTTTCCTCCGAGGGCAGTCCCAGATATTTAGCCGAAGAGCCGGTGGCGATGATGAGGGCGTCGCAGGTGTAGCTGCCGGCATCGCCTTCTAGGGTGAAAGGGCGCCGGGAAAGATCGGCGCGGTGGATGTGATCGAAGACGATCTTGGTGTTGAACTTTTCCGCGTGCCGCCGCATTCGCTCCATCAGTTCGGGCCCCTGGACCCCGTCCGGTTCGCCGGGCCAGTTTTCCACGTCGGTGGTGGTCATCAGCTGTCCGCCCTGTTCCAGGCCGGTGATCAGGACCGGATTCAGATTGGCGCGGGCCGCATAGATGGCGGCGGTGTAACCGGCCGGGCCGGAACCCAGAATCAGCAATCGGCAGTGTTTGGCTTCGCTCATGGAAAGGGGTTCTCCTTTGTGATTATGCAATCAGGCTAAATTGTATCGCTTTGACTGTGGCGCCGCTAAGAACCTGTCTCAGGGCAATTGGGTAAGGCAAGACGGCTCCTGGTCGTC
Organism: Methylomarinovum tepidoasis; assembly: GCF_030294985.1. Classification (NCBI taxonomy): domain Bacteria; kingdom Pseudomonadati; phylum Pseudomonadota; class Gammaproteobacteria; order Methylococcales; family Methylothermaceae; genus Methylomarinovum; species Methylomarinovum tepidoasis. The sequence goes on from NZ_AP024718.1 coordinate 1,893,448, forward strand.
TCCAGCGAGCGCTATCGGGCTTAGCTGCTTGGATGGACGTAGTTCATGCGATTGAACTGAGTTTGTACTGAAAAGCCAAACAGGATAGAATTTTGAGAGTTCAAAAGCGCCCGTAGCTCAGCTGGATAGAGCGCAGGCCTCCGGAGCCTGAGGTCAGAGGTTCGAATCCTCTCGGGCGCGCCAGATAAATCAGTTGCTTGCGGGATGGCTGCTACAGTAGTTATCCCGTTTTTGCTTTCTATCGTAGCCAAAACCCAATTCCGTAACGCTATGGTCGTGTCTTACCGGTAGGGTGTGTGCTTTTTTGAGATCGCCTTCGGTTCCAACTTCGGCGCTCGATTTTCGGCGGCGTCGGATGGGATTCGCCACCACTGTCGCCGACTGGTTTCCCATCGCCACCTACGTCCCCACGTGTTTTCCCAGGTCATCCCAGCGGCGGCGGTTTGGTGATCGGTTCTTTCAATTCTTGCACAAACTGCGCTAATGCGATATCAACAGTCTCAGAAGTGGCGACATCCAATGTTCCTTCAACTTGTTCGTTGAAACAGCCGTGATCATGTTGTCACTTTCTCCATAAATCAACATCTTATGTGCTTAAGTCGGTGCGTATGCCGGAAAAGGGTGATATGTGAAACGGGTATTGGTGACTGGTGGCGCCGGTTATATCGGTAGTCACACCTGCGTGGAACTGCTCAGTGCCGGCTATGACATCGTCGTGGTCGACAATCTCAGCAACAGCAAGATCGAGGCGGTTCGCCGGGTCGAGGAAATCACCGGCAGGGAGGTGCCGTTCTTCCTCGCCGACATCGGCGATACGGATGAGATGCGGCGCCTGTTCGAAGTCTATCCCGACATCGCCGTGGTCGTCCACTTCGCCGGCCTCAAGGCGGTGGGGGAGTCCTGGGAAAAGCCGCTGCTGTACTACCAGAACAACATCGCGGGGACCTTGAATCTGTGCGAGGCGATGCAGCGGGCCGGGGTCAAGCGAATGGTGTTCAGCTCCTCGGCCACCGTCTATGGGGATCCCGCTTCGGTGCCGATCACCGAGGATTTTCCTCTCCAGGCCACCAACCCCTACGGTCGCACCAAGCTGTTCATCGAGGAGATTCTGCGCGATCTGGTGGAATCGGACCGTCTCCATCGACGCGAGCCGCCGTGGACCGCGACACTGCTGCGTTATTTCAATCCGGTCGGGGCTCACGAAAGCGGCCGCATCGGCGAAGATCCCCACGGCATTCCCAACAACCTGATGCCCTACATCACCCAGGTGGCGGTGGGCAAGTTGCCGGAGCTGCAGGTCTTCGGCGGTGACTGGCCCACTCGTGACGGGACCGGGGTGCGCGATTACATCCACGTGGTCGATCTGGCCAAGGCCCACGTCAAGGCGGTGGAAAAGCAACTGGAGAATCCGCCCGGGCGGGTCTATACCTACAACCTCGGCACCGGCGAGGGCTACAGCGTGCTGGAGATGGTGGCGGCCTTCGAGCGGGTCACCGGCCGCCGGATTCCCTACCGCATCGTCGCGCGTCGGCCGGGGGACGTGGCCGAATGTTACGCCGATCCTTCCCGGGCGGCCGAGGAACTGGACTGGCGGGCGGAGAAGGGGATCGATGACATGGTCCGCGATGCCTGGCGCTGGCAGTCGCAGAATCCGGACGGCTATCCGGATTCGTGAAATCTCAGGCGGCCTCGAGCTGGTAATACCTTCCAGAAGCAATACATGCGGAAGCCGGCGATCCTCATCGTCGCCCGTTCCGGCCGCCTGCTTGCCCAGGCGGCCCGTCTGGCCGGTTGCCGGCCGCTGGTGGTGGATGCCTTCGGGGATCTGGACACTCGGGCGGCGGCGGAGGCGGTCGAGGTGGTCGGCAGTTTCCAGCCGCCCGCCTTGCTGGCGGCCGCCCGTGCGCTGATCGCCCGACATGCACCGGACGGCTGGTTGTACGGTCCCGGCGTGGAAGCCTTCCCAGAAACAATCGCCGAACTGTCCCGTCTTTGTCCGCTCTACGGCAATCCCGCCGAGGTGGTGCGCGAATGCGTCGAGCCTGGGCGTTTCTTTCGCTGGCTGCGCGCCCTGGAGATTCCGTTTCCAGAGGTACGCTGGCGCGCGCCCGGCGGGAAAGGTGTGTGGCTGTTCAAGCGTCCGGGAACGAGCGGCGGCGAGGGGGTGTATCGCTGCCCGGGGCCGGCCGATGGGGGTGACGGTTACTTTCAGCGTTACGTGCCGGGGCCGGTTCATTGTCTGGCCTTCGTGGCTGACGGGGAGGAAATTCACTGGCATGGCTTTAACACCCTTTTGACTTGCCCCTATAATGACGGCCGCCCTTACGGCTTCAAAGGGATCGTCAACCGGGCCTGGCTGTCGCGCCGGGCTGCCTGCCGGGTGATCGGCGCCGCCAGGCGTCTGGTATCGGTCCTGGGGTTGCGCGGCTGGCACGGTCTGGATTTCGTCCTCGACCCCGCCGGCTGTCCGCAGGTGCTGGAGCTCAATCCCCGTCCTGGCGCTGCGGTGGCGGTATGGGGACGCGCGTGGGCAGCCGGACCTGTGGCGTTGCAACTGGCGGCCTGCAGCCGCCAGCCACTGCCGCCGGTGCGGTTGCCGCCGCCGGCCGCATGGGAGATCGTTTTCGCCCCCCGGCGGCTGCGCCTGGAGCGATGGGATTGGCCGGCCTGGTGCGCTGACCTGTCGGCACCGGGGGCCGTGATTCCGGCCGGCGCGCCGGTTTGCGGTATCGAGGCCCGTGGGCGTTCGCCGCAGCAGGCGCTGGGACGTCTGGCGTTGCGGCGCCGTTGGCTTGAACGACAATTGAAATCCATGATGACAGAGGTGGAACGACGATGACGGAACAAATCGGGGTCAGCATCAATTTCACGGCCCAGCCGCTAGTGGAGAGCCTGGTGCGGGATGCGGCGCTGCTGCGCCTGAAGGTGGAACGGCTCGACAACGGTGTCACCCTGGTGGATGCCGGGATCGAGGCCGATGGCGGTCTGGAGGCCGGGCGGCGGATCGCGGAGATCTGCATGGGCGGCATGGGGACGGTGACTCTGGCCCACAGCGCCCTGACCCCGGACTGGCCGCTGCGGGTCCACGTTCATGCCACCGATCCGGTGCTGTCGTGCCTGGGAAGCCAGTATGCCGGCTGGAGCCTGTCCCACGGCAAGGGCAAGGAGGCGTTTTACGCCTTGGGTTCGGGGCCGGCCCGTTCCATGTGCGTCAAGGAAGCGCTGTTCAAGGAACTCGATTACAAGGACAAGGCTGATGCCACCGTGATCGTGTTGGAGGTGGACAAGTATCCACCCCTGGCGCTGCTCGACAAGATCGCCGCCGACTGCGGCGTTGAGCCGGCCGGACTGACGGTGATCGTCACCCCCACCTCCAGCCTCGCCGGCGGCCTGCAGGTGGTGGCGCGGGTGCTGGAAGTGGCCATGCACAAGGCCCACGAATTGGGCTTCCCGCTGGAGCACGTCGTCGACGGTTCCGGCAGCGCCCCGGTGCCGCCGCCGGCCCCGGACTTCATCACCGCCATGGGGCGGACCAACGACGCCATCCTGTTCGCCGGTCAGGTGCATCTGTTCGTCAAGGGCGAAGATGAGGCGGCGGAAAAGCTGGCCCATGACCTGCCCAGTTCCACCTCCCGCGACTACGGCAAGCCCTTCGCCCAGGTGTTCAAGGAATACGAGTACGATTTCTTCAAGGTCGATCCGATGCTGTTCAGTCCCGCCAGCGTGATGGTGACGGCGATCGAATCCGGGCGGAGCTTCCGCGCCGGCCGGCTCGACGAGGAACTGCTGGCCCGCTCCTTCGGTGCATGAGGCGCCGGATTGCCATCGTCACCGACGATCCGGGATGGCATGGCGCCAGACTGCGGCAGGCGTTGGCCCGGCGGGGCTTCGAGGCGGTGTTCACCAGCCTCAACGGCGGCCGCCTGCAGACTGCTGTACTCCCCCCTGTGGTCCTGCCCGGTTTCGAAGACGACCTGCCGGCCGGAGTCTTCGTCCGCGGGATTCAGGGCGGGACGCTGGAGCAGCTCATCCTGCGCCTCGATTTGCTACACGCCTGCGAGGCCCTCGGGGTGACGGTCTACAATCCGCCGCGGGCGATCGAGCTCAGCGTCGACAAGGGCATCGCCAGCCTGTTGTTGTCCCGGGCGGGGGTGCCAACGCCCCCCACCTGGGTGACGGCCGAACGCGACCGGGCGCTGGCCATCGCTGCCGGAGAGCTGGCCGCAGGTCACCGGCTGGTTTCCAAACCGTTGTTCGGCTCCCAGGGGGAGGGGGTCGAACGCCATCAGGACCTTGCTTCCCTGGAGACCCTGCGACCGGCAGGCGGGGTCTATTATCTGCAGCGTTTCGTCGGCATCGACCCGCCGGAGGATTACCGGGTGTTCGTCGTCGGCGGCCGCGTCATCGCCGCCATGCGCCGGCGGGGGATGGAATGGCGCACCAACGTAGCCCGGGGCGGGCGTTGCGAGGCGGTGGCGCTCGAAGGGCTGCCGGTGCAGCTGGCTTTGGATGTGGCGCGAATTCTTGGGATGCGTTATGCCGGTGTCGATCTGCTGCGTGACGGTGAAGGGCGATGGTGGGTGATCGAAGTCAACGGAATTCCGGCCTGGAAGGGACTGCAAAGCGTGTGTGAGGTGGACGTTACCGAAATGTTGATTCAGGATTTCCTGTCCGGAATCGCATCATTCTGATGGCTTCGGTGCTGGAAGTCTGTTACCGGGAAGCCTGCCGCCTTGATGTCGAGGCTTTCAAGCCCGGCAATGTCAGCGTCTATGCCGAGGGGCATGGCATGGGCGTCGTCCACTTCCTCCGCAGCGCCGAGGTCAGCGCCCCCTGGCTGTGCCGTTTTGATCTATCCTTGGGGGAGCGCATCTACCGGGCGATGCGGGCGACCCTCGACGCCGTCGGCTGCAATACCAATCTGGGGATCGTATTGCTGGCGGCGCCGCTGTTGGCGGCCGCCTCGCAGTCCGGTGACGGGAATCTGCGGGATGCCTTGCGCCGGGTGCTGATGGCGACCACCCGCGAGGACGCCGCCTGGGTGTATCGGGCGATCCGCGAGGTCGAACCCGGCGGTCTGGGCCGGGTGGCAGAAGGGGACGTGCGCGAAGAACCGAGGATGACCCTCCGGGAAGCGATGGCGTTGGCGAAAAACCACGATCGCGTTGCTTTTAACTATACTTTTTATTACGAAGATATTTATACGCTGGGGATTCCTGGGTATCATAATGGGGTTTATCGATGGGGGGATGAGCGTTGGGCGACCGTGCTGGTCTTTACGACTTTGTTGCGGCGCATTCCCGACACCCATGTCGAACGTAAGTTCGGTAAACGGTTCACAGGGATGATCCAGGCGGAAATGTCGCGTTTGGAGTCTTTGTTGCTCGAAACCGACGCGCCCGAAACGCTTGAGCCGGCGATCCGTGCGATCGACGCGCGTTTCAAGCGGGAAGGGATCAATCCGGGCACCACGGCCGATCTGACGGTCGCTACCTTGTTGGCCGTGCGCTTGGAGCAATGGCTGTCTTCGCACAGGTCGGAGGCAGGGCGGGTGCGGGGAGCCTGAGGCTCCCGGTCACTCATCAAGGGGAGGCACGAGATGTCATTGATTCAAAAGATTCTGGCGTTATTTTCATCAACCGATCAAGAGGAAACAGCGAGAATGGCAAAAATAAACAAACTGCGCGTGGGCGAATCCCTGAAGGGCGAGGGCAACGAAGTCGCACACATCGATTTGATCATCGGTCCCAGAGGTTCGGCGGCGGAAACCGCGTTCGCTAACTGCCTGACCAACAACAAGTCCGGTCACAGTGCCCTGCTGGCGGTGGTGGCCCCCAACCTGATGTGCAAGCCGGCTACGGTGATGTTCAACAAGGTCACCATCAAGAATGGCAAGCAGGCTACCCAAATGTTCGGGCCGGCCCAGCGCGGCGTCGCCATGGCGGTGACCGAGTGTCTGGAGGATGGCACCATCCCCATGGACGAGGCCGACGATCTGTTCATCTGCGTCGGTGTTTTCATCCACTGGCTGGCCGAGGATGACGCCAAGATCCAGGATTACAACTACGAGGCGACCAAGGAAGCGATCAAGCGTGCAGTGGCCGGAGAACCTACGCCCAAGGAAGTGGTGGAAAAGGCCAAGGAAGTGCACCATCCGTTCGCGGCTCACGACTGATACCGCACCGTACGGATTCAGGAGCCGTCATCGCCCGCGATGGCGGCTTTTGTCATTCTTGGCAGGGCGCCCTGGTGGAGCGCGGTGGCGACCAGCACTGCGTGGATGCCCATTGCCGCCAGCCGGTCCAGATCCCTCTGATGACGGACGCCGCCGGCGGCGATCCAGCGGATTTGCGGAAAACGGCGGCGGAAACGTTCCAGGCGCGCCCAGTCCGGTCCCTGGCCGCTGCCCACCTGGGGCAGGCTCATGAGGATGATCCGGGAAGGCCAGCATTCCGATTGGCGGAGCAGCCAGTCCGGCCCCCGGAAACCGTAGGCGTCGAAATCCAGGGACAGGATCCAGTCGTGGCGCCAGCCCGCCGCTTCGTCTTCGGCGTCCGGCGGCAGGGTTTCGCTGCCGACCACCGGCAGGATGCCGGGGACTGGCCGGGCTGGCGGCCAGCCGGCATCGATCCAGAGGGTGAGGTTGGGGTGACGCCGTTGAATGGCGTCGATAATTATACCGTTATCTCCTTGCTGAAGAATCCGGTCCAGATCCGCGACATACAGTGTATCGAAGCGGCAGCAGGCCAGATAGCCGCTGACCAGTTCCAAGGGATCGCCGTTCCGGCACAGAGGGGAGCGGACCGGCCGGTAGCACTGGCGCTTTCCCTGCTGGCCCAGGACGGCCTTGCCGCCGAGTAGGTCGAGGACGGGAATCAGTTTCATGGCCATTCTCCTGTTCGAATATGTTACCGGGGGCGGCATGGCGGCGGAACCGCTGCCTGCCGGCCTGGTGGCCGAGGCCGAGTGCATGTTGACGGCTTTGCGCCGCGAATTGGCGGCGGAACGGGTTTTACTGCTGCGCGATGCCCGTCTTCCCTTGACCTGTTGCGGCACCAACGAAACCGTCATTCCGGTGGCCAGTGAGGCGGAATTTGCGGCCGCCTGGGTGCAGGGCCTGGATGCGGCGGATTATGTCTGGCCACTGGCGCCGGAAACCGGTGGAATCCTGGCGGATTTGAGCCGCCGGATTCAGGTAGCCGGCAAGGTGCTGCTGGGAAGCCGCCCGGATGCGGTTCGCCTGTGTGGGGACAAGTATGCGACTTTCCGGCGACTTCGGGAACAGTCGATTGCCTGCGTGCCGACCCGGCGTCACGATGAAGTCGATGCCGGTTTGCCGCCTCCCTGGGTGGTCAAGCCCGCCGACGGCGTCGGTTGCGAAGGGGTGCGCCTGGTGACCGGGAAGGATGACCTCGGCCCGGGATTGGTGCAGCCCTATCTGCAGGGGAAGCATCTCAGCCTCAGCGCTGTCTTCGCCGCAGGAAAAGGGGTGTGTCTGAGCGTCAACCGCCAACGGATCGGAATCGAAGCGGGATTTTTCCATTTGCGAGGCTGTGAAGTCAACGTGCTGCCGGTGTCGGAATGGCAAGATCCGGTCGCCCGGATCGCCGCCGCCGTGCCGGGGCTTTGGGGGTATGCAGGCGTCGATCTGATCGTAACGGCCGAAGGTCCGGTGGTGGTCGAGATCAATCCGCGCCTGACCCTGTCCTATGCAGGGCTGGGGGAGGCGCTGGGGGAGACGGTGGCACCGAAGGTTCTGGCCCTGGCGCGGGGACAAACCGATATAGACGACATCGCCCGCTGGCGTCGCCGGTTGGGCCGGGGGCGGCCTGTGGAGGTCAGGACATGACGGATTTCGTCGGCTGGGATCTGGGTGGCGCTCATGTGAAGACGGCGCTGGTGCGCGAGGGGCGGCTGGTGCGGATCTGGCAGCGGCCTTGTCCCCTGTGGCGCGGTTTGGAGCAGCTCGACCAGGCCATGGAACCTATCCTGGCGCAATTGCCTCCGAATTCCCGCCACGGCCTGACCATGACCGGAGAAATGGTGGATCGCTTCGCCAACCGCAGCCAGGGGGTGATGGCCCTGCTGGCGCGCTTCGCCTCTCGGGTGACAGGAGCGGTTAGGATATTTGCCGGCACTGAATTTATACCGTTATCTTTTATTACTCAAAAAACCACAAAAAACATCGCCTCCACAAACTGGCGCCTACCGGGATTATGGTTAGCCAGACGACGCCAGACGGAGTTGTTCATCGATATCGGCAGCACCACCACCGACCTGTTGCCCCTGGAAGCGGGACGATTGCTGTGTCGGGGGGAGGACGACTATGGCCGCCTGTGTGCCGGTGAACTTCGTTACACCGGGAGCGTGCGGACACCATTGATGGCGCTGGCGGACGAAATCCTTTTTCGCGGTGAAAGGGTGGGGATGATGGCAGAACACTTCGCCACCACTGCTGACGTCTACCGCCTGCTAGGGCAACTGCCTTCGTACGCCGATCAAGCCGAAACCGCCGACGGAGGACCGAAGACGGCCGAGGCCAGCGCCCGGCGCCTGGCGCGGATGATCGGTCTGGACGCCGAGGATGCGAACATGGGGGAATGGCAGGCACTGGCGCGGGCCTTCCGGGAGCGCCACTGGCAACAGCTGACCTGGGATTGCCTGCGTCAGCTCGGGCGTCTTTCCAAGCCGGCGCAATCCCTGATCGGCGCCGGGGTCGGCCGTTTCCTGCTTCCGGAGGTGGCCCGCCGTCTCGGAATTGCCTATCGGGATTTTTCCGAGCTGGTTCCGGCGGCGACGACGACGGTTTTCGATCCGGCCGACTGCGCCCCGGCCGCGGCCCTGGCCCTGCTGCTGGCGGCCGATGATGATAAGATGACAAGCTGATTTCGACGCGCTTCTAAGGGATTCATGCACATCAAAGCGCTTGGCTACCGCCCTGACACCGCGACCCTGTTTTCCCACTGGGCCCAGAAACCCTGGGCTGTTTTCCTCGACAGCGGCTATCCCTTCATTCAGCAGGGCCGTTACGACATTTTCGCTGCTGACCCGCGCGTGACCCTGGTCACCCGTGGGAAGATGACCGAGATTCGTACCCCGGAAGGCGTACGCTTGGCGCCGGACGATCCCTTCGCGCTGCTCCGGGAGCACCTGGGCGAGCGGCGCGACAACCCGGCCGGACTGCCGTTCTGTGGTGGTGCGATCGGTTATTTCGCCTACGATCTGGCCTGGCGCCTGGAGCGTCTGCCACGCTCGGCCAGGGCCTTGAATCCGCTGCCGGAGATGGCGGTGGGAATCTACGACTGGGCGGTGGTGGTCGACCATCAGCAACAGCAGGCGTTTCTGGTTTGCCGTGACTGCAGTCTGTGGCCGGCGCTGCAGGCGCAGATCCGGGCGTTGTGGCGGCGGCCGGCGATCCCCGGCGGCGATTTCCAGCTTGCCGCGCCGGTGGTTTCCCATCTCGACCGCAAGGCTTACCTGGCCGCCTTCGAACGCATCCAGCATTACATCCGCGAAGGGGACTGCTACCAGGTCAATTTCGCCCAGCGCTTCAGCGCTCCGGCCAGCGGCGATCCCTGGACGGTGTATCGGGAGCTGCGCGCAGCCAATCCGGCGCCTTTCGGCGCTTTTTTGCGCCTGCCTCAGGGGGCGGTGCTCAGTTCCTCTCCGGAGCGCTTCCTGCAGGTCCGGGATGGCCGGGTGGAGACCAAACCGATCAAAGGGACCCGCCCCCGCTGCCTCAATCCGGAGGAGGATCTCTATCAGGCCCAGGCGCTGCGGGAAAGCCCCAAGGACCGGGCGGAAAACCTGATGATCGTCGATCTTTTGCGCAACGATCTGGGGAAAAGCTGCCAGCCGGGTTCGGTGAAGGTGCCGAAGCTGTTCGAGGTGGAAAGTTTCGCCACGGTCCATCACCTGGTCAGTACGGTGATCGGCCAGCTACGCGAAGACCGTCATGCCCTGGACCTACTGCGAGGCTGTTTTCCCGGCGGATCGATCACCGGTGCGCCGAAGCTCCGGGCGATGGAGATCATCGAGGAGCTGGAGGGCATCCGCCGCGGCGTTTACTGCGGTGCCATCGGATACGTCGGTTACGACGGGGCGATGGACACCAACATCGTCATCCGCACCCTGGTGCACACCCAGGGGGAGATCCATTTCTGGGCCGGGGGCGGCATCGTCGCCGATTCCAAAGGACCTCAGGAATACCAGGAGAGTTTCGACAAGGCCGCCGCGCTGATTCAAGTTCTATCCCGTTTCCGTGCCTCCCGCGACCGTGTGGGTGGTTAAGCTCGGCGGCAGCTGGGCCGACCATGACCGCCTGCCCCACTGGCTGCAAGCGCTCGTCCACGACGGCGGCGGGCGGGTCGTGCTGGTGCCCGGCGGCGGTCCCTTCGCAGACCAGGTGCGCCGGATGCAGCGGCGCTGGCGCTTCGGCGACCGTCACGCCCACCGCATGGCTCTGCTCGCCATGCACCAGTACGCCTGGATGCTGGCGGCATTGCGCCCTGATCTTGCACCGCTGGAGGAGATCGAGGCGCTGGGAACATGCGTCCGGCAGGGGAGGGTGCCCGTCTGGCTGCCGCGGCTGGAAGATCTCGACGCCGCCGGCGTTCCCGCCGACTGGACCGTCACCTCCGACAGCCTGGCCGCCTGGCTGACATCCCGCCTGAATGCGGTTGGACTGGCGCTCCTGAAACAGGTATCCGTTCCCGGGCCAAATCCCTGCACCTTGCAGTGTGAGGGCATCGTCGATGCCGCTTTCCCGCGCTGGTTCCCAAGGAACAAAACCCTGCAGATCTTCGCACCCGACCAGCTCGAGGACTTCAGGGAATTCCTGCGCCGGTTGCCGTGACCGCCGTCACGTTTTCGGGACCGGTTGATCTCCGGGAAAATGGCGATGGGCCTCTCCATCGTCCCATCGCCATCGGCCGTTTCAGGCCAGTCCGTTTTCCTTCAGAGCCCGCATCACGGTTTCACCGATGTGAGCCGGATTTCTGGCCACGTACAGACCCAGTTCTTCCATCGCGTCCATCTTGGCCTTGGCGGTATCGTCCGCGCCGGAGATGATGGCGCCGGCATGCCCCATGCGCCGTCCCGGCGGGGCGGAAATGCCGGCGACGAAGCCGACGATGGGCTTTGTCATGTTCTCCCTGGCCCAGCGGGCGGCGGCCACTTCCTGGGGGCCGCCGATCTCGCCGATCATCACCACGGCGTCGGTGTCCGGATCCGCCTCGAAGGCCTTGAGTACGGTGACGAAGTCGGTGCCGTTGACGGGATCGCCGCCGATGCCCACCGAGGTGGACTGCCCCAGCCCCAGGGCGGTCATCTGTTCCACCGCCTCGTAGTTGAGGGTGCCGGAACGCGATACCACACCGATGCGGCCCGGACGATAGATGTGGGCCGGCATGATTCCCACCTTGCACTCGCCGGGGGTGATGATGCCCGGGGTGTTGGGACCGATGACCAGGGTGTCGCGGCCGGCGCGGTAGCGCTGCACCCGCACCATGTCCTGCACCGGGATGCCGTCGGCGATCACCACCGCCACCCGGATGCCGGCGTCGATGGCCTCCATGATGGCGTCGGCGGCGAAAGCGGGAGGAACGAAGATGGCCGACACGTCGGCGCCGGTGGCCTCCACCGCCTCGGCCACGGTGTCGAACACCGGCCGGTCCAGGTGGGTGGCGCCGCCCTTGCCCGGCGTGACGCCGCCGACCACGTTGGTGCCGGTCCTGATCGCCTCCTCGGCGTGGAAGGTGGCGTGCTGGCCGGTAAAACCCTGGAAAATGACCTTGGAAGCTTTGTTGACGAACACACTCATGCGCTTTCTCCCTTGACGGTGGCGACGGCTTTGGCGGCGGCGTCATCCAGGTTGGAGGCCTGGACGAAGGGCAGTCCCGATTCCTCGAGGATCCTGCGGCCTTCCTCGACGTTGGTGCCGGCCAGACGCACCACCATCGGCAGCTCGATGTTGAGGGTCTGATAGGCCTGGATCAGGCCGGTGGCGATCCAGTCGCAGCGGTTGATGCCGGCGAAGATGTTGACCAGCAGGGCCTTGACGTTGGGGTCTTCCATGACGATGCGGCAGGCGTTGGTGACCTTTTCCGGTGAGGCGCCGCCACCGACGTCGAGGAAGTTGGCGGGACGGCCACCGTGGAGGGTGATGGCGTCCATGGTGGCCATCGCCAGACCGGCGCCGTTGACGATGCAGCCGATGTCGCCGTCGAGGGCGATGTAGTTGAGGCCGTGGCCGGAGGCTTCCACCTCCTTGGGGTCTTCCTCGTCCAGATCGCGTAGTTCATTGATGTCGGGATGGCGGTACAGGGCGTTGTCGTCGAAATTGAACTTGGCGTCCAGACAGATGAGCCTGTCGCCGTTCACCTGGGCCAGAGGGTTGATCTCGGCCTGCAGGGCGTCCTTGTCGCGGAAGCAGCGGTAAATGCGCTTCATGATCCGTACCAATTGGCTCATGCGCGCCTTGTCGCGCACGCCTAGGGCGGCGGCCACCTTGCGGCACTGGAAGTCGGCCAGACCGATGGCGGGATCGATGGTTTCCTTGACGATGGCGTCGGGATTACGCTTGGCGACCTCTTCGATCTCCACCCCGCCCTCGCTCGAGGCGACGATGGTGATGCGCTGGCTGGCGCGGTCGATGACGAAGCCAAGATAGAATTCATCGACGATGTCACTGGCCTCTTCGACCAGCACCCGTTTGACCACCCGCCCTTTGGGACCGGTCTGATGGGTCACCAGGGTCATGCCGATCATTTCGTCGGCGATCTTGCGCACCTCGTCGAGGGACCTGGCCACCTTGACCCCGCCGGCCTTGCCGCGGCCGCCGGCATGGATCTGAGCCTTGACCACCCAGCGGTCGCCGCCGAGTTCCTCGGCGATGGAATGGGCCTGGGCGTCGGAAAAGGCGACGTTTCCGGCCGGGACCGGCACGCCGTAGGAACGCAACAGTTCTTTGGCTTGGTACTCGTGGATGTTCATCGGTTTGCTCTCCTCAAGCAAATCAACCCTGGCGGGCCTGAATCTGGTCAATCTTGGCGATCAGGTTCTCCGCCATCCTGATGGAAGCGGCATCAATCAGGCGACCGTCGAGGGAGACGGCGCCCTTGCCCTCGCGGGCGGCCTCTTCCATCGCCGCCAGAATGCGGCGGGCCTTGGTCACCTCCTGTTCGGAAGGGGTGAAGACCTGATTGGCCAGTTCGATCTGGGAGGGATGGATGGCCCACTTGCCCTCGCAACCCAACGCAGCGGCGCGTTTGGCGGCGGCCACGTAACCGTCCGGATCGCCGATGTCGCCGTAGGGGCCATCGATGGGGCGCAGTCCGTTGGCGCGGCAGGCCACCACCATGCGGGCGATGGCGAAATGCCACTGGTCGCCCCAGTGCCGTTCGCGGTGGCCGTCCTCGAAGGGATCGGTCAGTACCGCATAATCAGGATTGGCGCCGCCGATGTTGGTGGTGCGGGCCTGGATCGACGCGGCGTAGTCGGCCACCCCGAACACCAGCGCTTCCAGCCGCTCCGGACAAGCGCGGGCGATCTCGCGCACGTTGTCCATGCCGGCGGCGGTTTCGATCAGGGCGTGGAGGTTGATGGGCTTCAGCCCCTTGGCCGCCTCGATCTGGCTCAGCAGGGTGGCGACGAAATGGATGTCTTCCGGGCCGTTGACCTTGGGGATCAAGATCGTGTCGAGATGACCGCCGGCCTGTTCCACCACTTCGACGATGTCACGGTAACAGTAATGGGTATCCAGGCCGTTGATGCGCACCGACACCGAACAGCGGGACCAGTCGTAGGTGTTTAGGGCATCGATGACGTTGCGCCGCGCCTGTTCCTTGTCGTCGGGGGCGACGGCGTCTTCCAGATCCAGAAACACGACATCGGCGCCGGCGTGGGGCGCCTTTTCCAACATTCTCGGGTTGCTGCCGGGAACGGCGAGCTCGCTACGGTGAAGGCGGTTTTTTACGGCCATGGATTGTCAATTCCGTCAGCAGGTTGTGGGAAGAGCGTGCAGCCCGGTCGGTCGGGCGACCCGGGACTGCAGGCGTTTCAAAACCGTCCATTATACGATGTTCCCGGCTCGAATTGGACCGGCGGTGAATGCGCTGACAGGACTCGGTTTGCTTTGCCGGGCACCGGGAAGGGTCTGCCGGACCGAAATTCGTCCGTGAATTTAGGCCTGGCGCGGCCATCCCTGGCTACTGACAGACCCTTCCCGGTCCCCGCGGAAGTGACAGAAAGGCTTAGTCAAGCGCCTGTCCGTCGGTTAAAATAAGCCGTTTTTACAATTTGGAAATTGGGGGATTCATGGCTATCGAAAGAACGCTTTCCATCATCAAACCCGATGCCGTCGCCAAGAACGTCATCGGCGAGATCATCAGCCGCTTCGAAAAGGCGGGGCTGTGCATCGCCGCCCTGAAGATGATGAAGCTGACCCGGCAGCAGGCGGAAGCCTTCTACGGGGTCCACCGGGACAAACCTTTCTTCGACGACCTGGTCGAATACATGATTTCCGGTCCCGTGGTGGTGCAGGTGCTGGAAGGGGAGAACGCCATCGCCAAAAACCGCGAGCTGATGGGCGCCACCAACCCCAAGGAAGCTGCCCCCGGCACCATCCGCGCCGATTTCGCCGACAGCATCGACGCCAACGCGGTGCACGGTTCCGACAGCCCGGAAACCGCGGCGCAGGAGATCGCCTTCTTCTTCAAAGACGATGAGATCTTCCCCCGTTTTGACTGAGACCAAACCCGTCAATCTCCTGGGCCTGCCGCGCCAGGCCCTCGAGGCGTTCTTCCTCCAGCTGGGTGAGAAGCCGTTTCGCGCCCGCCAGCTGCTCAAGTGGGTGCATGCCCAAGGCGTTCTCGATTTCGCGGCGATGACCGATCTGAGCAAGGCGCTGCGGGCCCGGCTCCAGGTCGAAGCCCGTCTAGACCTGCCCGAGGTGGTGCGGACCCAGGTGTCGCGCGACGGCACCACCAAATGGCTGATGCAGCTGGCCGACGGCAACCGCATCGAAACCGTGTTCATCCCGGAGGAGAAGCGTGGCACCCTGTGCGTCTCCTCCCAGGTGGGCTGCGCCCTCAACTGTGCCTTCTGCGCCACCGCACGCCAGGGGTTCAGCCGCAACCTGAGTGCCGCCGAAATCATCGGCCAGGTGTGGCAGGCCCACCGGCTGCTGGAATCCGGCCGGATCACCAACGTGGTGCTGATGGGCATGGGCGAACCGCTACTCAATTTCGACGCCGTGGTCGCCGCCACCGAGCTGATGATGGACGATCTCGCCTACGGTCTGGCCAAGCGGCGGGTGACGGTGTCCACCGCCGGGCTGGTTCCGGCCATCGACCGCCTCGGGGAAGTCTCCGACGTCAGCCTGGCGGTGTCGCTCCACGCCACCACCGACGCGCTGCGCGACGAACTGGTGCCGCTCAACCGCAAGTATCCTCTGGCCGAACTGATGGCGGCCTGCAGCCGTTTCATCCACGGCGAGCGCCAGCGCGGGCGCAAGATCACCTGGGAATACGTGATGCTCGACGGCGTCAACGATTCGCCTACCGACGCCCGCAGGCTGGTGAGGCTGCTGAGCCGGATTCCGTCCAAGATCAACCTGATTCCCTTCAATCCCTTCGAAGGGGCGCCGTATCGGCGCTCGTCAGATGCGGCGATCCAGCGGTTCCAGCAGATCCTCCAGGAGGCCGGTTTTCTCACCACCGTGCGCCGTACCCGCGGCGACGACATCGACGCCGCCTGTGGCCAGTTGGTGGGGAAGGTGCAGGCCAAATCCCGCCCCCGCCCGAGGATTCCGGTGGAGGCGGCGTGATGCGCTGGGCGACCGCAGGATTGTTGGTAGTGCTGGCCGGTTGCAGCCTCTCCCCCGACCAGGAGGAGATCGACCGCAAGAAGCTGGCGCAGATCTACACCGAAAAGGGCATCGCCTATCTGTCCCAGGGTCAGCCCCAGAACGCCCTCGCCGATCTGCGCCACGCCCTCGAGATCGATCCCGACAACGCCGCCGCCCACGAGGCAATCGCGGTGCTGTACGAGAAGTTCGGCATGGACGACAAGGCCGCCGAGCACTACCACCGCGCCCTGGCGCTGCAACCGGACGACGCCCGGCTGCTCAACAACTACGGCCTGTTCCTGTGCAACCGTGGCGATTACGATGCCGGGATGAAGCGGCTCGTCCGGGCCGCCAACAACAAGTTGTACGCCCAGCGCTGGAAGGCGATGACCAACGCCGGTCTCTGCGCCCTCAAAGCCGGCCGCCTCCAGGAGGCCGAAGACTGGCTGCGCCAGGCGCTGAAGCTCGAGCCGGACGCGCCCCAGCCGCTGGCGGCGATGGCCCGGCTGATGGCCAAAAAACGGCGGTGGCTGGCGGCAAGGGCCTTCCTGCAGCGCTACGAGGCGGTCGCCGAACCGACGCCGCAGCTGCTTCAGCTTGGCGTTCAGATCGAATCCGCTCTCGGAGACGAGCAGGCTGCCGCCGCCTACCGCAGTCGCCTGGAACGGACAACCCCAAAAAACCATCCCTGATAAAAACCCTCCATGAGTCAAAAACTGCAAGCCGTCCGTGGCATGCACGACATTCTCCCGGACGAGACGCCCCTGTGGCGCAACGTCGAGATGATTCTGGTCCAGGAACTGGATCGCGCCGGTTTCGACGAGATCCGCCTGCCCATCGTCGAGAAGACCGAACTGTTCAAGCGTTCCATCGGCGAAGTCACCGACATCGTCGAGAAGGAAATGTACACCTTCCAGGACAAGAGCGGCGATTCCCTGACGCTGCGCCCGGAAGGCACCGCCGGTTGCGTGCGCGCCTGCATCGAACACGGTCTTTTGCGCACCGGGCAGCTGCGGCTTTGGTATCTCGGCCCCATGTTCCGTCACGAACGGCCGCAAAAGGGGCGTTACCGCCAGTTCCATCAGCTGGGGGTGGAGGTGTTCGGCACGTCCGGGCCTGACATCGACGCCGAGCTGATCTTCCTCAATGCCCGCTGGTGGCAGCGCTTGGGTATCGCCGATAAAGTGGAGCTCCAGATCAATTCTCTCGGCACCCTGGATGAGCGCCGAGCCTACCGTGACGATCTGGTGGCCTATTTCAGCACTTACGAGGACGCTCTAGACGCCGACAGCCGCCGCCGCCTCCACACCAACCCCCTGCGCATCCTCGACAGCAAGAATCCGGAAATGCAGGGCCTGATCGAGGGGGCGCCGAAGCTGCTGGACTATCTGGGGGAGTCCTCCCGTGCCCATTTCCGCGGCTTCACCGATCTGCTCGATGCCGTCGGCGTTTCCTACGTGGTCAATCCACGCCTGGTGCGCGGCCTGGATTACTACGGTTTGACCGTGTTCGAATGGGTGACCTCGGAACTGGGGGCCCAGGGCACCGTGTGTGCCGGCGGCCGTTACGACACCCTGGTGGAACAGCTGGGCGGCAGACCGACGCCGGCGGTGGGCTTCGCCTTAGGGATGGAACGCCTGCTCGCCCTGCTGGAAGGCTCGCAGCTGGCCCGGAAGGAAGCGCCGCATTTCTATCTGGTCCGGGTCGGGGCGGCTGCCGAACGTGCAAGCACGGTGCTGGCAGAAACCTTACGGCGCCGCTTCCCCGGGTTGCGTCTCATCGTCCATTGCGGCGGCGGCAGTTTCAAGAGCCAGTTCAAGAAGGCCGACAAAAGCGGGGCCCGTTATGCCCTGATCGTCGGCGACGAGGAGGCCGCCGCCGGAAAGGTGGCGCTCAAGCCGTTGCGCGAGACGGGCGAGCAACGCATCCTCACCCAGACCGAACTGATCGAATTCATCGAAAATCGTTTACTCGTCTGACAAGGAGGCTTTCATGGCCGCACATCTGGAAGAAGAAGCTCAAGTCGAACAACTCAAACGCTGGTGGAAGGAGAACGGCACCTCGATCATCGCCGGTGTCATCCTGGGACTGGTGGCGATTTTCGGATGGAACGCCTGGCAGAAGCACCAGCGCACCCAGGCCGAGCAGGCTTCCAACCTGTACCAGCAGATGCTGGATGCCGTAGCCGAAGGCCAGGACGATCTGACTTTTGGTCTGGCCCAGCGCCTGACCGGCGAATTCGCCAGCACCGCCTATGCCGATTTCGCCCGCCTGCTGACGGCCCGCGCTGCGGTGGACAAAGGGGAGCTGCCCAAGGCCCAGGCCGCTTTGGAGTCCTTGCTACAGGAGACGGGGGATGACAACTTTCGCCACCTCGCCCGCCTGCGTCTGGCCCGGGTCCATCTGGGTGCCGGCAAGCCCCAGGCAGCTCTGGATGTGCTGACTACGGCCGACATCGGCGATCCCGGCCGTTTCGCCGGCCAGTACGAGGAACTCAAGGGGGACGCCCTTGCCGCCCTGGGGAAACCTAAGGATGCGGCACTGGCCTACCGCAAGGCACAGGCTCTGGGACGGGATTACGAATACCTGGAGATGAAGCTGAACGATCTGGGTGTGGCCGCGTCGAAACCGTGATGATGCGTCTTTCTTCCCTCCCGCTGCTACTGCTGCTGGCCGGGTGTCAGTCCATGGGCGCCGGTTTCAGCAACCTGGTGTCCGGCACCATCGATCTGGTCACCGGCGCAGACGAGGCGACGGAACCGCCCCGTGAACTGGTGGCGATCACTCCCCAGCTCCATATCGAGACGGTGTGGGACACGGATGTCGGCGCCGGCGACGGCGGTTACCGGCTGGCGCTGGGTCCTGCGGTGGCGGACGAGATCGTCTATGCCGCCGATCACGAAGGGCACGTTGCCGGCTTGCGCCTTGCCGATGGGGAGGAAATTCTGGAACTGGAGGTGGACCGTCCGCTTTCGGCCGGTCCTGCGGTCAGTGCCACCAGCCTGCTGCTGGGCACTTCCGAAGCCGAAGTGCTGGCCCTGGAGCGGGAAACCGGCCGACAGCGTTGGCTCGCCCGGGTGTCCAGTGAGGTGTTGGCCAGACCGGCGGTGGCCGAGGGCATCGTCGTGGTTCACACCAACGACGGTGCCGTGTTCGCCCTGGCGGAAGACAGCGGCCAGCGGCTGTGGAGCTACGGCAAGGCGGTCAGCCGTCTGTCGCTGCGGGGTGCGGCACCCCCGGTCATCACCGACGACACCGTCCTGATCGGTTTCGCCAACGGCCGCATGGCGGCGCTGCGCCTCGGCGATGGCAAGCTGATCTGGGAGCGCCAGCTGGCCATCCCGACGGGACTGTCGGAAATGGAAAGGGTGGTGGACATCAATGACGCCCCCACGGTCCACAGCGGGATGCTGTACGCGACGGCTTTCCACGGCGGCGTCGTCGCCGCCTCCCTGGTGGATGGCGAGGTCATCTGGCGCAACGCCGAGATCGTCGCCGACTCGACTCCGGCGGTGAGCTGGCGTTACGTCTTCGTCACCGATACCGAAGGCAATGTCTGGGGGCTGGACGAAACCACCGGCCGCGCCTACTGGAAACAGGACGCCTTCTATCACCGCGAGGTGACCGCTCCGGTCGTCTATGGCGACTTCATCGCCGTCGGCGACTACAAGGGCTACGTCCACTTCCTGGCCCAGGAGGACGGCCGCCAGCTCGGGCGCATCCGGGTCGCCAGAAGCCCTATCCGCGCGCCGCTGGTGGTGGCGGGAGATTATTTGATCGTCTATGCCGGCAATGGCGATTTGACCGTTTTGAAAGCCGAACCGAAAGATGAATAAGTCGCTGCCTGTGGTCGCCCTGGTGGGGCGTCCCAACGTGGGAAAATCCACGTTGTTCAATTGGCTGACCCAGTCCCGCGACGCCCTGGTGGCCGACTATCCCGGGCTGACCCGCGACCGGCACTACGGCCGCTGCCGCCGGGGAGCGCGGGAATTTCTGGTGGTGGACACCGGCGGCGTCGCCGACACCGTGGAAGCGGTGGACCAAGCGGCGCTGCGGCAGGTGGAACAGGCCCTGGAGGAGGCCGATCTGATTCTGTTCCTGGTCGATGCCCGCGAGGGGCTGACCGCCGCCGACGAGGACATCGCCGCGCGACTGCGCCGCCTGGACAAGCCGGTAGTTTTGGTCATCAACAAGATCGACGGCGAGGATCCGGCCCTGGCGGCGGCGGAGTTTTCCGTCCTGGGATTTGCGGAGCCGGTAATGATCGCCGCCGCCCACGGCCGGGGCACTGCCAAACTGCTGGCGCGCATCGAGGCGCTCTTGCCGCCGGCGCCGCAAAGCACTACCGAAGCGGATGGGGACGAAGCCATCCGGGTCGCGGTCATTGGCCGTCCCAACGTCGGCAAATCGACGCTGGTCAACCGCCTGCTGGGAGAGGAGCGGGTGGTGGTGGCCGACCATCCCGGCACCACCCGTGACGCCATCGAGATCCCCTTCGAGCGCGACGGCCACCGTTACGTGCTGATCGATACCGCCGGCATCCGCCGCCGGGCGCGGGTGGAGGAGGCGGTGGAGAAGTTCAGCATCATCAAGGCTATCCAGTCGATGGAGCAGGCCGACGTGGTCGTGTTCCTGATCGACGCCTCCGAGGGCGTCACCGACCAGGACGCACGCCTGCTCGGGATGGTGCTCGAAGCCGGCAAAGCCCTGATCCTCGGCCTCAACAAGTGGGACGGACTTTCCCGGGAACAGAAGCAGAAGGTGCGCGACCAGCTGGAAGCCCGGCTGCAGTTCGTCGATTTCGCCGAAAAACTGCCGCTTTCAGCCCTGCACGGTACCGGCGTGGGGGATCTGTTCGATCGGGTCGCGCCGCTTTATGAACAGGCCCAGGCCGAATTCGGCACCTCCGAGCTGACTCGGATCCTGCAGGACGCCGTCGATTCCTATCCGCCGCCGTTGGCCGGCGGGCGGCGCATCAAGCTCAAGTTCGCCCACCAGGGCGGCAAGAAGCCGCCGCTGATCGTCATCCACGGCAACCAGACCGAGAAGGTGCCGGCCAGCTACCGGCGTTATCTCAACCGTGCTTTCCGCGAAGCGCTGGGGATCAAAGGGACGCCGTTGCGGCTGGAATTCCGTTCCAGCGCCAATCCTTTCGCCGGCCGCCGCAACAAGCTCACCCCCAGGCAGCTGCGCAAGCGTCAACGGCTCTTGCGTCATGCCAAGAAGAAAGGGCGGTGACAACCGCCGGTTGACTGATCGAGAGCCGCTTTATCCGCATCAGGTGGCCTTCGAATCCGTCATGCAGACGTTTCCCGGTTACGGTTGAGCAAGTAGTACACCACCGGCACCACCAGCAGGGTGAAGCTGGTGGAGGCGAAGATGCCGAAGATGAAGCTCCAGGCCAGCCCTGAAAAGATCGGGTCGAGGGTGATGACGAAAGAACCGAACATCGCCGCCCCGGCGGTGAGGAAGATCGGCCTGAGACGCACCGCGCCCGCTTCGATCAGCGCCTCGGTCAGAGACTTGCCCTGCGCCTCGAGGCGCTGGATGAAGTCGATGAGAATGATGGAGTTGCGCACCACGATGCCCGCCAGGGCGATCATGCCGATCATGGCGGTGGCGGTGAAGAACACCGGGTTGGGATAAGGGCCGATGGGCTCCGGCAGCAGGTTCAGTAGCCAGAAGCCGGGCATGATGCCGATGATGGTCAGGGGGATGGACATCATGATGACCAGCGGCATCCCCAACGAATCGGTCTGCATCACCAGCAGAATGTAGATCATCACCAGGGCGGCGGCGAAGGCCAGTCCCAGGTCGCGGAACACGTCCACCGTGATCTTCCATTCCCCCTCCCCGCGCAGGGTGAAGTCGTAGCCCTCGGGCAGGGGATTTTCCTCGAACATCCGGGTGAGGGCGATGACGGCCTCCACCGGCGCGTGGCCCGCCATTTCAGCGATCACGTAGCCCACCGGCTTGAGATTCTTGTGGTAGCGGGTCACCGGCACCGGTTCTTCGACGAAGTGGCCCAGCTCGCTCAAGGGAATCAGCTTGCCGTCGCGGCCGTGCACCCGCAGGCTGGCGAGGATTTCCGGATGGGAGCGCAGGGGCCGTTCGATGCGGACGATCGCCGGGGCCGGCTGGCGTTCGTGGGGGGCGTGCAGCAGACCGACCCGGGTACCGCCCAGGGCGGCGGCGATGGTGCGGGAAATCTGCCCGACGCTGATGCCGTGCAACGCCGCCTTGGCCTGATCGACGTGGAAATCCAGCCGGGTTTGGGGTTCGTCCACGAAGTCGTCCACGTCCACCAGAATGTCGAGCTTTTCGAAACCGTCGTGGCGCATCCGCAGGGTATTGGTCACCAGGTCGTCGTAAGATCCCCCCGGCGGGCCGTAGACCTCGGCCACCACGGTGGAAAGTACCGGTGGTCCGGGAGGGATCTCGACGATCTTGACGCTGGCGCCGTGACGGGCGGCGATGGCTTCGATGTCGGGGCGGATCCTGAGGGCGATCTCGTGGGACTGGTGCTCGCGCTGATGCTTGTGGATCAGGTTGATGCGGATATCACCCTGATAGCTGGCATGGCGCAGATAGTAGTGGCGCACCAGGCCGTTGAAGTCCATGGGCGAGGCGTGGCCGATGTAGGTCTCGAAATCGGTGACCTCGTTGACCGTGGCCAGATAGTCTTCCAGGTCCCGGGCCACCGCGTCGGTTTCCTCCAGGGTGGTGCCGCGGGGCATGTCGATCACCAGCTGCATTTCGTTCTTGTTGTCGAAAGGCAGCAGTTTCAGCGGGATGCCGAACACCACCAACAGGCACGAGAGCACGAACAGCAGCGCCACCACCCCCAGAAAAACGCGCGCACGCCAGGGGTGGGCGATCAGCGGCCCCAGCGTTTTGCGGTACCCGTGGTAAACGGGGCTTTCGTGGATGTCATAAGGCTTTTCCCCCGCCTTGCCGTACTCGGCCTTGAGCAGGTGATAGCTGGCCCAGGGGGTGACGGTGAAGGCTACCAGTAGCGACATCAGCATCGCCACTGGCACGTTGAAGGCCATCGGCGCCATGTAGGGGCCCATCATGCCGGTGATGAAGAACATCGGCAGGAAAGAGACGATGACGGTGAAAGTCGCGTAGATGGTGGGTGGCCGCACTTCGTCCACCGCGGTCAGGGCCGCCTGCAGCGGCGGCTGTCTGCGCAGCTTGAAGTGGCGGTAGATGTTTTCCACGTCCACGATGGGGTCGTCCACCAACAGCCCCAGGGACAGGATCAGGGCGAAGAGGGTCACGCGGTTGATGGTGTAGCCGAACACCAGATCGCAGAACAGGGTCACCCCCAGGGTCATGGGCACGGCGATGGCGACGATGAAAGCCTCACGCACGCCCAGGGCCAGGGCCAGGAGGACGATGACGGTGGTGATGGCGATGAACAGATGCTCGACCAGTTCGTTGACCTTGTCGTTGGCGGTTTCGCCGTAATCGCGGGTGACGGTGACGGTGACGTCGGAGGGAATCACGTTGCCGTGCAGGGAGCGGATCTTCTCGATCACCTCACGGGCCACAGTGACGGCGTTGGCACCGCGGCGTTTGGGGACGGCGATGGTGACCGCCGGGTGGCCGTCGCCGGTCTGCGCTTCGGGGCCGGCGATGCGTTTGCTGTGCGCCACCTGGGGACCGAAGCCGATGCGGGTGAGGGTTTCCACCTCGGCGGGGCCGTCCTCGAGACGGGCCACTTCGCGCAGGTACACCGGGCGTCCCCGGTACTGGCCGACCACGGTGGCGGCAGCCTGCTCCAGCGTCTGCCAGAAGGGACCGGCCTCCAGACGCAGGCGGCGGTTGCGGTGGTCGAATTCCCCGGCCTGGAGATTGAAGTCCGCTTGTTGCAGCGCCTGCATCAGCTGCAACAGGCTCAGACGATGGGCGGCGAGTTTGGCGGGATCGGGATAGATGCGCAGGGTGCGGCGTTCACCACCGGCGATCCACAGCTTGCCGGTGTTTTTGACCTGCCCGACCTTGTCCAGCAGTTCCTCGGCGATGCGGCGCAGCTCGTAGGTACCGTAGGCCGGATCGGGAGAGGACAGGGTCAACAGGACGATGGGGACATCGTCGATCTCCACCGGCTTGACCGTCCAGGAGGTCACGAACGGCGGGATCAGGTCGCGGTTGGACATCAGTTTGCTCCAGGTCTTGAGCAGACTGTCCTCGCGGTCTTCACCTACGTAATAACGCACCGTGGCGATGGCCCGCCCCGGCATCGACATGGAATACACGTATTCCACCCCGGGAATCTCCCACAGCTTCTGCTCCAGGGGGGTGGCCACCAGCTTCTCTACCTCGTCCACCGAAGCCCCGGGGGCCTCGACGAACACGTCCATCACCGGAACCACGATCTGCGGTTCTTCTTCGCGCGGCGTCAGCAGCAGGGCCGCCAGACCCATGAGCAGCGAGCCGATCAGGATCAACGGCGACAGGCGCGATTCGATGAAGAGCTTGACGATGCGGGCGGTAAAGCCCAGTTTTGTCTCCGCCATCTCAGCTGCCTCGGCGCGGAGGGGATGGGGGGAACGATTCGCGGGGACGCCGTGAATCCCTCCCTGGAGGCTTCACCGCGGCATCCCTGCCGCGGAGACCCCGCTCACCGTTCCCCCCATCCTCTTCGGGGAGTTGCACCCGGTCGCCTGCCTTCAGCCCGGAAAGGATCTCCACCTGGCCATCGATGTGGCGACCGGTGCGCACCAGGCGGGTCTGGACTCGGCCATCGCGCACCAAGTCCACTTCCTCCAGTTGACCCACCCGGCGCACGGCCTGCCGCGGCAGCAGCAGGACCGTCTCCTCACCACAGGTCTGGCCGACCCAGGCGAAGGCGCCCGGAAGGATGGCCTGTCCGGTCGGCAGCGCCGCCTTGACCTCGATGGTGTGGGTGAAGGGGTCGGCAGCGGCGGCCATTTCCGTCACGGTCGCCATGAGCTGCATGCGGCGGCCGGGAATCTCGATCCGTACCCCGGCGCCCGGATGCAGATAGACGGCACAGCTTTCCGGCACGTGGGTGTGGACCTCCAGCCGGTTGGGGTTCTGCAGCACCAGGATCGGTTGTCCGGGCATCCCCATGTCGCCAGGATCTGCCAGCCGTTCGATGACGCTGCCGGCGAAGGGGGCATACAGGCGGGTTTCCTTGAGCTGGGAACGGATGGCCTGAATCTGCTGGCGCGCCTGTTCCACCTGCGCCTTCGCGGTGCGCTCGGCGGCGACGGCGGCATCGAGATCGCGCTGGGTGGCGGCCTGTTGTCTGAAAAGGTTGCGGATACGCCGGGCATCGGCGGCCGCCCGTTGTGCCTGGGCCTGGGCGGCGGCCAGCGCCGCCTGCGCCGCCTTGAGACGGGCGCGAATCTCGCTGTCGTCGAGACGGGCCAGCAATTGTCCCCGTTCGACCTTGCTACCGATATCGACGCCGATTTCCACGATCCGCCCGGGAATCTTGGGGGCGATGCGGGCTACGGTGTCGGCGCTGACGGTACCGGGCCAGCGCAGCCGCCGCGGCAGGGTGGTCTGTGCCACCGTCGCCATCGGCCCGGAGACGGTTTTTCCAGGTCGCGCCGTATTCCCCGGCGGTACCTTGGTGGCAAAGGCCCCCTGGACCCAGGCCAGCAGCAGCACCAGTCCCAGAAAAGCGAGCGGTCCCCAGACGAGTTTGCTGGTGAGTTTCATGTGCCATCCTCCGTTGACCACACTCCCGTGGCCCGTTTCAATTCCGCTTCCGCCACCAGAGCCCCGAAGCGGGAAGAAATCAACTGCAGGCGGGCGCCGGCGGCATCGGTTTCGGCTTCGAGAAAACGGGTCACGGTGGCGGTACCGCCGCGATACTGGGCCCGCACCAGTTTGAGAGCCTCCTCGGCGGCGGCCACGGCGTTGGTCGCCACCTCGACCCGGG
This sequence comes from Methylomarinovum tepidoasis, assembly GCF_030294985.1. Taxonomy (NCBI): domain Bacteria; kingdom Pseudomonadati; phylum Pseudomonadota; class Gammaproteobacteria; order Methylococcales; family Methylothermaceae; genus Methylomarinovum; species Methylomarinovum tepidoasis. Next base: position 1,919,217 of record NZ_AP024718.1, read on the forward strand.
CCAGGGCGTCGCGCAGGTCGAGCCAGGCGCTTCGGACTTCCTTTTCCACCCGCAGGCGGGTGCTCTCTTCCACCTGTTTGGCCTCCTCCAGGCGCTGGCGGGCTTGACGAACCCGGGCGTTGACGGCGCCGCCGGAGAACAGGTCGATCTCGGCTTTCAGCCCCATGGTCCAGTTGTCTTGGGAGGTGGGAAAGCGCGGATTTTTGCTGTTCATGCCGTAGACCACGAAGGCGTCCACCCGGGGCAGATGTCCGCCCCAGGCGGCCTTGAGCTCCTTTTCCCGCATTTCCACCTGTTTGCGGGCGGCGAGCCATTCGGGGCGGTGGGCCAGGGCCTGCTGGAGCCAGCGGGCGAAATCGCCTTCCGAGGGCAGCAGTCGGCGGGATTCATCCTGCACTGCCAGCGGGGCGTCGGCGGGCAAGCCCAACAAGGTGGCCAGGGCGGTGCGGGCCGCCAGCTCGGCGTTTTCGGCACGGATGCGGTCCTGGCGGGCCTGGGAGAGGCGCACTTCCAGCGACAGCACGTCGGACTTGAGGGCGGTGCCCTCGCGCTGGCGGGCGCGCATCAGTTCCAGTTCCTTGCGGACCGTCGTCAGGGTCTTGTCGGCCACATCCACCCGTCTGGGGGCTTCTAGCAGGGCGTAAAAAGCCCGGCTGGCGGCGGCGGCAAGCAGATTGTGCAGCTCGCTGCGCTGCAGCCGGCGGCTGTCGATCCCCAATTTGGCTGCCTGGCGCGCGTACCAGTCCTGGCCGCCGCGGAACAGGGACCAGTAGGCACCGATCTCAGGACGGAAGTCCTCCACGTAACCGGGATGGTTGATGTCCATGCCGAAGTCGAAGCGCCTCTGGGATACGATCATGCCGAAGGCGCGGGCGGGATCGTTGCTGTGGAGGTAATGGACGCCAGCCTTGATCCGGGGCAGGAAGGCGGCATTCACCTCGTCGAGGCGGGCGGCGGCCTGTTCGATACGGGCCTGGGCGGCCCGGAGGTCCGGGTTGCGCTGGCGGACCAGGGCAAGGGTTTCCGTGAGGGACAGCGGGTGTGACGGCAGGACAGGGGTGTCTGCGGCAGCGTTCAGCCCCAGACACAACAAAAGCACGAAGTGGAAAGCGCGTGCCGTGAACCCCATGTCATCGCCCTGATGATTGTTATGGCCATCATTCTATTAGGGGGGGCGAATATAGTCCATCCTCCGTTGGCAGGAACCGAGCATCCCCGCTTTCTCAGGCGGGGCTGGGGCAAGGGTCTGCAGTGGCCAGGGAGGGCCGCGCCGGATCAGCTTTCCAGGCCGAACTTCTGTACCCGGTAGCGCAGGGTCTCGCGCGAAGTCTTGAGGAGGCGGGCGGCGGCGGTGACGTTGCCGCCGGTTTTGTCGAGGGCGGCGGCGAGGATGCGGCGTTCCATCTCCTCCAGGGACAGGCTGCCGTCCAGGGGCAGGCACAGGCGGTCGCCATCCCCCAGGGGCACGGTGAGGCCCGGCAGGCCGAGCCACTGAAGCGGCAGCGTGTCGTCTTCCGCCAGCAGCACGCAGCGCTCGATCAGATTGCGAAGTTCGCGCACGTTGCCGGGCCAGTCGTAGCGCTCGAAGGCACGCCAGGCGGCTTCGGGGACGTGTCGGACCTGCTTGCCGGCCTTGGCGTTGAATTCGGCTACGAACAGTGGGACCAGGGCTTTCAGGTCCTGCTTACGCTCCCTAAGTGGCGGGATGGTGAGCTGGAACACGCTCAGGCGGTGATAGAGATCCTCGCGGAAACGCCCTTCCCGGACCTGGGCCTTGAGATCGCGGTTGCTGGCGGCGATGATCTGGACGTCCACCTGGATTTCCCGTTCCCCGCCAAGGCGGCGGAAGCGCTTGTCCTCCACCGCCTTGAGCAGCTTGGCCTGGATACCCGGTTCCAGTTCGCCGATCTCGTCCAGGAACAGGGTGCCGCCGTCGGCCTGTTCTAGCAGTCCCCGGTGGCGGCCCTTGGCGCCGGTGAAGGCGCCCGGTTCGTAGCCGAACAGCTCCGCTTCCACCAGCTCGTGGGGCAGAGCGGCGCAGTTCAGCTCTACCCAGGGCCCCTGGGCGCGGGTTCCACCGGCGTGGAGGATCTTGGCCGCCACCCCCTTGCCGGTCCCGGTCTCTCCCAGGAGTACCAGGGAGGAGAACGGTACTTGGGCCAGGCGGGTCAGCATCTGCCGCAGCCGTACCGTGGCCGGGCTGTCGCCGGCGAACAGCTGAGGGGTGTAGCGCTGATGCTGTTGGGCGTGCTCTTCGGACAGACGCCGCTGAGCGCGGGCGCTGCGCACCGCCGCCTCCAGCACCATCTGCAGGCGGTTGGGGTCGCAGGGCTTTTCCAGGAATTCGTAGGCCCCCAGACGCAGGGCGCGCACCGAGTCCGGGACGCTGCCGTAGCCGGTGAGGAAGATCCATTCACAGCCCGGCCGGCGGCCGCCGCGTCGTTCGAGAAAGTCCAGGGCGTTGCCGTCGGGCAGGTTCATGTCCGAGAGCACCGCGTCCGGTTCCAGCCCCTCCCGATCCAGCACCCGTTGGGCGCCGGCCAGATCACGGACCCACTCCACTTCCCAGCTGAGGCGCTGGAAGTGGCGCTTTAGTTCCTCGCCCAGCAGGGGCTCGTCTTCGACGATCAGCAGGGTGGCGCGCATGGAATCTCCAGAGTGACCTGGGCGCCGCCGCCGTCCCGGTTGGCCAGCCGCAGGCGGCCGTCGAGGCTGGCGGCGAAGCGTTTGACCATCAGCAGGCCCAGGCCGGTGCCGCCGTCGCGGCCGCTGGCGAAGGGGCGGACCCCATGGGCCAGCAGCGCTTGAGGGAAACCAGGGCCGTCGTCGCTCACCGTCAGCAGCAGGCGTCCTGCTTCGATGTGGGCTTCGATCTGGATGCAGCCCCGGGTTTTCATGGCCTGGGCGGCGTTGAGCACCAGATTGATGAGCACTTGGCGCAAGCCGGTTTCCGGCAGCTGCACCTGCAGACCAGTGGGGATGCGCCACTGGAGATCGATGGTGGGAGGCAGTTGATAGCGCAGCAGTTCCAGGGTTTCCTGAACCACCGGGGCCAGCTCGAAGCTGCGCGGCGGTTCCGGTTGATGGCGGGCCTGGTCCAGCAGCTGATTGAGGTGGCGATTGATCCGCTCCAGTTCGGCAATGACCAGGTCGAGGCGGCGCCGGGTTTCAGGATCGTCCGTATCGCTGCGCAGGTTGTGGAGCGCCAGACGAATGCCGGCCAGGGGGTTGCGCAGCTCGTGGGCCAGACCGGCGGCGACTTCGCCCACCGCCGCCAGGCGCTCGGCCCGGGCCAGGTCGCGGTTCTGGGCTAGGAGCGTGCCGGCGGCCCGGCGCACCTGGGATTCCAGCTGCTCGGTGCGTTCCCGCCGGGACCGTTCCAGTTCGGCAAGACGACGGACCATACGGTTGTAATTGTCCAGCAGAGGACGCCAGGGCGAGCTGCTGTCGGGGTTGTCGATGGGTTCGAAGCGGCCGTCGGCCAGCTGCAGCAGCAGGAGATTCATGCGCCGCAGGGGAAGCAGCAGCCAGCGCCAGGTCAGCAGAGCGCCAAGCGCGAGCAGCCCTGAAAGGACGATCAGACCGGCGAAGGCGGCCCGGCGTTCCATCTCGGTATCGGCGACGATCTGGGCCAGAAGGCGGCTTTCCCGCTGGTTTTCCCGGCCGAGGAGGGCCTGGAGGCGGCGGACGGCGCTTTCCAGGCGGGGCGGTGAGGGGTCCTCCAGGGCGCCGAGAATAGGGGGAACCAGATCCGGCCATTCCGGTCCCAGCTGCCGCAGTTGCGCGCGGATGTCCGCCAGCATCCGGGGATCGGGGCCGTCGAGCAGCATAGCCTGAAGTTGGTGATCGATGACCTGGAGCTGGTTGACCTGGCCGACGGTGGCCTCGATCCGGTGGATACGTGCCAGGTTTCGGTCGCTGAGGAAAATGAAGGCAGCGATGACCGCTACCACCGCCAAGCTCGCCAGCACGGTGGCGGCAATCAGGGGCCGGTAGAGCAGTCGTTTAATGGAAGGCACCGGGTGACGGCTACCGGGGTTCAGGCCTTTTTGACGAATTCCGACTTCAGTTTCATAGCGCCGATACCGGGGATTTTGCAGTCGATGTTGTGATCCCCTTCCACCAGACGGATGTTCTTGACTTTGGTGCCGACCTTGACCACCGCCGAGGCGCCCTTGACCTTGAGGTCCTTGATGACGGTGACGCTGTCGCCGTCGTGCAGGACGTTGCCATGGGCGTCGGTGACGGTCAAGGTATCTTCGGCGGTTTTGCCCGCTTCGTCCTGCCCCCATTCGTGGCCGCATTCGGGACAGACGTACAAGTGGCCGTCTTCATAGGTGTATTGGGACTGGCACTGGGGGCAGGGGGGCAGGGCGCTCATGCAAACCTCGCTTAAAGATGAAAACCGATATTGACGAAGAGGATATGGTTCAATTGGCTGGTCTTGGACGTGCCCTTGCGCACGAACTGGTTCATATAACCGACGGTCAGTTTGGTCTTGTCTGCCAGGGGAATGTCGAAACCGGCGAAGGCACGGTTTTCGGCGAAGCCGTCGCTGCGCCAAGCACTGGAGTTAAGGTACCACATCACCTCGTCATTGAGGATGAAGCCCACCTGCTCCCATCCTGGCACCGGATGGCTCCACTGCGCCAGTTCGCGGACGCGCAACCCCATGTCGTTGGAGTCGAGCTTGTCGTTGACCCGCTGTTCCAAGCGGGTGCGGGTGGTCAGCCGGCCCCAGTCGGCCATCCTGGAATGCCAGCCGATCTCCTCGTAGGCGCGGTTTTCGTTGAAATGGTCGAGCCAGTCGCGGGTGTAGCCCAGGCCGAGGTGGAGCTGGTCGTTGACGTGGTAATTGAACTGGATGAACAGCAGGTTCTCGGTCAGCTTGTTGGCCTTACCGGCAAACAGAGGCTGAGGGGTATGACTGAGACGGGCCTGGTTGAGGAAGCTCCAGCTGAACTTCTCCAATTTGGGGGACAACGCGCTCAGACCGCCCTGAAGTGAGAAGCCGTACCAGCCAAAGAAGGCATTGTCGGCAGCCAGTGCCGGCAGGGCGGCCAGACCGAGCAGGATCGCTCCCAGTGATTTTCTCATTTCTTTTTTCTCACTTTTCCGAGTGCTTCCAGAATTCCCGCCAACAGCACCGCCGGTGACGGCGGACAGCCGGGAATTTTAACATCCACCGGAATGACGTTTTCCACCGCACCGCAGCTGACGTAGGATATGCCAAACTCGCCGCCGCACACGGCGCAGTCGCCGCAGGCGATCACCCACTTGGGATCGGGGGTGGCCTCATAGGTGCGGATGAGGGCCGCCTCCATGTTACGGGACACCGGTCCTGTCACCAGCAGCACGTCGGCGTGGCGCGGCGAGGCGACGAAATGTACCCCGAAGCGTTCGACGTCGTAATAGACGTTGTTCAGGGCGTGGATTTCCAGCTCGCAGCCGTTGCAGGAGCCGGCATCCACCTCGCGGATCGCCAGGCTGCCGGCGAAATCCCGGTCCACCCGCCGCTTGACCTCCGCCCCCAGGCGTTCCACGTCGGGATCGCGGACAATCTTGCGCACCGGTTCGGTCTTGATCCCGGTCTTGAGCATTTTGAGATATTGGCGCAGCATGGCAGTCTCCTATAAATCCACCCCGGAATACGAGCCGTTGACCGACTTGTTGCACACCGGGAAGTCCGGGACGATGTTCTCCAGCACGATGCGTTCCAGGGCTGGCCAGTTGAGCCAGCTGGGATCGCGGGGAAAGAAACGGTCGATGCGGCCGTCGTCGCCGAAGCGTACGTAGGTGACGATTTCGCCGCGCCAGCCTTCGACGATCCCCAACCCCTCGGCGCCGGCCGGTGGGGGCGGCAGTTCGGTGCGGATGTCGCTTTCGGGAAGCCGTCCCAGCAGCACCCGCAGCAGCCGCAGGGAAACGCAGATTTCCTTGTAGCGCACCCAGAAGCGCGAGGCCACGTCGCCGGCCTCCTCCACCACGCCTTTGACCGTGAGCTGGTCGTAGGGAGGATAGGGGGCGTCGCGGCGGGCGTCGAAGCCCTGGCCGGCGCAGCGGCCCACGTATCCCAGGCAGCCGAAGGCGGCGGCGGTTTTCACCGTCAACCGGCCGGTGGTGTAAAGGCGGTCGCCCAGGGTGGTGTTGCGGTCGCAGATGTCGATCAGCGTGTCCAGCTCCCTTCCCAAGCGGTTCAGTTCGGCATCCAGGCGGTCGGTGGCGGCCTTGTCGAGATCGACGTTGACCCCGCCGGGAACGATGCGGTCCATCAGCAGGCGGTGGCCGAACAGCGCCCGCTGGGTGCGCAGCCAGTCCTCCCGCAGACGACCGAACTGGTAGTGGGCGAAGGCGAAGGCGACGTCGTTGCAGATCGCCCCCAGGTCCCCCAGGTGGTTGGCGATGCGCTCGCGCTCGGCCAGGATCGCCCTCAGGAAGGTGGCCCGCTCCGGCGCTTCGACGCCGCAGGCCCGTTCCATGGCCAGACAGGCGGCCCAGGCGTGGCCCACGGTGGTATCGCCGGAAACCCGTCCCGCCAGCCGCGCCAGGCCTTCCGCGTCGCGGCCTTCGGCGATCTTCTCGATGCCCTTGTGGACGTAGCCCAGCCGTTCCTCCAGATTGAGGATGGTCTCGCCCACCGCCTGGAAGCGGAAGTGGCCCGGTTCGATGATGCCGGCGTGCACCGGTCCGACGGGGATTTCATAGACGCCGGCTCCCTGGGCGGCGACGAAGGGATAATCGTGGTCCGGCGGCGTCGTCTCCGGCGGCTCGCCACCGACGGGGAAGTCCTTGCGCAGCGGATGTTCGGTTTCGTTCCAGGCATGGTGCCGGGTCCAGCGCCGCCCGTCGCCGCCTTCGAAGTCGATGCCGAGCAGATCGCGGGTGTGGCGCTCGCTGCGGTCTGCGGCCGGATAATGAAGCGCCTGCGACGGCAGCACCGGGTTTTCGGCAGGCACCTCGGCGCGCAGCAGCAGATAACGGCCTTCCCTTTCCAGCAGGGCGTTGATCTGCAGGCGCTCGCCCAGATCCTCGCCCCAGCCGGCGCTCCAGCGCCAGCCCCGGATTTTGGCCAGTTCCGCGGCCCGCTCCCAGGCGATCGCTGGAATCCGCCATACCGAGGCCGGCGTCAGGGAACCGGTCTCGGTGGTTTCGATGCCTGCGGCATTCAGGGCGCTCAGGTATTCGCTCAAAACGGTCATTGCGGCATCCCTCCACTGATCAGTTGCGCGGCCTGGTCGAACCAGTCCGCCAGCACGCCGGGAATCGTCAGCCCCAGCAGCAGCACCAGCCCCAAGTGGACGAACACCGGCATCATGTTGGCGGCCACCGGCTGCTGCCCTTCGGGTCTGCGGCCGAAGACGATGGGCTGAATATGGCGGAACAGGCCGCCGAAGGCGATCGCCAGCCCCAGCAGCAGCGGCAGGGTCAACCACGGATAGCTTTCCATGGTGGCCACCAGCACCAGGAATTCACTGACGAACACCCCAAAGGGCGGGAAGCCGGCGATGGCCAGGGTGCCCACCAGCAGCCCCCAGCCCACCTGGGGCTGGGTGGCGATCAGGCCGCGGATCTTGTCCATGCGCTGGGTGCCGGCGATCTGGGCTGCATGCCCCACGGTGACGAAAATCGCCGACTTGGTCAGCGAATGCACCGTCATGTGCATCAGAGCGGCGAAGGTAGCCAAGGGGGTGCCGATGCCGAAAGCGAAAGTCATGGTGCCCATGTGCTCGATGGAGGAGTAGCTGAACAGGCGCTTGATGTCGCGCTGGCGGTGGAGGAACAGCACCGCCACCAGGAACGACACCAGCCCGAAGCCCATCATCAGATAGCCAGGCAGCGGCCCCGGCACCGCCTGGGTGACGATCATCTTGCTGCGGACGATGGCGTAGAGGGCGTCGTTGAGCAGCAGGCCGGAGAGGATCGCCGACATCGGCGTCGGACCTTCCGAGTGGGCGTCCGGCAGCCAACTGTGCATGGGCACCAGCCCCACCTTGGTGCCGTAGCCGACGAGCAGGAACACGAAGGCGATCTTCAGCACCGCGGGATCGAACTCGCCGGCGTGGGTGTAGAGGGTGGCCCACTCCAGCGCGGCCTCGCCCGCGCCCAGCACCTGGGTGGCGGCGTAGTACAGCAGGATGGTGCCGAACAGGGCCTGGGCGATGCCGACGCCGCAGAGGATGAAGTACTTCCAGGCCGCCTCGACGCTCTCCGGGGTGCGGTACAGGCTCACCAGCAGCACCGTGGCCAGGGTCGCCCCTTCCATCGCCACCCACAGGATCCCCATGTTGTTGGTCACCAGGATCAGGTACATGGCGAGCATGAAGCCCTGGTACATGGAATAGTAAAGGCGCAGCCGGCGGGGATTGAGGCGGCCGATTTCCTTTTCGTGTTCCATGTAAGGGCCGGAAAAGATGCCGGTGGTCAGCCCCACCAGGGCGGTGAGGGCGATGAGATAGACGTTGAAGGCGTCCACCAGCCAGTATCTGTCGTCGGAGATCAGGGTGCCGGCGCGCAGCACGATCAGCGCCAGCACCAGGGCCGCCGCCAGAGTGGCGGCGTTGAGCCAGTTGTTGAGGCGGCCGGCCCAGGGTTTGTGTCCGTTCAGGGCCAGCAGCGCCATCCCTGCCAGTGGGATCGTCAGCAGCAGATACAGGGCGATCATGATTCGCTTTCCTCGCTTTCGGTCAGGCGGCTCAAGGCGTCCACGTCCAGAGAATCGATGCTTTCTCGAATCTGGAAGAAGAACACCCCGAAGATCACTGCCGCCACCATCACGTCGAAGGCCACCCCTAGTTCCACCACCATCGGCATTCCATGGGTCGAGACCACGGCGGAGAAGAACAGGGCGTTCTCCATCGCCATGAAGCCGACCACCTGGCTGATGGCCTGGCGGTGGGAGATCATCAGCAGCATCCCCAGCAGCAACGTGGCGGTGCTGGCGGCGATGATGTTGCGGGTCTCCAGTTCCGACAGCTGCACCACCGGCAGGGTGATCCAGTAGCTGAACACCACCAGGGAGGCGGCGCCCAAAAGCAGCTGCAGGGGGCGCCGCACCTCGTCGGTGGCGCGGTGCAGCCCCATGCGCAGGATGAGCCAGTGGAGCAACAGGGGGATCAGGATCACCTTCAACCCCAGGGTCAGGGTCGCCGACACCAGCAGGTGGGGCGAATTCTGGACGATGGCCACCAGCGCCGTGGTGCCGGTCAGCAGCAGGCCCTGGAGGGCGAACAGGTTGACTAGAGTAGTGACCCGGCTCTGGGCCAGCATCACGAAGGAGGTGAACAGCACCAGGGCGGCGAGCAGGAACACCGCCTGGCCGTAGAGGGATTCGAGGGTTGCCATCAGCCGACCTCCAGAATCACGTGGGTGAGCATCCCCAACAGCCCCAGCAGATAGGCGAAGCCGAGGAAGTGGGGGGCGCGGAACAGCCGCATCTTGGCCAGCACCGCCTCGGCCAGCACCAATACCAGGGCCAGCAGCGCCAGCTTGACCGCCACCGCCACCAGCCCCCAGCCCAGGGCCGCCGGCGCGAAGGACTCGGCCAGCCCCCAGGGCAGGAAAATATTGACCAGCAGCACTGCGTAGATGGCCATGCGGATCTGCGCCGCCCATTCGATCAGGGCTAGGTGGTGGCCACTGTATTCCAGGATCATGGCCTCGTGGATCATGGTCAGCTCCAGGTGGGTGGCGGGGTTGTCCACCGGGATGCGGCCGGTTTCGGCCACCGCCACCAAGGCCAGGGCCAGGGCTGCGAACACGAACGAGGGCCGGATGGTGACCGGCTCCTGGAGCAGGGTGTGGATGGCGGCGGCCAGGTTGGTGGTGGACATGGACACCGCCAGGGTGAACACCGCCATCAGCATCGCCGGTTCCGCCAGGGAGGCGACGGTCATCTCCCGCGACGAACCTATGCCGCCGAAGGCGGTGCCGATGTCCAGTCCCGCCAGGGCTTGGAAAAAGCGCGCCAAGCCGAAGAAGCCCACCAGGACGATGATGTCGGCCATGCGGGCGCTGGGCACGTCCACCGCCACCAGCGGCACGATGGCCGCTGCGAGCACGGCCACCGCGAAGATGATGTAGGGAGCGGTATGGAACACCCAGGAGGCGTTTTCCGCCACCACCGTCTCCTTGCGCAGCAGCTTGAACAAGTCCCGGTAGGGCTGCAGGATCGAAGGCGCCCTGCGGTTCTGGCTCCAGCACTTGAGTTTCTTGATCCAGCCCGACAGCAGGGGAGCGGCGGCCACGAACAGGATCACTTGCAACAGGTTGATTAACCAGGCCATCAGCTGATCACCCACAGTAAGAGAATTAAAGTCACGAAGGAATAGCCCAGATAGACGCGTATGTTGCCGGTCTGGATGCGACCGACGTAGCGCACGCTCCAATGCAGGGCCCGGGTCACCGGCTCGTAGAACCAACGCCACAGCAGATCCTCCACGTGGAGGCGGTATCGGATGGCGGTGACCTTGAGCCCGTCGGCGCCGCTGGTTTCCTTGTCGATCTCCTCGTGAATCACGAAACAGTCGGCGAAGATGCGCCGCAGGGGCATGGCGAAGGCGGTGGCGCCGTACTGCATTCTCGGGGTCAGGCGGCCGAAGCCGCAGTCCCAGGGATAGGCCTGGCGCTCCGGGTGTTCGTGGCCGGGATGGAGCCATTCGTAGCTCAGCAGCCAGGCCAGGCCCATCGCCAGCATGACCAGCACCGCGGCATAGGAGGCGGTTTCCGGTGACACCGGCGCCAGCCATAAGATGCCGCGGCTGGCGGTTTCCGGCAGTCCGCTGCCGGTCAGCTGCAAGTTGACACCTTCCAGGGTCCGCACCAGCGGCGTCGGCAGGATGCCGAGCAGCAGGCACAACCCCGCCAGCCAGCCCATGCCGGCCAAGGCCGGTTTTGATTCCAGCCGCCGGGCCCGTTGGACATGGTGGCTGCGGGGCTTGCCCAGAAACACCACTCCGAACACCTTGACGAAGCAGGCTGCCGCCAGCCCGCCGGTGAGGGCCAGCATCGCCGCGGTCACCGGCACGAAACTGCGCAGCACGCCGCTGTCGAGGGCAGAGACCTGTAGGGCGGCTTGATAGGTGAGCCATTCGGAGACGAAGCCGTTGAAGGGCGGCAGGGCGGAGATGCTGATGCAGCCCACCAGGAACAGCACCGCGGTCACCGGCATGCGGTGAATCAGCCCGCCCATGCGTTCGAGATCGGATTCGTGGGTGCGCTGCAGGATCACCCCGGCGCCCAGAAACAGCAGGCTCTTGAAGACGGCGTGGTTGAGGCAGTGATAGAGGGCGGCGATCAGTCCGATGGCGCCCAGGGTGGGTTTGCCGTCGGCATAGAACAGCAGCGCCAGGCCCAGTCCCATGAAGATGATGCCGATGTTCTCCACCGAGTGATAGGCCAGCAGACGCTTGAGGTTGTGCTGCATCAGGGCGTACAGCACCCCCAGCACCGCCGAGGCGCTGCCGGCCGCCAGCACCGCCACGCCCCAGCCCCAGTGGAAGCGTTCGATGCCCACCAGGTCGAAGGTGAAGCGGATGAAGCCGTATACCGCCACTTTCAGCATCACCCCGGACATCAGGGCGGAGATATGGGACGGGGCTACCGGATGGGCCTCAGGAAGCCAGGCGTGCAGGGGCACGATCCCGGCCTTCATGCCGAAGCCCGCCAGAGCCAGCGCGAACGCCACCGCCGCCCACAGGGGGGTGAGCTGGGCGTGGCGCATCTGCTCGAAGGTGAAATCGTCGCCGAAACCCACCAGCACCCCGTAAGCGAGGATGATGAGCAGGGCGCCGATTTCCGCCATCAGCAGGTAAATGAAGGCGGCGTGGCGGTTGGCGGCGTGCTCGTGGCTGTAGGCCACCAGGAAGTAGCTCGCCACCGACATCAACTCCCAGGCGATCATGAAGAAGAAGGCGTCGCTGGCCAGCAGCACCAGCTGCATGCCGGCGACGAACAGGCCGGTGGCCAGTCCCAGCAGCGACAGCGGATGGGGACCGTGTTCGTATTCGATGACGTACTGCGGCCCGAACAACGCCACCGCCACCAGCACCACGCTGATGACGCCGAGGAAGAAGCCGGCCAGGGCGTCCAGGTGCAGATGCCAGACCAGCCACGGCAGTCCCAGCGGCAGGGTCAGGTCCAGATTCACTTGGGCGACGAGGGCGGTGCCCCCGGCCAGGAGACCTGCGATGCCAGACAACCCCAGCAGCCCGAAGGCGGTATGGCGCAACAGTCGGGGATGACGGTCGGCTCCCAGGCTGACCAGCCCCGAGGCCAGGGCGAAGCCGATGGCCAGCAGGCTGAAGGGCAGGGCGGCGCGGCCGCCGGTGATGGCCCAGTAGCCCAGTGCCAGCAGAATGCCGCCGACCATGACCGCGGCGATCTGGGGGCGCTGGCGCAGCCAGCACAGAGTGGAAGCCAAAGCCAGACCTTGGCGCCGGATCTGATCGAAGCCGACAGCGGCGAGATTGCGAATCATGCCGATTTATCCTTTTGGTTTGACGAACTCTCCAATCCCCGCACTTCGAGGCGGGCGCTCGGATTGGCATCGAGGAAGGCATTGATGTAATCCAGGGGCGGCTGGGCGAAACACCAGGCGTCGGACAGGTCGAAGACGATTTTCCGGTCCTTCGGCAGCCGTTCCAGTTCCTCGCGCAGCTCAGCGTTGAGGCGTTCGAGCAGTTTGGCGCCGCCGATCCGGACCTCGACGTGGTCGCCCCTGTCTTCTACCTTCAGGAAGGTGTTCTTGAGGCGCTCGGCCGCCTGACGCCGCGCCGCCAGCGGATGGGCGGAGGCGGCCTCGTGCAGCTCCAGGCCGCGGAACTGGCAGTGGCCGCCGCGGCGTTCGTAGTCCTCACAGAATTCGTGCAGGAACTCCATCACCGTATGGTCGATGAAATCGGCGTGGGTGAGGTCGAAGAGCACCTTCTTGCCCGGCGGCAGCTGCGCCAGGGCGGTCTTGAGGCTGAGGAAATTGGAGAAGATCGCCGCCCCGTCGATGCGGACGTGGTAGCTGTCGGGATCGGTCTGCTCGATTTGGAACGAGATCTGCAGCAGCTGCTTCAGATTGACCCCGCGCAGCACGTGAAGCACGATCTTGGCGGCGATGCCGATGGCCACCCCGATCAGAAGGTCGGTGGCGAGTACGGCGACGATGGTGAGGACGAACAGAAACAGCTGTTCCTTGCCGATCTCCCAGGTCTTATAGAACTCCCGCGGCGAGGCCAGTTTGTAGCCGGTGAACACCAGAAGTGCCGCCAGCGCCGCCTTGGGAATCTCGTGGATGAGGCCCGGGAACAGGGCCACGAACACCAGCATGAACAGGCCGTGGAAGAAGTTGGACCACTGGGTGCGGGCGCCGAACTGGATGTTGGCGGTGGACCGGACGATTTCCGAGATCATTGGCAAGCCGCCGATGGCGCCTGACACCGATGAGCCGATCCCAAGGGCGCGCAGGTCTTTGTTGAGGTCGCTCTGGCGCTGGAAGGGGTCGAGCTTGTCGATGGCCGCCGCCGACAGCAGGCTTTCGAGGCTGGAAACCAGGCAGATGCTGATCACCGCGATCCAGAAGGCGGCGCTGCCGACCATGGAGAAGTCCGGGAAGGCGAAACCGTCCCAGAAGGACTGAGGCACCGGCAGCAGTTCCTGGGGGCCGACCTGATAAAAGGTGGAATGCCAGGAGTATTTGTGCTGATGTTCCAGATCGAAGTACACGCCTAAAGCCATGCCCACCGCCACCACCACGATGGGGGCCGGCACGATCTGCATCCATTTGAACTTCGGTTTCAGGATCTCCCAGGCGATGACGATCGCCAGGCTGGCAAAGCCGATGATGGCGATTTCCGGGTTCATCTCCTGCAAAGCGTGGGGGATGCCGGCCAGATTCTCCAGCAGTTCTCCCTCCGGCTTGACGTCGATCATGACGTAGAACTGCTTGATGATGATGATGATGCCGATGGCCGCCAGCATGCCGTGGACTACCGAGGCCGGCGCCAGGGCCACGAAGCGCCCGGCCTTGAGTTGGGCCAGAACCACCTGCAGCAGGCCGGCGACGACGATGGCCGCCAGGGCTCGATGGTAACCCGCAAGCGGATCGCCTTGTCCTAAGCTTTCCACCGCCCCCAGGGTGACGACGATGAGACCGGCGGCCGGTCCCGAGATGGTGACGTGGGAGCCGTTGATGCGCGACACCAGAAGCCCACCGACGAAGGCGGCGATGATTCCGGCCATGGGCGGGAAGTTGGAGGCCATCGCGATCCCCAGACACAGGGGCAGGGCGATGAGGAAGATCTGGAAACCGGCGATCAGGTCGTAACGCCAGTTTTCCTTGAGACCGGCCAAGCCGGTTTTGGGTAGCGATGCGGCAGTGTCGTTCACGGTGTACACTCCTCGACTGAAATGGATCTATGCAAGAGAAAAGCAATCGATATGCCAACTATTTGTTACGGAAAGATCGACAAATTAAGATCGAGACGGTGATGTGGTGGTGGATATCGACCGGCAGCGGTGGGGGAAATCCACCAGGCGAAGGCTTTGACGGGAAGTCTTAATTTCTGACGTTGAGGTGGGTGCTGGGGCTTTCAGCTTTTTTCTGTGTGGATGAAAATGCGCTCTAGTAAGCCACTATTCTGTGGGGGGTCTTCGGTTAGCGCAGCCTGGCGTAATCGCTGAAGCTGCGCTCTGCCCTGTCGTTGCAACGTTTTCAACTCGGTTGCCAAGTCCTGCAATTGGGAGACGACTTCGGCCTCGATTTGCTCGAATCCCTGGTGAATACCCGCACGAATACCGCTTTCGGCCACCTTCTCCAGGGAAGGCTCGAGCAGGCGGTGGAGCAGAAAGGGAATCAGCCAGGCCAGGCCGATAAGCAACAGGCTGTGGATGGCGAAATTGAGGCCGAGATATTCGCCTTCTCCGGTAAAGCCGCGGTAATAGCTTTCGACCACCTGCCAGGCGACCCAGCCTCCGGCGGCCAGGGGCAGGAGGTAACGCAGCACGGCGGTAAGCCACAACACCCCCCGGCGCAGGCTGCGGCCGGGACGGGCCAGGGCGGCGCGGACCGTGCGCTGGACCTGGTCGATCAGAATACGGTCGAGGCGTTGCCTGACAGGCGCCAGGCGCTGTTTCAGGAGTGCGGTGGGCAACCCCCGTTCGCCGGCTTCGAGCACCAGCCGGTCCAGCGCGTCCTCAAGCTGCTTTTGGCTCCAAAGATCCCAAAGCAGCGTTTCGCTGGAATTTCCCTGCTCGGATTTGAGGCGTTTCTGGCCCTTACCAGCGATTTCCTGGGCCAGGGCTCTGGTGGGCCATTCCAGGGAAGGCGCCAGCTCGTCACAGGTCTGGCGCCAAAGCCGTCGCCACTGTTTCACCAAGGGCGCGACGCTTTCAGGATCGAGTTTCCGCACCAGCCGCTCGATGCGGTCGGCCAGTTCCTGCATCCTGTGGCTGCGATTGCGCCGTTGCAGGCGATCGGCGCCGCCGTTTCTGGCCAGCCGGGTGAGGATTTCCTCCAGTTTGCCGAAATCGTCCGGGCGGCGCCGGTCAAGGTCTTCGCGGCTGTCGCAACGCAGCACCACAGGCGCCCTGAAGCCTGCCTGCCGCAACATCCGGGTGAAGTCCTCGATCTGGGACTCGTGTCCCTGGTCCCAGTGGTTCATGACGAACAGCCAGCCGTGGCGGTGACCGAAGCGTTGCAGCATCTGCCAGCCGGTATCGTCCTTGTAGCGTTCCGGACTGACCACGTAGATCAGGACGTCCACGTGGGGCAGGCACTGGAACACCAGTTCGCGGTTGCTTTCCTCGACACTGTCGATGTCGGGCATGTCGATCCAGACCACGTCGCGGCGGTTGGGATTGGCGTGGCGGGCCAGACGCAAATGCTCCAGGGGCAGTTGCTGTTCCAGGGCTTCGGTGGGCAGGGACTGGTGCAGATAGACCGTGATCTCCCGCGAGGTTGGCCGTTCGATGCCGGTTCGGGCGACCGGTTCGCCTGCCAGGCGATTGAGCAGGGTGCTTTTGCCCACGCCTGTGCCGCCGAAGAAGGCGACGATCAGCGGGGGGCGTTCCACCTCGAACAGGGGGCCGCCGTCATCGCGGGCGGCGGAAAGATACCGCTCCGCTTCTTCAGGGGTGAGGAAACCTGCGGCGGCAAGGTGCTGGAACCACTGAGAGAGAGGCTCAAAAGAGACGGAGTCCATGACGGCGTTCCTGCAGCTGTTGATCGATGGCGGTCAGGGTCTCGGCATCGAAGCCGAAGCGGTAGGCGGGCTCGATGGTCCCGGGCAATTGGAGCAGACGCTGGCCGAACCGGGCTGCGAGCATGTTCTGGACCGCCTCCAGTTGCCGTCGTTTGAGCTGGGCGGCGATCCGCTCCATGTACTTGCCCAGGGCGGTTTCCGATAGCCACGAGGTCAGTGACAGGACCGCCGGGGCCAGGAAGAAATCGTGCGGTCCGATGCCGCCGGTCTGGAGCAGCAGGGCCAGTCCGGCGGCATCGGCGCTGAGTCGGGTGGCGCGCAGCGCATTGAGGGTGACCGGCATTTCCTTGAGTCTTTCGTAGAGTTCACGGGCGGCCGCTTCCACCTGGGGCTGGAATTCCCGGTAATAACGGCCGGCATCCTGTTGGAAGGCATCGAGCGTGTCCGGCATGGTTTCCTGATAGCGGCGGGACAGGGACTGCCACCACGGCCGGGCTAGTTCGGAGGGCGGGGGTTCGGCCAGCGCTTGGCGCAACCGGCGCAGGGCGTGCTCGACGCTGTGGGTCAGCACCCGCAATTCCTCAGGGATCGCCTGGTCTTGCTTGCCTTTTCCCAGCAATTGGCGCAGCGGCCAGGTCAAGGTCCGCCGCATCCACAGCATCGGCTTGCCGATACCGGGAATCTCCAGCAGGATCAGCAGTTCCGCCAGCGCCCGCTGGAAGGTTTCATAGGCGATCGGATGGTCGAGGAAGTCGTGGCGGTAGATTTCGATGGCCTGGGTCAGCGCCGCCTCGACCTGCGTGCGCCAGGCTTTATCTGCGGCGATTTCCGCCGCCAGCGGCTGCCGCCAGGCGGGCCAGTGACGGCGGGCCAGTTCGAGGATCCGCCTGGGCTGCTGGCTGCGGTGGCGGCGGGCAGGCGGCAGGCGCTCTAGCAAAGCGGCCCGCAATTGGGCCCCGGCTTGGCGGTGTTCTTCCTCGTCCTGCCAGTAGGGCAGCGGGATCACCGGCGGCGGCGGGTCTCCGCGGTGGGTGCGCCATTTTTCGTTCCAGGATCGCAGCAGGGTGTCACGGCCCTTGGGGGTGACCTTGTTGAGGCAGACCAGGACAGGCTGCCCGAGGGGTTCGAGCAGGGTGAGCATGTCCCAGACCGCCCGGTCGGCGTACTTGTCCTTGCTCACCACCACGAGCAGGAGATCGGCTAGTGCTGCGGTGCGCAGGAGCCCGTGCAGATAATGGCGGGCCCGTAGGGAATCGAAATCCGGCGTGTCCCACAGGGTCAGGGCGGGAAGTTCCGGGCGGCCTGAAACCGGCTCGGCGGCAAAGTGCGTGTAGCGGTCCGCAGGCAATTGTGCCCGCGGCAGGCGCCGGTAACCTTCGAAGTAGGTGTCCAGCCAGTCGGCAGGTTCCGCCCGGTGGACGAATCCTTGAGGGTGCACGGTGTAGCCGGCCAGGGGGCTGACGCCGGCCGCCTCGGTGTCTAGGATCAGGTTGACGATACTGCTCTTGCCCGCCTGGGTCGGGCCGATGACGGCGACCTGCAAGGTATGGTCGGGCGGCAGTTCGGTCTTGGCCAGGGCGGCACGGGTCAGTTCCAGGGAAGGTTCCAGCTCTGTCAGCAGCCTTGCCAGCGGGGATTCGGCGGGCAGGTGCGCCTGCAGGGCGCAGCTTTGCTGCCGGTACCGGTCGAGAAAGGCTTTCAGTTCCAAGATTACGGCTTCGGTAATTCTTTGGGTTCTTCCAGCGTGCGGATGAAGCGGTCGGCCTGCTGGATGGACTGTTCCATGACCTTGATCATCGCCGCAATGTCGACGCTGACGTGGTTCAGTTCATGCTGCAGGGCGGCGATAGCCTGGGCGTTGAGGTTGTGCTTGAGAAACAGGATCTGGTCGCGGAAGGCGCCCAGGACCGGATCGATGCGGCTTTCCGCCTTGCGCATGGCGCCGATGAGGCGTTTGTAGTGGCGCTGTGTCAGCCTCAGCTTCTGACGGCTCTTGCTGCGCAGACTGCGGTTGGTGTAAAGCGCCAGTTCGTCCTCCCATTCGGTGAACAGGGATTCGGCCAGGGATTCGATGGTGTCGATGTGATCCCGGACTTCCTCGGCCTTCTGTTCGCTGCGGTCGAATTCCCGCTTGAGGGCGCGGTAGTAGCTGGCGAGGCTGCCGCCGTCGTAAGCGATCAGGGCACTGAAACGTTCCAGGGTGGTCTGGAGCTGCTCCTTGGTTTCCTCCAGGCCGGTGCGGGCGTCTTCCACCCGGGCGACGAGGAAATCGCGCTTGTGGGAGCCGGTGGCCGATTCCGCCATCCGGTAATAGGCCTGGCGGATCCGCTCCAGCACGAACCGGCTCAGGCGTTGGGACAGGGTGCGGCGGCGCTCTGCACGGACGGGGAGTTTCATGGTCTGATGGACAAGCGATTACAATGACGTTTCAACATTCTAACATTGGTCCCAGCCGCGCCATGGCCCTCAGCAACAGCGAAATCGCCGATCTTTTCGACGAACTGGCCGACCTCCTCGACATCGAGGGGGAGAACCCCTACAAGGTCCGCGCCTACCGCAACGCCGCCCGGATCATCCGCAGTCTGCCCCGCAGTCTGGCGGAGATGGTCGCAGCCGGGGAGGATCTGACCCGGCTGCCCGGCATCGGCGAGCGCATCGCCCGGAAGATCGAAACCGTCGTCAAGACCGGCAAGCTGCCCCAGCTGGAACAGGCGCTGGCGCGCACGCCGCCGACCCTGCTGCAGCTGCTTAGGATCGAGGGGCTGGGGCCGAAACGGGTCAAGGCCCTGTTCGGCGCCCTGGACATCCGCACTCTGGAGGACCTGGAGCGGGCCGCTCGCAGCGGAAAGATCCGTCAGTTGCCGGGATTTGGACCCAAAATCGAGGCATTGATTCTCAAACATCTGGATCAGGCCCTGGAAGGAGAGCGGCGCTATCTGCGTTTCGAGGCCGAGAGCATCGCCACCGCCCTGATCGCCCACCTGCGCCAGGCGCCCGGGATCGACCGCATTGAGGTGGCCGGCAGCTACCGGCGCTGGAGGGAAACCGTGGGCGATCTCGACATCCTGGTGACGGTTCAGGGGGATTCGCCGGTCATGGAGCGGTTCGTCGCCTACGAGGGGGTGGCGGAGGTGCTTTCCCGCGGCGGCACCCGTTCCAGCATCCGCCTGCGCAACGGCATGCAGGTGGATCTCAGGGTGGTGGCGAGCGAGAGTTTCGGGGCGGCGCTGCAGTATTTCACCGGCTCCAAGGCCCACAACATAGAGATCCGCACCCTGGCGGTCAAGCAGGGGCTCAAGATCAACGAATACGGGGTGTTCCGCGGCGAAAAGCGGCTCGCCGGCGAGGCCGAGCGCGACGTCTACGCCTGTCTGGGTCTGGCTTACATCGTCCCAGAGCTGCGCGAAGGCCGCGGCGAGGTGGAGGCCGCTTTGGAAAACCGCCTTCCCAGGCTGGTGGAACTGGCCGACATCCGCGGCGACCTGCACGCCCACACCCAGGACACCGACGGCCGCGACGACCTGGAGACCATGGCTCAGGCGGCCAAAGCGCTCGGCTACGAATACCTGGCGATCACCGACCATTCGCGCCGGGTCACGGTGGCCAGGGGCCTGGACGAGAAGCGCCTGCGGGCCCAGATGGAGGCGATCGACGCCCTCAACGAGCGCCTGGAAGGCATCACCCTGCTCAAGGGCATCGAGGTGGACATCCTCGAGGACGGCACTCTGGATCTGCCCGATACGGTGCTGAAGGATCTGGATCTTCGGGTCTGCTCGGTCCATTACCGGTTCAACCTGTCCAAACGCAAACAGACCGAGCGCATCCTGCGGGCGATGGACAATCCCTATTTCAACATCCTGGCCCATCCCACGGGACGCCTCATCAACAAACGCCGTCCCTACGCCATCGACCTGCCCCGGATCATGGCCGCGGCGAAGGAGCGCGGCTGCCTGCTGGAGATCAACGCCCAGCCGGAACGCTTGGATCTCAACGACGAGCATTGCCTGATGGCCAGGGATCTTGGGGTCGGGCTGGTGGTCTCCACCGATGCCCACACCGCCACCGGCCTGCAGCTGATGCGTTACGGGGTGGCCCAGGCGCGGCGCGGTTGGCTGGAAAAGGCGCAGATCGTCAACACCCTGCCGCTGGCACAGCTGAGAAAGGTTCTGGCGCGCCCATGAAAAAGGGGAGGCCAAAGCCTCCCCCTGCATCTTCCCAGAAGGGAAATTACCGCTCCAGTACCAGGAACAGGGAGAAATTGCCGCGTTGGATCCGCAGCAGCAGGCGGGCGGGCGACTGGCGGGCGGCCTGGAGGAATTCGGCCACCGATTTGACCCGCTTGCGGTTGACCGACAGGATGATGTCGCCCTTGCGCAGGCCTGCCTGCCAGGCCGGGCTGCCCATTTCCACCCCGGCGACCAGAACTCCCTGGATTTCGCCGTAGAGAGGATGATCGGGCGGAATGTCCGACAGATAGGCGCCCTCCAGCATCGGGATGTCGGTCACCGGTCCGCCCTCGGCGATGGGTTTGCCGATGGTGACGGTCATCGTCATGCGCTTGCCGTCGCGGATCAGTTCGACTTCGGCTTTGTCGCCGACCCGCTTCAGTCCCACCAAGTTGCGCAGCTGGGCGGAGTTCTTCACCCGCTTGCCGTCGAAGCCGATGATGACGTCGCCGGGCTTGAGACCGGCCTTTTCTGCAGCGCTGCCCTTGGTGACGCCGGAAATCAACGCACCTTCCTTGACGTCGATCCCCATGGCTTCGGCCAGTTCCGGGGTCAGGTCCTGGACCTGGACGCCGAGCATGCCGCGCTTGACCTCGCCATATTTGATGATCTGCTGCATGACCTGATGGGCCATGTTGATGGGAATGGCGAAACCGATGCCGACGTTGCCGCCGGAAGGGGCGACGATGGCGGTGTTGATGCCCACCAGTCTCCCGCGCAGATCCACCAGGGCGCCGCCGGAATTGCCGGGGTTGATGGAAGCGTCGGTCTGGATGAAGTTCTCATAGCCCTCGATACCCAGGCCGGTGCGTCCCAGGGCGCTGACGATCCCTGAGGTGACCGTCTGTCCCAGGCCGAAGGGATTGCCGATGGCGACCACGAAGTCACCCACCCGTAAGGCGTCCGAATCGCCCAGGGGCAGCGCCTGCAAACGTTCGGGTTTGACCTTGAGCACGGCGATGTCGGTTTCCGGGTCCGAGCCTACCAGTTTGGCCTTGATGCGGCGGCGGTCCTTGAGGATGACGTAGATCGTGTCGGCGTTCTTGACCACGTGATGGTTGGTGATCACGTAACCCTTGCCGGCATCGACGATCACGCCGGAGCCGACGCTCTGGGTCTTGCGTTCCATCTGCGGCGGCATGCCGCGGAAGAAGTAGCGGAAGAAGGGATCCTGCAGCAGGGGATTTTCCACTACCACCTTGCCCGAGGCGGCGATGTTGACCACAGCCGGCAGGACGTGTTCCAGCATCGGTGCCAGGGAGGGGAGATTGTCTCGTCGCAGCTCGGTGGGGACTTGGGTTTCCGTCCCGGTTTCGCCGCCCTTGAGCCAGGGGATGATGCCCCCCTGAGCGGACAGGGAAAAGAAGACGCCGAAGGCCAGCGTCGCGAGCAGTCGGTTCATCATGAAGTGTTCCTTGTCAGATTGTTGATGGGAAACGACCTGCCATTGCGGCAGGGGGATCGGCGCTATTCTGCTACAATAGCCGCCCCTCCGCCACCGTCACCGTTCCGAAGCGATGAAGGCCCTGAGACTGCAAGACGTTCGCAAGGTTTACGACAACGGCTTCGAGGCCCTCAAGGGCATCGATCTGGAGGTGGAGACCGGCGATTTCTTCGCGCTTCTCGGCCCCAACGGCGCCGGCAAGTCCACCACCATCGGCATCGTCACCTCGCTGGTGACCAAGACGGCGGGGAAGGTGGAAATCTGCGGCCACGATCTCGACCGCGAACCGGATGCGGCCAAGCGTTGTCTCGGGCTGGTGCCCCAGGAAATCAACTTCAACCAGTTCGAGAAGGTCGGCCAGATCGTCCTCAATCAGGCCGGTTATCACGGCGTGCCGCGGCGGCAGGCACGCCGGCGCATGGAGGAAGTGCTCAAGCAACTCGAGCTCTGGGACCGGCGCGACGAAGTGTCGCGGCGGCTGTCCGGCGGGATGAAGCGGCGGCTGATGATCGCCCGTGCTCTGGTGCACTGCCCCCGGGTGTTGATCCTCGATGAGCCGACCGCCGGGGTGGACATCGAGATCCGCTATTCCATGTGGGAATTTTTGCGCCGTCTCAACCGCGAGGGCACCACCATCATTCTGACCACCCATTATCTGGAAGAAGCCGAACGGCTGTGCCGCCACGTGGCCATCATCGATCACGGCCGTATCGTCGAATCCACGTCCATGAAGCGGTTGCTGGCGCAGCTGGAATATCACCGCTATCTGCTGGAACTGCGCAACCCGCCGCCGGCCATCCCGGAGATTCCGGGGTACCGGGTCGAAGCGGTGGAGACCAACGTCTGGGCGGTGGAGGTGCCCCGATCCCGGGGGCTGAACCCGCTGTTCGCCGCCCTGAACAGGTTGGGCCTGGAGGTGATCGACATCCGCCCCACCAGCAACCGTCTGGAGCAGCTGTTTTTCCAGCGTGTCCGCCGCAGGGCAGGGGAGGCGGCCTGATGCTGAAGCAGCGCTGGATCGCCTACCGCACCCTGGCAGGCAAGGAAATCCACCGTTTCCTGAGGATCTGGCCCCAGACCCTGCTGCCACCCCTGGTGACCACTTCGCTGTATTTCCTGATCTTCGGGGCCCTCATGGGGCCGCGCATCGGGCCGATGGCCGGGGTGGCCTACATCGACTACATCGTCCCGGGTATCGTGTTGATGGCGGTGATCAATCATTCCTACGCCAACGTGGTGTCATCGTTCTTCTCCGCCAAGTTCCAGCGCCACATCGAAGAAATGCTGGTGGCGCCGATGCCCAGCTGGCTGATCCTGTTCGGCTATGTGACCGGCGGCATGGCGCGGGGGCTGACCATCGGCCTGCTGGTGTCGGGGATCGCCGCCCTGTTCACCGACCTGGAGGTGCGTCATTGGGAGATCGCCGTGGCGATGGCCTTGCTGACCTCGCTGCTGTTTTCCCTGGGCGGCTTGATCAACGCGGTCTTCGCCCGCAGCTTCGACGACATCTCCATCATTCCCAACTTCGTGCTGACGCCGCTGGTCTATCTGGGCGGGGTGTTCTATTCGGTGACGCTGCTGCCGCCGCCCTGGCACCGGGTGTCGGAATTCAACCCGATTCTCTACATGATTAACGCTTTCCGCTACGGTTTCCTAGGGGTGGCGGACGTGCCGGTGAAGCTGGCCTTCGTCATCGTGGCGGGATTGATCGGCGTGCTGGGCCTGACCGCCTGGTGGCTGCTGCACCACGGCGTCGGCATCAAGCACTAACCGGAGACCAGTCGGCTCAGGGCGTCGCGGTCGAGAATACGGACCCGTTTCCCATCGAGCTCAATCCAGCCTTCACGCTCGAACTGCTTTAGGGTGCGGCTGACCGTGGCCAGGGCAAGATCCAGGTGGTTTCCCAGTTCCTGGCGGGTCAGACCGATGGAGAACTCCTCTCCGGAAAAACCGCGGAAAGCATAACGGCGGGACAGGTCGAGCAAAAAAGCGGCCAAGCGTTCCTCGGCCGGCTTCTTGATGAAGACGGTCTGATCACACTGGCTGGTGATGGCGTCGCTGGCATGACGCAGCATTTCCCCGAGCATTTTCGGGATGCGGAAGCAGATACGGGAGATTTCCCTGGCCGGGAGTTCGCAATAGCTGACCGTGTCCAACGCCTGGGCGGAACAGCGGTAGCGGTTGTCCGCCAGGGCGTCGAAGCCGACCACCTCCCCAGGAAGCAGAACCTGGAGAATGTGTTCCTCGCCCTGCTCGTCCTGATAGATCAACTTGGCGGTGCCGGATTTGATGGCGATCAGGCCGTGGAAAGGATCGGCGGCACGGAACAGGAACTCTCCCTTCCGTAGCACTTTGCGGCGTTCGACCACATCTTCCAGCTGACTGACTTCCTCGCGGGTCAACCCTCGGGGGAAGCATACGGTGCTGAAACCGCAATTGTGACAGGTGACTTCCAGTTTTTTGTGCAAAGTCGTCATGTACCCGAGCCAGGAACTGTGTCGGGTAATGATACACGACCTGAGCGCTCAGGAAATGCTTGAAAATCGTTCGATTCTGTCACAATATCGTTTTATACCGTTAACTTTGTTTGTATTCTAAAACCAAAAATGAATCCAAACCAAAAAAAACCCTCACCTACAGATTCCAAACACTACAGGAAACAATCCAAAATTTCGTCATCCAGCTGAACCAGGAAACCCGCAGGGCCTGGGTCTTCGATCTGACACATCGTGAATACCACGATGTAGAAGCCAGAAACCAATTAATCCAGATCCTAACGCAGGTGGAATATCCCGATGACCGCGATGGCCGGGAAACCGATCCCTGTCCCGGCATCATCGGGGCAGGGCCTAGGACGCTGGCGCTTGCCGGCGCCCTCAATCAGGCCCGGGACGCCTTCAAGCAGGCGGTGCTCGCGGTCAACCGCAACGACAGGGAGCGGGCCCGGCGCCTGATGGCCACCCAGGGCTTTCCTCGCCTGCATTTCAAACAGCTGTACCGCCATCAGCCGATCCTGCTGCGCAAACCCCATTCCATCCGCTTCACCTGGGGGGCAACGCGCTCGATCAAGCGTATCAGCCGCCAGGAAGCCTACCGCAGGCTGACGGCGCTGGCCGGTGACGATCCTTCGCCTGGTTACCTGAGGCAGCTGGAACTTCTGGCCCAGCATCCCAAGGACGAACCCATCGCCATCGTGCAGGACCTGAAACCCCATATCAAGGCCAATGTCTGCTGGATTCAGGGAAGCGGCCGGGATCGTCAGGTCATCCGCAAAATGATCAGCGCGCCATTGGCGATTCTGATCCCGTTGGATCCGGGCGAAGTCTTGCCAGAACATAGCGCCGCCTATCCGGATGCGCGCAAGCCGAGAAAGCCACGCGCCGATACCAAGATCGAGCGGGAGCCGTTTCTACCGTCGATCCGGGGTCACCGTTACTGCCGGTAACGTCGCAATTTTACATAATATACATTATGCGAACATCGCCGCCGGCGGCGCCTGGCCGGCGGCCTGCTTCTGGTCTAGCTATCCTTGTCACCGGGAGGCATGGAGACCCGGTGATGGAATTTGCGCATCTTCGTCTGTTGGCCGGCTTCCCTGATCGGGAGTCGGCCGCTTCTTTTTGCGGGGTGACCGTCAGAACGGTGCGGAACTGGGAGAAACGCGGTGCCCCGCCCTACATCGTCAAGTTGTTCCAGCAGGCCCAGGGCGATCTGTCCTGGGCGCATCCGTCATGGCAGGGGTTCCGGTTGTGGCGGGAACATCTGTTCACGGATGGGAACTATCCGTTGACGGCCGGGCAGTTGCGGGCCTATCCGTATCTGCTGCAGGTGGCGGATCTTCGGAAGTCCGGCAGCAATCCCGGCCGGGAGTGGTTCCACCGTAGCCGTTGAGGGCCTGGAGGCACCTAGAAACGCTCTGGAATCCGGTGCCTCAGGATCAGGCCACGACTCCGACCGAATCGGTCGATCAAGCGCGGATGGGGGCTGAGGGGTGTCCGGGGGGGCGGTGGCCGCGCCGGGACGTTGGTGGAACCCCCAAAGGCCGGTGGTACTGGGGCCGTACCATCACCAGAGCAGCGGTTGAGTCCCAGTTACGGCGGTCGAAGCGGAGTAGCACAGTTCAACGCCCTACCGCCGCCTATATGCCCTCCCTTCGGTCGGGCATTTGCGCCGCCGTCCTGGCGGCGCTTATACAGGTTCATCCCCGCGCGTGCGGGGAACATACAACCCCTTTGGCCGCCTATCCTTCCGCACACGGTTCATCCCCGCGCGTGCGGGGAACATACTGGCCGTCATCCATGTGCCAGGGCCATCTTGATGAGCATCCAAAAAATAGCCATGTTGGCGGCCAGGATGAAGGCGAGCATCCAACGGTGAAGCCTCAGCTCGCCATTGATCGATTCAAGCTTAAGCTCGATGTCCCAAAGCCGTTCCTCGCCGTCATCCATGAGCCAGGGCCATCTTGATGAGCATCCAGAGTGTGGCCATGTTGGCGGCCAGGACGAAGGCGACCATCCATTTGGTGATCTTGACCTCCGATCTGAGATCAGAGATTTCGGTTTCCACTTTCGATATCCGAACTTCCAGGCGGTCCATTCGATTTTCCAGGCGATCCATGCGGCCTTCCAGGTAATCCATACGGGTCTCGATGCTTTCCATGCGGCCTTCCAAGGCCACCATACGGGTCTCGATACCTTCCATGCGCCCCTCCAGGGCCACCATGCGGGTTTCGATACGGCGATAGTGTTCTTCATCGCGGAGGTTCTCGACGGCTTCGGCGGCGGTACGGGCCTTTTCATCGCTGGTGCCGGCTTCCTTAAGGGCTTCGTAGAGTTCGATTGCTGCATGTGCCATTGTGATTTTCCGTAACTGTTACGATTTCAAAGGTTCAAGGGATGCCTTGGCGACTTTGAGATGTTGCCCGGCTATCAAGCAGCGGTCTTCGGCCTGGTGAAGACTGCACGCGCAAATCTCATAGCGGCGCCCCAGGCTGTCAACGGCCACGATGACGGTTTTGGCGGACCGACGGCAGCGCCCTCCCCGCTTGGTGGCGGCCTGACAGCGGCCGGCAGCATGTGGGGTCAGATCGATGATTTCCGGGGCTTCTGATTTTTCGTCACTCGTTACGGATTTTGGTTCCGGCACACATTCGGCTTCGACGGCGACCAGTTCATCCCGTAATCGGGCATTCTCTACCTCTAAATCCTTGATGCGCTGACGAAGTTTTGCGTTCTCCACCTCGATGGAATCCAGCTCTAGGATAAACCGATTCAGGCTTTCGATCTGGTCACGTAGTTGGGCGTTTTCGGCTTCAAGGGCCTCGATGCGCTGGGTCTTGGCGTCCTTGACCAGGCCGGCTTTCTTGCGGGCCCGGTAGCGGCGCATACGTTCGGCGGGCGTCAGGGCGTCGGGTTTGCGGGGACGGCCGCGGCAGCGGGGTTGGTGATCGGCCAGGGCGTCGATGGTGTAGGTGTCATGGGGATCGGTCGCCATTTGCGTAACCCGTTACGTTTATTGATGGGATGACTTTATTGTAACGGGTTACGGAAATTGGTCAAGGATTTTTTGTAACGGGTTACGAATTAAAACGAGGGAGTTTGCAAGGCGCTGTCCCCTGCCCTGGCATGATGTGACGGCACCTCCCCGCCTAACGGCGGGGGCCCCTCCGTCACATCATGCCCGCGTCGGCAACAGGCAGCGCACAGCGCATCCACGCCTGATGACCATCATACGTAAGGCGGGCGGCACAGGATGACATCGATTCGATTTCGTAACCTGCTTTGACCAGATCGTTGCTGTTGACGTAGCGAACAATCTGGCCCTGCTGGGCAATGCCGACGATGTACCACTGACGGCCCCGCCAGTCAGACAGATAGCCGCTGATGACCAGCTCAAGGCCAGAGAACGGACCCGGCAGGGTACGGGTGGATGAGGCAGCAACGCCGATCTGAGTCTGCATTTCAGCGACAGCCGGGACGGGCGGGGACTGGGGGACTGGCTGCGCCGGAGCAGCAGCCGTGGATCGGGAAACGGCCAGGGCGCGGACGGCCAAACCAATGCCCACGACCATGCAGACGCAGAATCCGATAAACGTCCAATGACGGAACCAGTTGCGGGGCGGCGGTGTGTCGACCTCGACGCCACCCAGGGTGTGGGATTTGTAAAGATCGAAGTATTTGGGATCGTAGGTGCGAACGGCGGCGGCCAGCTCCGCGCCCCTGACACCGTCCAGAGTTTTGCGGATGTAGCGCTTGGTGCTGCCCAGGGCGGTGGCCTTGCGCAGACGGTAGACGGTCTGGACCAGATCGACGATGGCCCGGGACACTTTGCCGTAGCTCTGGGTAATGAGGACAACATCAACGCCGCGATGGCGGTGCATCGCATACCATTCCTCAACTGCCCGATCTGTGCGCCCCCTGGGCAATGGCATATGGCATTCATCAATGATGTACAGAGGACCAAATCCGTGTTCGGGATGGGTCCAGTCGGTTTCATAGTCGCGGACATCAGCAAAAACTGGCCGTGCGCCCTGACCGGACAGACGCAGATCAATGAGATCACGGCAGTCAGGGATGAGGCGTTCTATCGCCTCTACGTTGAGCGGCAAGTTGGTAATGACCTGGCGACCGGATTCCAGAGCGGGAATGACATGGTAACGAACGGCCTCATAGGATTTGCCAGCGCCCGGCGCCCCCAAAATCAGCGTAATCATGATCCCCACCTAACGAACGGAATCATCTGGAGCACGAAACGGACGCCCAGGGCGGCGATGACAATGCCTATGGCCTGGCCGAGGCCGATCAGACCGGCGACATTGATCATCTCGGCCGGGAGACCGCCGAGAGCCCCGGCCAGATCGAAGGATGGCGCGGGCAACGCAGACAGCAAACCGACGGCGACGGAAATGATGCTGTCGAGCGCACCCCATACCACATCCAGGGCCAGTTCCCCCAAATCGACGAATATCTGAACAACGACGTCGAGCAACCAGCGCGCCCAATCCGTAATCAGTCTGAGCAGATCGGTAAAAAACGAGCCGATGGCATCAAAAACAGCCTGCATAGGTCAACCTCCGAAAATAATTGCCCTCGCAGCAAAAATCGCTGTCACGAGAACAAAGGCGCGAATCCAAGGCCAAATCTCGCAAGGTGGTTGTAACTGGTGAGTGCCGAGATTCACAACGCCTAGATTGAAATCCCAGGTCCAAGATGGACAAGTGCCAGAATCCGGAAGACCAGACGTTTGAGACTGGA
Source organism: Methylomarinovum tepidoasis (assembly GCF_030294985.1). Classification (NCBI taxonomy): domain Bacteria; kingdom Pseudomonadati; phylum Pseudomonadota; class Gammaproteobacteria; order Methylococcales; family Methylothermaceae; genus Methylomarinovum; species Methylomarinovum tepidoasis. The sequence goes on from NZ_AP024718.1 coordinate 1,948,327, forward strand.
GCCACTGGACGAGTGGAGTTTGGTCATACCCCTGAGTGGCGGAATCCCAAACGTCGGAAAATCCATTGGGATAAACAGGATCATAAAAATCTGGAACTTCCGGTAAATCACTGTTTTGATAATTAAGAGAATATTCTTTTTCTGGTTCCTGATTTTGAGATTCTGGCGGTGGCGTTTCCGTGGTAGTGGATTGATCTATAGTCTGACCAGTAACGTTATTAACAACTGTAGTACTAATATTCTTGGTAACAGTAACAGTATCCCCCTGATAGGTAATATCATAGCTTGTCATAGTGGTTTCAGTTACTGGGGTTCCATCAGACAAGGTTTTGGTAACCGTAATGGTCGGACCCTGGACGGTCGATGGGCCGAATGTTTGAACAGTACCGGTGGGATTCTGACCGGATTGCAGAACCTGCTGATAAATTGGCAGGGCAGAGTTGGGATCATCCTGAAGCTTCTGGTCAATAGCCTGTTCTACGTCCTGATCAGTCGCAGTAACATTTTGAGTCTGTGTACTACTTGGAACCCAGCAACCCCAGAAATATAAATAATTCTGGGTATTATGACGCATATAAATGGATTTCGCTGGAGCACCACTATATCCCCGATCAGAACACCCATCCTCCGCATGATCGAAATGACCCTGACTTGTCGAAGATTCTAACCACGCAACACACGCATCATAACCCATAGGATCAGGGTAATAACCATCATAACGCTGCCAACACATATACGCAGACTCATGCTTCACCAGAGTATTAGTGTTGGAATCATAAAATATATTGTACAGTTCAAGACCGAGAGACGCGGCCATAATAGCGGGATTAGCTCTAACTAATACCCTAGCAGCAGCAGCCAGGGTACCACGGGAAACATTCTTTGTCAGATCAACCGGGATACTCCCGGCACTTGTTGGCACCGGCGCCCGACCAGAGGCAATAACACCACCCACACCATCGGCAGCAGTTGATAACCAATCGGCCGCTTTCCAAGCCACTTCACGAAACCCATTGCCATCCCGGACAAAAACCCGTTCGGAAATGGCAGCCTCAGAACGGCCGGCCAGCAGCATAAACAAAAGCAGCAGCAGCAATAGCACCAATAAGCGCGATGAGTATAAGCGACACATCAAATCCCCCAAAAAAGACGGGGGGGGATAACACCCCCCCCGGTTATCAGGCTTTGTTGATGCCCCTTTTAGCGAGAGTGATACCCTTGAATGCCAGGGCAATACCGACGATCACGACGCCGGTGCTCGCAACCCACGTAGCAACAGTGGAAAGATCAACGGCAGCAAAAATATCAGCCATGTTTTTCACCTCATTTCAGATTCTACGAATGACGCCGACGGCAGCACCGACGGCAATTCCCAATGCCCACATAAACAGCACGGTGCCAGCCCCCCACGTCCAGGCGTAGAGAATATCGGCAGCCGTGATCGGCACGTAGGCCAATGCCGATTCGGTGGCGCTCAGGACAACGTAGGCGGTATTTGGACAGGTTCCATCAGCGGCAGGCGGAACCTGAACCAGTCCGCCAACATCGTTGACCGTAACGCAAATCATGGCCCCCTACCCTATGCAGCCTTGAGATCGGATTTCTTCATCAGCCTGATCTGCCTGGATATGGACAGATCACCAAAGCGATTCACGTAGAGCGATGCGGGATGCAGGATGTAAGTCCCAACGGGCCAAGGACTGGAGGTGGATTCCAGGGCGATCCGAATCCGTTCCGGGTAAGGCCGGGGCTTGCCGTCCGGGCCATAGGTCCGGGCGTAGGCTTCCTGTTCGTAAACGTCGAAGGGATCGCCGTTGCGGGGGCGAACGGTGCGGGTCTCGACGTGGCTGCTTTTGACTTCGATTTCGATCATGGCGGTTACCTCTCGGGTTGATGGGAGAATCTTAATTCCGTAACGGGTTACGTTTTTTGTGGCCACGGCAAAAGGCATCAACGGATTCCATCAGTTCCTGTTCCGGGATGACGATCCGATCATGAACATGACCACAGCCCCAGTTGCGGCATCGGAGCTCATAGGCGCAGGGATCGACATAGACGGCCACAAGGTCACCAGAGCAAACCGGACAGTAGAGGGGACAGCCCTGGAAGAAGGGGGAAAAGATGGGATAGAACCGGTCGATTTTGTGAGGCTGAAGCATGGCTCTGATGCTGTACAAAAATTGGTCAAAATTGCCACCATGGCACAAGAGTCCACTGGTTATAGTATGTGGACTCTTCACGCGGCCTCCCCCTCGTACCAGTCCGGAAACTGACGCCCAAATTCGACTTTGACGTACCGGACGAAGGGCACCACTTCGCATTCAAGACCCTGCCCCTTCATCTGCATCAGGTGGGCCTTGGAAATGCCCACAGAAGCCATCAGGAGCTGAATATGGCGGTGAAACGTCCGGTAAGGTATCAAAGCCCTGGCTTCGTCGAATCCCTCGGCCTTGATGGTCCTGTAGGTGCGATAGACGGAATCGGCCAGGGTATAGCTGGGGCGGCCGGACCGGGTGGTGCGTTTCAGGTGTTGGCGCAGTTTCTTTCTCACGTCGTCGTCTCGTATCACTCTCATCTCTCTACCTCTCATAGCTGCGAATATGTCTTTGGTGGCGTCTGTCCAGGCTGCCTTGGGGTCGAATTGCTTGATGAACTCGAACAGGTTGGTGGATATGCCGCGGCGCTCCAGCCAGCGGGCATAGAGGCTGACCTCCCAGCGGATCATGCCCTTGGTGTACTCGATCAGCCGGGGGCCGTAGTACTGCAGGACTTTGTGGGGATCGCCCTTGCGTTCGATGTCCCTGAGTCGTTGCAGCAATTCGGTGTGCTTGGCGTAGACCTTGATCTTCTTGAGACGGCTGCGCTTCTTGCCGAAATAGGTGGTGCTCTCGTAACCGCTGCGGGGCTTGGTCTGGCCGTTGGAGACGTTGGCCAGGGCGTGGATGAAACGGACGGCGTTTTCTTCGCTGTCGGCAAAGCTGTGATAGGTGACGTCCACCTGATGCACGGACCAGGTGGAGTAGTCGAGCAGGTCGAAAAGATCGGGGTAGCGGTTGAAGAGACATTCGATGAGGGCGTAGGCGCATTTGCCGACATCGTCGGTACCAAAGACGTTGTGGCCCTGCATGATCTTGGCCGGAGACGCCTTGATTTCGATGTAGAAGCGGCGTCCGTCCTTCAGGTCGTAGTCGAAGACCTTGAAGGCCAGGGTATCGTGACTGCTGGGAATCTGTTCCCATCGATGGCGATGGGCATAGACATCGCCGGAACCGGGATCAATGGACGCCTCAAGGGGAATGGGCAGGTCCTTGACGGTCAGTTCTTCCTGGTCGCGGAACCAGCAGCGGAGAACGAGCATGTCGATCATGCGGCGTCCTCCTCGTCGGGAATGACGAAGCCAGTACCGTTACAGAAGAAACAGGGACATACGTCGTTAGAGTCGGGATGAAACTCGCAAGGAGCCGTCTGGCCACAGCGGCATTTCCCGGAACCTTCGCAGAAGGGACACCGTTCCGGGCCGGAAAGAGAAAAAAAGGGGGCGCTCATAGAGCACCCCCCTGGCCGCATTCAGGCGAGCCATCACCTTGGCCGGCGGCCTCGGCCGGTGGGGAATGTAACACGATGGCGTCAATGAGGAGGAGCTTTTCCCGGACGGCGGGAAGGGTGGTGCCAAGCTGCTGGTGGCAAAGGTCAAGGAAGGAAACCAGGCTACGGATTTCCTGTTGAGTCAGTCGGACTGGGTAGGTGAGTTCAGTCATGGTGATGGCTCCGTGTTAATTGCGATTAACACGCTGAAAGATAGTTAAAGCCAATTAACATTGTCAAGGGGCTTTAACACTTCTATGCTGAAAAAAACAACACGACCAGGAGCAGAGCCATGAAATCAACGCTGGAATACATCGAAGAAGCAAAAAAAAAGCTAGGAATTTCAAGCGATAACGAGCTTGCCAAGAGGATAGGTGTCAACAGGGCAGCAGTTTCTCAGTGGAAGCATGGGAAAAGCACAATGGACGTCTACGCTTGCTTCCAAATCGCAGAAATTCTGGGGATCGACCCAGTGGAGATCATCACCGCGGCGAATCTGGAGCGGGAGAAGAAGGAGGAGCGGCGGCGGTACTGGGAAAAATTTTCCCGAATGAGAGGATGGGCAGCGATGCTTATTTTGGGTGTAATTTCAGTAATTTACAGCACACCCGGGGCAGGGAACATAAACGGCAAAAAATATACATTATGCGAATATCCGTCGGCGTCGGCGAGGTGGAAAAGCCATCATCCATGAGCAAGATAATTTTTTATCCTTACGGCACTTGGGCTCCATCTCCCAAGCCCCCATAATTGTCCTACGGAAGCCCGATCAACGACGAAGGAGCAAGCCATCCATGACCCAGTCATTGCAGGCGCTGAAAACCCACAAGGACGCCCGGAACCGCCAGGCTTTCAACGAAGTCCTGCAGCAGTTTCTGCCGCAACTCAAGCCCTACGTCGCCGCCCGTCTCCGGTACGCCGAGCACGTGGGCCTGATTCCCAGGCGAATGTACTTTCCCAATGACATTGTGGACGAGATCTATCTGGAAGTGTTCGACCACCTCAGCGATGCCGATCTCGATCCCAAAAAACTCAAGATCAGGCTGTTCAAGCTGGCCGATGCCAAACTAGAAAAGATCCTCAAGGAAGAAGCCCGGTGGCAGGAACGCAAGGTTCCCATCGAAGACATCGTCCAGGAGGAGCTGAAGTCGCTGGAGGAAACCTTCTACCCGGAGGAAATGCTCGATGACATCGAGTACCGCCAGGATGAATACCGCCCCAAGCTTCTGCTGCTGGAAGAAGGCTTCGAGGGCGACCTGCTGGACTTCCTTGAGCTGGACCGCAGCCTGCGCCAGGAAGCCAGGCACCGCCAATTGCTGGCCCAGGCTTACGAGAGCCTGCCGCCGTTAAGCCGGATCATCCTGGAGTTGAAAGTCAATGGCAACCTGACGCTGGAAGAGATCGCCGACGTCCGGGAGATGGATGTGGAGGAAGTCGAGGCGGTGCTGGAGGCGGTGAAAAGGCGTTTCCGCCAGACCTTGGGCCAGGAAGCCGCTTAGCGGGTCGCCGGCAGGAAAGGCTGGGGGTCGAGGGTCGGCGCCCGCCCCAGAACCAGGTCCGCCAGCAGGCGGGCCGCGGCCGGGGCCATCACCACGCCGTTGCGGAAATGGCCACAGTCGTAATAAAGGTTGTCGACCTGCGGATGCGGCCCGATGTAAGGGATCCCTTCGGGCGCGGCGGGCCGCAACCCGCCCCAGTGCAGCACCACCGGGAACTCCGCCAGGGCCGGAAGCATGCTCAGGGCTGCCTGGTACAGACGGTGGTAGACCGCCGCGGTCGGCCGCTTGTCGAAACCGGCTTCCTCGACGGTGCTGCCCACCAGAATATGACCGTCGTACCGCGGAATCAGGTAATGCGCATCCCGTTGCACCATGATGGTCAGCAGCTCCGGCGGCGCCCGGAACAGGAGCATCTGCCCTTTGACCGGCCTGATCTGCGGCCGCCAGCCGTCCGCGTGCAACTGTGCCGACCAGGCCCCGGCGGTGACGATAAAAACATCGGCGCGGTGATCGCCCACCGGGGTGCGCGCGGCGACGATACGCCTCCCCTCCTGCCGCCATCCTGAAACCGGGGTGTGCTCTCGAATCTCCACCCCATTGGCCTCCAGGTCTTTCCTTAAGGCTTTCAGCAAGCGGGGATTGCGGATTTGGGCGATGCGTTCGATCCCCAAATGCCCCCCCCGGGGAGGCGGGGCCAATTGCGGGAACCGCGCCTGGATCTCGGTGGCGGTCGGGGTTTCCCAGTCGATCCCGTGCCGGCGGCACCAGGCGACCGCCTCACGAAGATCCGCCAGACCGAGCCACAGCAGGCCGCAGCGGCGGTACTGGGGATCGATCCCGGTCTCCCGCCTCAAAGTCTCGGCCAATTCCGGATAGTGCGCCTGACTCCAGAGGGACAACCGCTGGATCGGTAAGGGTTGGCGCCAGGGATACAGCGGCGTGAGAATGCCGCCTCCGGCCCAGGAGGCCTCCTGCCCTACCCGGCCACGCTCCAGAACCGTGACCCGCCAACCGGCGGCCTGCAGTTCCCGGGCGCATAACAGGCCGCTGATACCGGCTCCGACGATCAGGCAATGCATGGTCAATCGCTACAGATTTCCTGGCGGCTGCCGTGCCAGTCGAAGTGGAAGAATTCCCCGCGGGGACGGTCAACCCGCTCGTAGGCATGGGCCCCGAAATAATCCCGCTGGGCCTGGATCAGGTTGGCCGGCAAGCGCTCGCTGCGATAGCTGTCGTAATAGGCCAGGGCCGAGGCCAGCGCCGGTACAGGCAGGCCGCTCAGCGCGGCGTCAGCGACGCTGCGGCGCCAGGCGGAATGCCCCTCGCTGAGCACCCGGCGGAAATCTTCAGCAAGCAGTAGATTGGCCAGGTCGGGCGCGGTTTCGAAAGCATTGGCGATCCGATTGAGAAACCGTGCCCGAATGATGCAGCCGCCCCGCCAGATGCGGGCGATGGTGGCGAAATCGAAATGCCAGCCGTATTCCTCCTGGGCCGCCTGCATCAGCTGGAAACCCTGGGCATAGGCGCAGATTTTGGCGCTGTAGAGACAGCGTTCCAGCTGCCGAGTCAGGGCATCGGGGTCGTTTGCCTGCAACGGCTGGGGGCCGTCCAGCATCCGGCTGGCCTGATGGCGCTGTTCCACCAGCGTGGAAAGGAAACGGGCGAACACGGCTTCTGCCAGCGCATTCGCCGGCACGCCCAGATCGAGGGCGCTGCCGGCGGCCCACTTGCCGGTGCCTTTTTGACCTGCGGCATCGAGAATCCTGTCGATCAGGTACCCCTCTCCGGCAGGATCGGGCTGGCGCAGAATCTCAGCGGTGATGGCGACGAGGTAACTGGCCAGGTCCCCCTGGTTCCAGTGCGCGAAGATGTCGGCCAGTGTCGCATTGTCGAAACCGCCGAGGTGTTTCAGCAGCCAATAGCTTTCGGCGATCAGCTGCATATCGATGTATTCGATGCCGTTGTGGACCATCTTCACGTAATGGCCGGCGCCGTTCTCCCCCACCCAGGCCGCGCAGGGTTCCCCTCCCCGCACCGGCTTTCCGGGTGCCGCCCCTTCGATGGGATCGCCGGTTTTCGGGTCGACCTTGGCAGCGATGTCGAGCCAGACGGGCTCGATCCGCTTCCAGGCCTCCAGGCTGCCACCGGCCATCAGCGAGGGGCCGAAGCGGGCGCCGGTCTCTCCACCGGAAATACCGGAGCCGACGAAAAGGATCTCCCGTCGGCGCAGTTCCCGCTCGCGGCGGATGGTGTCGAGCCAGTGAGCGTTGCCACCATCGATCAGGATGTCGCCGGGATCGAGGAAGGGCAGCAGATTTTCGATGGTCAAGTCGGTGGGATCGCCAGCCTTGACCAGCAGGACGATCCGGCGGGGGCGCTCGATGGCATTGACGAAGGATTCCAGCTCGTGAAATCCCTGCAGCCGCGGCCACGATGGCTCCCGCTGGCGGCATTCTGTGAGAAACCGGTCCGTGACCTCGGGATGACGGTTGAACACCGCCGTCACATACCCATGGTCGGCCAGGTTCAGACTCAGATTGCGCCCCATGACGCCCAGTCCCAACACCCCGATGTCTGCCATCTTCAAACTCCCGGCTTAAATATTAGGTATCGATTATGAATGTATCGACTATAGACAACACGGACGAAGTTTGATTAAAATCAACTTCGCCGAAATTCGGCGTTTCAGATTGTAACCGATCTGAACCCCCGGAAACGGGAGATAACAACGAATCAACCACATAGAGGTAGGAGAAATGGCAGAGCAAAATCAGGAACAGGAAAAAGACAATTTCTGGCTGATCATCGGGCTGGTCATCGCCGCTGCGGTCGTGGGCGTGATCCTGCTCAAGAAGACGGAAACTTCTTCCGTTCCCTATCAAGCCTGGGAAGAAATCCGCAAGGAAGAGATGGGTAAGAAATAAAAACAAGACCTTCTACTTTCCTTGAGAAAGCCCCGCAATTGCGGGGCTTTTTTATACGTTGAAGCGGAAATGGACCACGTCCCCTTCCTGCATGACGTAGTCCTTGCCCTCCAGGCGCCATTTTCCGGCTTCCCTGGCCCCCTGCTCTCCCCCGTGACGGACGAAATCCTCGTAGGCGATGACTTCGGCGCGGATGAAACCCTTCTCGAAATCGCTGTGGATGACTCCGGCCGCCTGGGGGGCGGTTGCCCCTTGCTTCACGGTCCAGGCGCGGACTTCCTTTTCCCCGGCGGTGAAGAAGGTCTGCAGCCCCAGCAGCCGGTAAACCGCCCGCACCACCCGATCGAGACCGGCTTCCTCCAGTCCCAGTTCCTTTAGGAAGGCTTCCCGGTCCACCTCGTCCAGCTGGGCGATCTCCGCCTCGATCGCCGCGCACACCGGCACCACTTGGGCACCATCGGCGGCAGCGTGGGCCTGTACCTGTTCAAGCAGGGGATTGGCGTCGAAGCCGGATTCGTTCACGTTGGCGACATACAGCACCGGTTTGGCGGTCAAGAGATGCAGGCTGCGCAATAGAGCGCGCTCGTCCTCGCTCAGCGTCAGACTGCGTACCGGTCTGCCGGTGTCCAGATGGGCGGCCAGACGTTCCAGCAACGCTTTTTCCGCCCGCGCGTTCTTGTCGCCGGCTTTGGCCGCCCGCGTGACCCGCTGCAAAGCCTTGTCCACCGTCTCCATGTCGGCGAGCACCAGTTCGGTGTTGATGATCTCGATGTCGCGCACCGGATCGACCGAACCGGCCACGTGGGTGACGTCGCCGTCCTCGAAACAGCGGACCACGTGGGCGATGGCGTCGGTTTCGCGGATGTGGCCGAGAAACTGGTTGCCCAGTCCCTCCCCTTTGGAGGCCCCGGCCACGAGGCCGGCGATGTCGACGAACTCCACCGTGGTCGGCAGGGTGCGCTGGGGTTTGACGATCTCCGCCAGGGTCTTGAGCCTTGGATCGGGGACCGGCACCACCCCCACGTTGGGATCGATGGTGCAGAAGGGATAGTTTTCCGCGGCGATTTCCGCCCGCGTCAGCGCGTTGAACAGGGTGGACTTGCCGACGTTGGGAAGCCCGACGATACCGCAATGTAATGCCATGAACCTTTGGAATTGTGTGGTTGATCGGAAGAAGTTAGCGCGAGGTTTCTTCGTCGAAACGCAGAATGTCGTCGCCGCCCAGATAGGCGCCGGACTGGACCTCGATGACCTCCAGGGGGATCTTGCCGGGGTTTTCCAGACGGTGGCGGACCCCGACCGGGATGTAAGTGGATTGATTCTCGGTCAGCAGAAAAGTTTCCTCCTCCTTCCCTACCCCGCGGGTGATGCGGGCGGTGCCCTTGACGACCACCCAGTGTTCGGCGCGGTGATGGTGCAGCTGGGTCGCCACGTGGGCGCCGGGGCGCACCGTCAGGCGGTTGACCTGGTAGCGGTCCCCCCTGCCGATGGTTTCTATCGTCCCCCAGGGGCGGTGGATCTTCAGGTGGTGAAGGTACTCGTAGCGGCCCTGGGATTTGAGATATTCGGCTACCTTGCGCACCTGCTGGGCGCTGTCTTTGTGAGCCACGAGGATGGCGTCGGCGGTTTCGGCGACGATGAGATCCTGCACCCCCAGGGCGGCGACGAAACGGTCGTTGGCATGGACCAGGGAGTCCTTGACCTCGTGCAGGAACACGTCGCCGTGGGTGATGTTGCCGTCGGCATCGGTATCAGCCACCTCCCACATGGCCGGCCACGATCCCAGATCGGACCAGCCGGCTTCCAGCGGCAGGACGGCGGCCTGCCAGTCGCTGCCGGAGAGGCGCTCCATCACCGCATAATCGATGGAATCGGCAGGACAGGCAGCGAAGGCGTCGCGGTCGAGACGGAAGAAGTCGGCATCTTCCCGCCCGTTTTCGACCGCCAGGCGGCAGGCGGCGAGAATGTCGTGCCGGAACTTCCCGATGGCTTCGAGCCAGACGGACGCGCGCATCACGAAAATGCCGCTGTTCCAGAGATAGTCGCCGCTGGCCAGATAGCTATCCGCGGTTTTGCGATCGGGCTTCTCCACGAAGCGATCGAGCAGGCGGGCATGGCCCTGGAGCGGCTTTCCCACGCGGATATAGCCGAAGCCAGTTTCCGGCCGGGTGGGGACGATGCCGAAAGTGACCAGATATCCCTGTTCGGCCAGCTGGATCGCTTCCGCCAGGGTGGCACAGAAGACCTGACGGTCGCGGATGACGTGGTCGGAAGGCATCACCGCCAGCACTGGGTCGTCGCCTTCCCGGCGGCTCAAAAGAGCGGCGACGGTGAGTGCGGGGGCCGTGTTACGGCCCGCCGGCTCCAGGATGATCTCGCCGGCGGCGAAACCGAGCTCACGCAGTTGCTCTGCGACCAGAAAGCGGTGGGCTTCGTTGCAGATCACCGCCGGCGGCTGCAGCGCGACGTCGGGATCGGCCTCGGCCAATGCCTGGAACCGCAGCAGGGTTTCCTGCAGCAGGCTGTGGTCGCCTGTCAAGGCGAGGAACTGTTTCGGATAGGCTTCGCGGGACAGGGGCCACAGGCGGGTTCCGGAACCTCCGGAAAGGATTACCGCTTTGCATTGACGCATCGTTTCGCTCCTTGTTGAAGTGCTTCAAGCCGATCCATTTCCACCGCATCGAAGCCGGCCTGCAGGCGCAGTGGTCGGTTGAACGGTCCCCGCACCGCACCGCGCAGGTGACGCCGGACCAGGTCGAGGTAAGTCTCCCCGGGCGCTTTGCCCCGCTGCCGGCACAGCCAGCGGAACCAGCGATCGCCTTTGGCGACGTGCCCGACCTCCTCGTCGAGGATGACCTCCAGAATCGCAGCGCTCTCCGCGTCACCGGCCTGGCGCAACCCGACGATCATGCCCGGGGTGACATCCAGTCCCCGGGCTTCCTGGAACCGGGGTACCAGCGCCATGCGGGCGAGTACGTCGCCCGCGGTATCCAGCGCCACCTGCCACAGTCCCCGATGGACCGGCAGATCGCCGTATTGCGTGCCCAGGTGCGCCAGACGCCGGGACAGCAGCTCGAAGTGCTTCAACTCCTCCAGGACCACCGTGAACCAGTCATGATAGTACGCCGCCGGCATTCCCCGGAAGCGGCAGAGGCTGTCCCAGTGCATCAGGATGGCGCTGAATTCGATGTGCGCCACCGCATGCAACAGGGCGATGCGGCCTGGCTGCTGCGTCAGCTTCCGTTTCGGCAGTCGGCGCGGTTCGACGAACTTCAGCTCCCGGGGCAGCCGGACGTCGCAGACAGCCGGGGGGTTCCCTATTTCCTGGAAATCCAGCCGGCCGCTCTCGAACGCCGTGCGGGCCCGGCGTGTCAAGGCCAGTTTGCCCGCCAAGTCCGGTGCGCGCAAACAAGTGCCCGCCAGCTCGAAGACGTTTTCCATTCAGAAACCACGGCTGGGATTCAAGCGGTCAACCCCCGTTCCAGATCGGCGATGATGTCCTCGATGTTCTCCAGCCCGACGGAGATCCGCACCAGCCCGTCGTCGATGCCGGCATCAGCACGCTCCTCCGGCGACAGGCGACCGTGGGTGGTTGTGGCCGGGTGGGTGATGGTCGTCTTCACGTCCCCCAGGTTGGCGGTGATCGAGATCAGGCGGGTGTTGTCGATGAGCCGCCAGGCTGCCGGCTGGCCGCCTTTGACCACGAAGCTGACGATTCCCCCGCTCCCCCGCTGCTGTTTTGTGGCCAGATCGTGCTGGGGATGGGAAGCCAGCCCGGGGTAGTAGACCCGTTCCACCCCAGGATGGGATTCGAGCCAGCAGGCCAGCTTCAAGGCGTTGTCGCAATGGGCCTGCATGCGCAGGTTCAGGGTTTCCAGACCGGTGAGGAAAACCCAGGCGTTGAAGGGGCTCATGGCGGCGCCGCCGGTGCGCAGAAAGGGATAGACCTCCTTGTCCAGCAGCTCCCGGGGACCGACGATGGCGCCCCCGACGCAGCGGCCCTGGCCGTCCAGATATTTGGTGGCCGAATGGACCACGATATCGGCGCCCAAAGCCAGAGGGCGTTGCAGGGCCGGGGTGCAGAAGACGTTGTCCACCACCAGCAGGGCGTCGTGGGCGTGGGCCAGCGCCGCCAGTGCGGCGATGTCGGCGATCTCGGTCAGGGGATTGGAGGGGGTCTCCAGAAACAGAAACCGGGTCTGGGGGCGGATGGCTTGTTCCCAGGCGTTCAGGTCGGTCAAAGCGACGAAATCGACCCCGACTCCGAATTTTTCCATGTAGTTCCGAAACAGCAGCACGGTGTTGCCGAACACCGCCCGGGAGCAGACCACATGATCCCCCGCCTTCAAAAGCCCCATCGCCAGAGTCATGATCGCCGCCATCCCGGAGGCGGTGGCGATACAGCGCTCTCCTCCCTCCATGAGCGCCAGACGCTCCTCGAAGGTGCGGGTGGTCGGGTTGGTGAAACGGGAATAGATGTTGCCCGGTTCCTGGCCGGAAAAGCGCGCCTGGGCTTGGGCGGCGCTGTCGAAAACGTAACTGGAGGTGACGAAGATCGGGTCGGAATGCTCGTTTTCCGGCGTTCGGTGCTGGCCGGCACGGATGCTCTGGGTCTGGATGCCGAGACGGTCCCAGGACAGATCGTTGCTCATAACGAATTGTGCAGGTCGAGGTTGTCGGTGTTGGCGGCTTCCGCGGGCGGATCGTCCTTTTTCGGACCGCGGCGGCACAGGCTGAGGCGCTCTAGGTATTCCGGGGTGATGTCCCCGGTGACGTATTCGCCGCTGAAACAGCTGGTTTCGAAACGTTCGATGGCCGGGTTGCAGCGCCGAACCGCCTCCACTAGATCGTCGAGATCCTGATAGATCAGCCAGTCGGCCCCGAGGAAGCGCTGGATTTCCTCCTCGTTTCGGCCGTGGGCGATCAGTTCCGAAGTGGCCGGCATGTCGATGCCGTAAACGTAAGGGTAACGGACCGGCGGGGAGGCGGAGGCGAAATAGACCTTTCTGGCGCCGGCATCCCGGGCCATTTGGATGATCTGTTTGGAGGTGGTGCCGCGGACGATGGAATCGTCCACCAGAAGCACGTTCTTACCCTGGAACTCCACATCGATGGGATTGAGCTTGCGGCGCACCGACTTCTGGCGCAGCTGCTGTCCGGGCATGATGAAAGTGCGGCCGATGTAGCGGTTCTTGATGAACCCTTCGCGGTACTTCACCCCCAGGCGGTTGGCCAGTTCCAGCGCGGCGGTGCGGCTGGTGTCCGGGATGGGGATGACCACGTCGATGTCGTGATCCGGGCGCAGGCGCAGGATCTTCTCCGCCAGCTTTTCCCCCATACGCAACCGGGACTGATAGACGGAGATGCCGTCGATGACCGAATCGGGGCGGGCGAAATAGACGAACTCGAAGATGCAGGGCGCGTGCAGGGCGTGCTCGGCGCACTGGCGGCTGTGAAGGCGGCCGTTCTTTTCGATGAAGACCGCCTCTCCCGGGGAGATGTCCCGCAGCCGTTTGAAACCGAGCACATCGAGGGCGACGCTTTCGGAGGCGATGATGTATTCCGGCCCCTGGGGCGAATCGCGGTGGCCGATCACGGCCGGCCGGATTCCGTAAGGATCCCGGAAGCCCAGCACCCCGAAACCGGTGATCATCGCGGTCACCGCATAGGCTCCCCGGCAGCGGCGGTGGACTTCGGCCACGGCGTCGAAAACGTCGCTGACGTCCAGACGCAGTTTGCCCAGGCGCTGCAATTCATGGGCGAAGACGTTGAGGAGGATTTCGGAATCGGAGTCGGTGTTGATGTGGCGCTGGTCCTGCAGGAACAACTCCTGTTTCAGCAATTCGGCGTTGGTCAGATTGCCGTTGTGGCCCAGGGCGATGCCATAGGGGGAATTGACGTAGAACGGCTGGGCCTCGGCGGAACTGGTACAGCCGGCAGTGGGATAGCGGACGTGGCCGATCCCCATCGTGCCGCGCAGGTGCTGCATGTGCTCCGGCTGGAACACGTCGCGCACCAAGCCCTTGTCCTTGCGCAGATAGAAACGGCCGCCCTCGTAGGTGACGATGCCGGCGGCATCCTGCCCACGGTGCTGAAGTACCGTCAGGGCTTCGTAGAGTTCCTGATTGACCGGCTGATGGGAGACGATGCCCACGATTCCGCACATGTTTCGGAGAGTCCTGTCAGAGTGGAAGGAAAGGAAGACGGTAACGCTGAAGATAAGGCTTGGGGTCCAGACGCCCGAGGAAGTTGGCCCAGCGCTCGGCGTAGGGCAGAAGACGCGACTTGCGCCACCAGCTTTCCCGGTCCAGCTCGAAATTCTGGGCCAGCAGGACGACGGCAGCGATCAGCAGAACCCCGCGTCCAGCGCCGAAAACCAGCCCTCCCAGGCGGTTCAGGATGCTCAACGGTGAATGTTCCACCAGGGTGGCGAGCAGGAAGCCGGTCAGTTTGCCGACGAGCAGCGTAACGATGAACAGAATCACGAAGGCGCTGGCGATGCGCAGGGTCGGATGCGGCAGGACGGACTCGAGCTGATAGGCCATGGCGGGATGAAAGTGGAGTGCGATCCAAAGCGCGGCGATCCAACTCAGCAGAGCGAAACTTTCCTGCACCAGACCGCGGACGAACCCCAACAATGCGGAAACCGCCACCGCGGTCAGGATGGCATAATCGATCCAGAGCAATGCGGAAATTCTGCCACGATTGTAAGGAGGCACAATTGTAGCAGATTCCCTTTTCAGCTGATACGCTGATATACCATGGAAACCCTGTCCACAACGCTCCCGGTGCGCTTCGTCGAGCGGCTGCAGGCCATCGTCCCGCCCGCCCGGCTGGCGGAAACGCTCGCTAGTTTCGACCGCCCCAAAATTCCCGTCCTGCGGGTGAACACCTTGCGATCCTCCGTCATGGAAACCTTCACCGAATTGCAGTCCCAGGGATTTCCACTCGATCCGCTGCCCAAGTCGGAGTACGCTGCCAGCCTGCCGCCGGAATGGAAGCGCCCGCTGACGGAGACGGCGGCATTTGCGGAGGGACGGATCTACCTTCAAAATCCTTCCAGCATGCTCGCGGTGGAGGTGCTGGCGCCGAGGCCCGGCGAGGAGGTGCTCGATCTGTGCGCCGCCCCTGGCGGCAAGACCTCCCTGCTGGCGATGAAAATGGGAAACCGGGGACGGATCGCGGCGGTAGAGCCGGTCAAAGACCGTTTCTACCGGCTTAAGGCCAACCTGACCCGCCTGGGCGTGACGGTCGCCCGCGGTTACCGCATGGATGGCCGCGCCGTCGGCCACAAAGTGCCTGAGCGCTTCGACCGCGTGCTGGTGGATGCCCCCTGCTCGTCCGAGTCCCGCTTTCGCAGCGAAGATCCCCAGAGCCATGCTCACTGGCACGAGCGCAAGATCGCCGAATGTTCCCGCAAGCAGAAACGGTTGTTGCTGTCGGCCTTTCAGGCGTTGAAGCCGGGCGGCCGGCTGCTCTACTGTACCTGCGCCTTCGCTCCGGAAGAGAACGAAATGGTGGTGGATGCCCTGCTGCTGCGGCATCCCGAGGCGGAGATCGTCCCGTTCCAACTGCCCGGGGTGGCGCAGCAGCCGGGACTGACCCGGTGGCAGGGCAAAACCCTGGCCGCCTCTCTTAAGGAGGCCCTCAGGATTCTTCCGGACCGGATTTACGACGGCTTTTTCCTGTGTCTGGTGACGAAAGGCCGTGGCGTTGGCGCCAAAGCCGGTCCAGCTCGGAAAGACGCTGCAGCTTGGCCGCGATCTTGATCTCCAGACCGCGCTCGACCGGCTGATAATAGCGGCGCGGCTCCATTTCCTCGGGAAAATAGTTTTCACCGGCGGCATACCCTTCTGGTTCGTCATGGGCATAGCGATAGCGGCGGCCGTAACCCAGCTCCCGCATGAGCTTGGTGGGGGCATTGCGCAGATGCACCGGAACCTCCAGGCTGCCGGTGGCAGCGGCATCCCGTTGCGCCGCCTGAAAGGCCCGGTAGACGGCGTTGCTTTTCGGCGCGCAGGCCAGATAGACCGCCGCCTGCGCCAGCGCCAGTTCCCCTTCCGGCGACCCCAGTCGCTCCTGGGCGGCCCAGGCATCGAGTGCCAGAGGCAAGGCCCGCGGATCGGCGTTGCCGATGTCCTCGCTGGCGATACGCACCAGACGGCGGGCGATGTATAGCGGATCGCAGCCGCCGTCCAGCATACGGCAGAGCCAGTACAGGGCGGCGTCGGGGTCGCTGCCGCGGATGCTCTTGTGCAGCGCGGAAATCTGATCGTAGAAGGCATCCCCCTGACGGTCGAAACGGCGGGGGCTGCCACCGGCCAGAACGTCCCGGGCGACCTCTTCGGAGACATGGACGACCCCGCCTGTCTCCTCGCCCAGATCGACGAGGACTTCCAGCAGATTCAACAGGCGGCGGGCATCGCCGTCTGCAGCCTGAATCAGCCAGGGGCGCACCGCGGCTGGCAGCCGGATCTCCCGACCGCCGAAACCACGGGGATCGTTCAAGGCGCGGTCGATGACTTGTTCCAGATCGGCGTCTCCGAGCGGTTTGAGCACATAGACTCTGGCCCGGGACAACAGGGCGTTGTTGAGGGCGAAGGAAGGATTCTCCGTGGTCGCCCCGATGAAGAAGATCAGCCCGGTTTCGATGTGGGGAAGAAAGGCGTCCTGCTGGGCTTTGTTGAAACGGTGAACCTCGTCGACGAAGAGAATGGTCCGTCGTCCTTGTTTTCGAATCGTTTCTGCTTGTTGGATGGCTTGGCGAATGTTTTGGATGTTGGACAAAACGGCAGATAACGGTATAAATTCGGCATCCGCCGTTGCCGCCACCATCCGCGCCAGCGTCGTCTTGCCGGTCCCCGGCGGCCCCCAGAGAATCATCGAGTGCAGATGCCCGGCCCGAACCGCCTCATAGAGGGGTTTCCCCAGCGCCAGCAGATGGCGCTGGCCGAAGAACTCCTCCAGGCGCCGGGGCCGCAGGCGGTCGGCCAGCGGTCGGGAATCGGCGGCGTTTTCCAACTTCACCTGCCTTCGAAGACATCCACGCCGGGGGGCGGGGAAAAGCGGAACAGCTCAGGATCAAGGCGCGGATTGATCTCCAGACGACGGAAGCGGATCCGGGTCAGCTGTCCGAAATTGTCCGCTAGTTCCATCGACTGCAAGACTCCCTGTTGCAGTTCCACCCGCAAACGGCGGAAGACGTCGTTCTCGGATCTGGGACGCAACGTCACCCAGGCCCGCCCGTCTTCGCTTCCCTGCCCGACCACCCGGAAACGCGCCTGCAGGCGGACCTGGCCGCTGAGCAGCAGTGCCGGCGCCGATCCCAATGCCTCGTCGAGCGGGCGCACGGTCACCTGTTCCAGATCGGGATCGTAGAACCAGACCTTGCTGCCATCGGCGATCACCCATTGCCGGTACGGTTTGCGATATTCCCAGCGGAACCTGCCCGGTCGCGCCAAATAGAAGCGTCCCTCGCTGCGCTGGCCGACGCTCCCGTGTTCGTCGATGACTTCCTGCTCGAAATCGGCGGCCAGGGTCTTGACCCGGGAAAGGAAGCCATCGAGCGCATCCACGGGCGCGGCGGTGACGGCGGTCGCCCACCACCACAGGAAAATCACTGGAAAGGACGATAATTTCATGAGATCAATCCTCGTGTGGGGGCGGCGCCAGCACGGTGCGGGCGCCGTTGCCCTCCGGCGGGCTGACCACCCCCGCCCGTTCCATCGCCTCGACGATGCGGGCGGCGCGGTTGTAGCCGATTTTGAACTTGCGCTGGATGCTGGAGGTGGAAACGCGGCGGGTTTCGGTGACGAAGCGCACCGCGGCGTCGTAAAGGGCATCGGTTTCGGCGTCGTCGTCATCGCCCCCGGTTTCGGCGTCGGTCTCGTCCTGAAAGCGGGTGATTTCCTCGATGTAATCGGCCTGCCCGGTCTGCTTCAGAAAACCGACCACCCGGATCACCTCTTCGTCATCGACGAAAGCGCCGTGGGCGCGAATGGGAAAACCGGTTCCCGGCGGCAGGTAGAGCATGTCGCCGCAGCCGAGCAGGGTTTCCGCCCCGCCCTGGTCGAGAATGGTGCGGGAATCCACCTTGGAGGACACCTGGAAGGCGATCCGGGTCGGCACGTTGGCCTTGATGAGACCGGTGATCACGTCCACCGACGGCCGCTGGGTCGCCAGAATCAGATGAATGCCGGCGGCACGGGCCTTCTGGGCCAGACGGGCGATCAGCTCTTCCACTTTCTTGCCGACGATCATCATCATGTCGGCCAGCTCGTCGATGATGACGACGATCACCGGCAGCGGTTCCAGCAACGGCCAGCTGCCGCCCTCCTCCAGGTCGCCGGCCCGGAAGAAGGGATCCTTGATCGGCTCGCCCCGTTCGGCCGCCTCCCCCACTTTGCGGTTGAAACTGTCCAGATTGCGCACTCTGAGCGCCGACATCAGACGGTAGCGGCGGTCCATCTCCGCCACGCACCAGCGCAGGGCGGAGGCGGCCTCCTTCATGTCGGTGACCACCGGTGCCAGCAGGTGGGGAATGCCCTCGTACACCGAAAGCTCCAGCATCTTGGGGTCGATCATGATCAGGCGCACCTGGGCGGGCGTGGCCTTGTAGAGCATGCTGAGGATCATGGCGTTGATCGCCACCGACTTGCCGGAACCGGTGGTTCCGGCCACCAGCAGATGGGGCATCCTGGCCAGATCGGCCACCACCGGCCGGCCGGAGATGTCCTTGCCCAGAACCAGGGTCACCGGCGACTTCGACTTCTGATACTCGCGGCTGGAAAGCACCTCGCGCAGATAGACGGTTTCACGCTGACGGTTGGGCACCTCCAGGCCGATGTAGGATTTGCCCGGGATCACCTCCACCACACGCACGCTGGAAACCGACAGGGAACGGGCCAGATCGGTAGCCAGATTGCTGATGCGGCTGCCCTTGATGCCCGGCCCCGGCTGGATCTCGAACCGGGTGATGACCGGACCCGGGTGGACTTCGCGCACCTTGGCCTGGACCCCGAAATCGGCCAACACCGCCTCCAGCTGCCGGGACATCAGCGCCAGATCCGCCTCGGAATAACCTTCCACCTTGCCGTTCCCTTCGTCCAACAAGTCCAGCGACGGCAACACCGGCTCGCTCGGCGCCTTGGGCGCGACGGCGTGGGTCTCCACCTTCCTGCCGATGACCGGCGGGATGTCCGGCAATACGGCGGCCGCCTCCAGCGCCGGGGAAGGAGCGGCCTCCTCAGGCTCAGGCGCGGTTTCGAAAGGCACGTCGAGAACCTCTCCGGCATCCTCCTCCACTGCGGTCAGCGACGGCGGCTCCCCTTCCTCCTCCGTCCCGGCGAGACGAAGCTCCGGTTCGGCGACGACGATTTCCTCCGGCAGAGCCAGCCGGGGTTCCTGAAGCGCTGCCGGCGCCGCCTCGGCAACGGCCATCCGCTCTCCGGAGGAAGCCACCCGTTGACGGCGCCAGGCGGCAGCAAGCGCCCCGGCCTGCAGCCACAGCCAGTCCCAGGCCAGCAGCACGTACTTGCCGATGGTTTCCATGAGATCGAGCCAGGACAGGCCGGTGAGCAGGGTAATCCCCGCCAGAAACAGCACCAGCAACGCCAGCGTCGCCCCGACGGGGCCGAAATGACTCAGCAGCCATTCCCCGACCCCGATCCCCAACAGGCCGCCGCTGGTTTCCGGTAGATCCAGGGCTGTACGGGGAAAGTGCAGATAGGCCAGTCCCGCCCCTCCGACCAGGGTGGCGACGAACCCCAAGGTGCGGATGGCCGCCTGCAGCGAACCGACCCACCACCAACTGCCCCGGCGGTAACTCGCCCAGCCGTACCAGGCCACCAGAAGCGGCACCAGCAGAAACATCACCCCGAACAGGGTGTAGGCGAAGTCCGCCAGCCAGGCGCCGACCAGACCGCCGTCGTTGGTCAACGGCCGTCCCGTTCCCGTATGGCGCCAGCCGGGATCTTCCAAATCGTAGCTCAGACCGGCGACGAGCAGGTAAACCGCCAGAGACAGAAACGCCAGCAGCCGGATTTCCCGCAGGCCGTGCCGGAAACGGGCGGCATCGTCAGGCAGAGAGAGGTTTTTGGTATGGGACAAGATCTTGCGCAGCACGTGATCACGAATTTTTCATTGTTGTAGAAACACGCCGGAATGGCAAGACAGAGCCTTTTCCAATGACACAGGAGCCTGAAAAGGTTCGAGTTTGGGAGTCAAGTGACTTTCTCGAAGGTACCGAGGCATGAAGCGTCCTATGATCTGGATTGCCACCGAACCGTGCCGGTTCGGCTACCTGCGCCTTTCCAAGTGCGACAGAGCTCTGATCCGCCTGGAGCAGGCACTGGTGACCAGATCCGTGGTCAGAAACGAAACAGCCCGGGCTTTTCCAACAGCTCGTTACGTATTCCTATCCCTCTGAAGCCAGGCGATGGGCCCAGCGGGTGGTTTCCGGAAGCTTGTAGCGGGTCGTGCAGGCCAGCACCCAGCGCACTGCAGATTCGATGGAAAGCCGATGACCCGGGGAGATGTAGAGCGGCTTGACGCCCTTGCGGGTACGGACCACGGCGCCGATGATCTCTCCGTTGTCCTCCAGCGGCACCCAGGCGCCCTTCTCGTCGGGTACGGGGCCGTGATGGCCGATCAGACGGGTCTTGCCGACACCGATGGTGGGATGATCCAGCAGCACCCCCAAATGGCTGGCGATGCCGAAGCGGCGGGGATGGGCGATGCCCTGACCGTCGCACAGCAGCAACGCCGGAAGATGGGCCAGCTTTTCCAAGGCCCGGAGCACCGCAGGGATCTCGCGGAAAGACAGCAAACCGGGAATGTAGGGAAACGCCGTGGGCGTCTCGGCGCTGCTGTGCGCGATCAACTGCAATGACGGAAAGTCCAGCACCGCCACCGCCGCGCGCGTGATTCGATTTTCATTCTTGAATCCCACATCGACACCGGCGACGGTCTCCACCGTTTCCGGGAGATCGTCCTCCAGACGGACGAAGCGGCGCAGCCGCTGCTGGATGGCGATGGCTTCCTGGGGCGTCAAGTCCCACGGATGGGCGTGATGCAGTCTAAGCCTCACGGCCTTCCTTGGCCTCTTCCCAGAGAGCGTCGAGATCGGCCAGCGCCACGTCGGTCATTTTGCGTCCGGATGCGGCCAGGCGCCGTTCCATGTAGCGGAAACGGCGGGCGAACTTGCGGTTGCTTTCCCGCAGGGCGGTTTCCGGATGCACCCCCAGATGACGGGCCAGGTTGACGGCGACGAACAGCAAATCCCCCACTTCCTCACGGATATGGGCCTCGTCACCGCCGGCCCAGGCCTCGCGCAGTTCCTGCAGCTCCTCCTCGACCTTGGCGAACACCGGCTCGGCCTCGGGCCAGTCAAAGCCGTGGCGGGCGGCGCGGTTTTGGATTTCCTCGGCCTGGAGCAAGGCCGGCAGGGTGACGGGGACATCGCCGAGCACGCCGGTTTCCGCCTCTCCCCTGCCTTTGGCGCGGCGTTCGGCCTGTTTGATCGCTTCCCAGGCCCGTTTGCGTTCTTCCTCGGAGGCGAACTTCACACCGGCAAAGACATGGGGATGACGGCGTTCAAGCTTGTCGCACAGGTGCTCGACCACCTGCCGGAAATCGAACAGCCCCCGTTCTTCGGCGATGCGGGCGTAGAACACCACCTGCAGCAGCAGATCCCCCAGTTCGTCGCACAGATCGTCGTAATCGCCCCGCTCGATGGCGTCGGCGACCTCGTAGGACTCCTCCAGGGTATGGGGAATCAGCGATTCGAAGGTCTGCCTGCGGTCCCAGGGACAACCGCCCTCGGGATCGCGCAGCCGCGCCATGATGGCCAGCAGGCGCTCGACAGGATGGCGCTCAGAAGTGGTAGCCATAGTTGTCGTAGAAACGCTGGCGGAACTGGTCCATGCTGAAGCGATGGTTCTGAGTGCCGGCGTGTTCCACCTTGATCGCCCCCATCAGGGAAGCGATGGCGCCGATGGTTTCCCAGTCGTAGTTCTCCAGCAGGCCGAAGAGCACCCCGGCCCGGTAGGCGTCGCCGCAACCGGTGGGATCGACCACCTTCTCCACCCGGGCGGGCGGGATGCGGATAGGCTTGCGGTCGATGTAGACCACCGAACCCTCGGCTCCCTTGGTAACCACCACGGCATCGACGTCATCGGAGATCAGTTCCGGGGTCAGCCGGGTCTTCTCCTGCACCAGCTTGGCTTCGTAATCGTTGAAGATGGCCCAGGTGGCCAGTTCGATGAAGCGGATCAGTTCGTCACCTTCGAACATGGGCGTCCCCTGGCCCGGATCGAAAATGAAGGGAATGCCGGCCTCGTGAAATTGCTCGGCATGCTGAATCATGCCGTCGCGGCCGTCGGGGGCGACGATGCCGATTTCGATCCCGGCATCTTTGGGTACCTGGTTGAGATGGGCGTGGGACATGGCCCCGGGATGGAAGGCGGTGATTTGGTTGTCGTCCAGGTCGGTGGTGATGTAGGCCTGGGCGGTGTAGGTCCCTTCCACTTCGCGCAGATAACGCTGGTCGATGCCGCAGCGCGCCAGCCATTCCCGGTAGGGACCGAAATCCTGGCCCACGGTGGCCATCGGCAGCGGCTCCTTGCCCAGCAGCTTCAGATTGTAGGCGATGTTGCCGGCGCAGCCGCCGAACTCCCGGCGTAGATCCGGCACCAGAAAGGAAACGTTCAGGATGTGGACCTGGTCCGGCAGGATGTGGTTTTTGAAGTAGTCGTGAAACACCATGATGGTGTCGTAAGCCATGGAACCGGTAATCAGCGCGCTCATTGCTTTATCCTTGGAAAAAACGGTCGTATCCGATCAAACCCCACACCAGCAGGGCGAGAAAAATGGCCAGCAGCACGCTGGCCGAGGCGATGTCCTTGGCGTAGCCGGACAGGGGGTGGCGTTCGGTGCCGATGCGGTCCACCACCGCCTCCACCGCCGAATTGAGGGTTTCGAAGATGGCGATCTGCCATACGCTGGCGATCAACAGCGCCCGTTCCACCGCCGTCTCCCCCAGCCACAACCCCAACGGCAGCGCCAGCAGGGAGACGATGACCTCCTGGCGGAAAGCCTCCTCCTGGCGCCAGCACACCTTCATCCCCACCATGGAGTTGCCGAAGGCGGCGATCAGGCGGGGAACGCCTTTCAGTCCCGGCTGGCCCATCAGCCCGCCCCGATCAGGCGCCGGTAGGCATCGGCATCGAGCAAGCCGTCCCACTCGGCCGGATCGGAAGGCCGGAGGCGGAACAGCCAGGCCGTATAAGGATCCTCGTTGAGCCGCTCCGGGTGCTCGGCCACCACTTCGTTGACCGCCACGATCTCGCCGGAAACCGGAGCATGCACGTCGGAAGCGGCCTTGACCGATTCGATCACCATGCACGGCCGGCCGGCCTTCACTTGGGCGCCCTCCTTAGGAAGCTCCACATAGACGATGTCCCCCAGCTCGGCCTGGGCGTGGTCGGTGATACCCACGGTGATTGTGCCGTCGGCCTCGCGGCGGGCCCACTGATGGGTCGGTGAATAACGCAGGTCCTCGGGAATCCGGCTCATGTTCGCTCCTGGACGCATTCGGCAAAGGCGCCATTGTACCGCAGCCTTGCGGAAAGTGGCCGCCCTGCAGTACATTGAGCGGCTTTCCGACCGCTGTAGCCACGCATGCGCCTGCCCCCTTCGCTGTTGCTCCTCACCGCCCTGCTGCCCGTCGCCTTTGGCATGGCGGAGGACGAAGCCGACGAAAGTTCCGGCGTCCGCATCGAGGCCGCCGCCCAGGCCCTCGCGGCCCTGGTGATCGAACCGGCGCCCAAGCCCGAACCGGCGCCGGCCGCCACGGCGTGGGCCGAAGTGCTGGATCCGGCGCCGCTGCTCGAGGCCGCCACCGCCTGGCGCCAGCGGCAGCAGGCCATCGCCGCCGCCCGCAGCCGGGTGGACATTCTGGAGCGGCGCCGCCAGCGCCTTACCGGGCTGCGAGACAGCGTCAGGCGCCGCGAGCGCGAACAGGCCGAACTCGACTGGCAGACGGCCCGGGCGGAACTGGCCGGGCTGGAACTGGCCCAGGCGCAGCAGCGGCGCCAGCTCCGCCTGCACTGGGGCGAGGTGCTGAGCGGCTGGGTCGTGCGGGATGCGCCCGAGCTGGAACGCCTCGCCCGCCGGCAACTGACCCTGGTGCGCCTGACGCCGGCGGCGGCCGAGGCGAGCCTCCAGCGCGACGGCAGAACCGTCCCCCTGCCGCTGCTGTCCCCCGCTCCCCACGTCGATTCCCGCAGCGGCCAACGGGCCAGTCTGCACCGCGCCGACCTTCCCCTGCCCATCGGACTTCGCTTCACGGCGACCGCAGGCCGAAGCCGGCCGGCCATTCCGCTCCCGGACAGCGCCGTGGTCTGGCAGGGGGGAAGACCCTGGTTCTACGTCCGCATCGACCAGGAAACCTTCCGGCGCCGCCCGCTCCTGGGCCGGCGCCAAGGCGGACGCTGGTGGGTCGAGACCGGGCTGGCGCCGGGCGAGGCCGTGGTGATCCGCGGCGCTCAGTGGCTGCTGGCCCAGGAACTGCGCGCCCTGGTGCCCGAAGAGGACGACGACTGAATGCTGGCCCGCCTGATCGACGCCGCCATCCGGCTGCGCGGCCCCATCCTCGGGCTGTGCCTGCTGCTTTTGGCCTACGGCGGCTGGCGCCTGTCCCAGGCCGGGCTCGACATCTTTCCGGAATTCGCCCCCAGGCAGATGGTGATCCAGACCGAAGCCCCAGGGCTGACCGCCACCCAGGTGGAGCAGCGCCTGACCCAGCTGCTGGAAAATGCCCTCGGCGGGCTGGCAGGCCTGCGCCAGCTACGTTCGGAATCCATCGCCGGCCTGTCGGTGATCACCGCCGTGTTCGAGGACGACGTCGATCTCTATCGCGCCCGCCAGCAGGTGAGCGAACGCCTCGCCACGGTCGCCCCTCGCCTGCCTGCCGGTATCCAGCCGCCCCAGGTGGTGCCCCTGTCTTCGTCCTCGGCCACGGTGCTGACCCTGGGCCTGACCGGCGCCGACCGCCTGACGCTGCGCGATTTCGTGGACTGGACCCTAGTGCCCCGCCTGCTGGCGGTGCCCGGGGTGGCCGACGTCAACGTCTTCGGCGGCGGCCGCCGCCAGCTGCAGATCCAGCTCGACCCCCAGCGCCTGGCCCGCCACGGCCTCGGTCTCAACCGGGTGCTGGACCGCCTCCGCCGGCAACTGCAGCGCCAGGGGCTGGGCTTCGTCACCACCCCCAACCAGCGCCTGATCCTCACCCTGCCCCTGGACCGGGAGATCGAAGCCCGGCTGCGCCACCTGCCCATCGTCCCGCCTTTGACCCTGAGACAGCTGGCCACCCTCACCTGGGGCGAGGCCCCGCCCATCAGCGCCGCCCAGGTCAACGGCGAGCGCGGTCTGGTGCTGATGGTCATCGGCCAATACGGCGCCAACACCCTGACCGTGTCCCGCCGCGTGGAACAGGTGCTGGCGGATTTTCAGCCCTTGCTGGCGAAACAGGGTATCACCCTTCATCCCCGCCTGTTCCGTCCCGCCGACTACATCGAGCGCTCCCTCCGCAGCCTCGGCCTGCACCTTCTCATCGGCGCGGTGCTGGTGGTGGCGGTGCTCTACGCCTTCCTGGCCGACTGGCGCAGCGCCCTGATCTGCACCCTGGCCATCCCCTTGAGCCTGCTGAGCGCCGCCCTGGTGCTGGTGGAAGCCGGCGTCAACCTCAACATCATGGTCCTCGGCGGGCTCACCATCGCCCTGGGGGAAGTGGTGGACGACGCCATCATAGACACCGAAAACCTGTTCCGTCGCCTGCGCCTCAACGCCCAGGCCGCCATGCCCAGGCCCGTTCACCAGGTGGTGCTGGAATCGGCCCTGGAGGTGCGCGGCTCGGTGGTCTACGCCACCTTCATCGTCGCCCTGGTGTTCGTGCCGCTGCTGACCCTGGGCGGCGTGGCCGGCCGCCTGTTCGCCCCCCTGGGGGTGGCGTACATCCTCGCCATCCTCGCCTCCCTGGCGGTGGCCCTGACCGTCACCCCGGCCCTGGGCTACCTGTTGCTGGGGCAGCGCCGCCAGCCCCGGCAGGCGCCGGTGAGCGCCTGGCTGCAGCGGCATTACCGCCGCCTGCTGCGCGCTGTCCTCGCCCGTCCGCGCCGGGTTCTGGCCACCGCCGCGCTGCTGTGTCTGGGGGTGCTCGCCACCCTGCCGGGGCTGGGGGGGCGTTTTCTGCCGGAGCTGCGCGAAGGCCATTTCATCGTCCACACCGCCAGCCTGCCGGGCACCTCCCTGGAAGCCTCGTTGCAACTGGGCCGGCGCCTGACCGAAGCGTTCCTGGCCATTCCCGGGGTGGTGTCGGTGTCCCAGTGGGCCGGACGAGCCGAACGCGGCGCCGACACCTACGGCAGCCATTACAGCGAGTACGAGGTCCACCTCCGGCCCTTGTCCGGGCCGGCGCAACAGGCGGTGCTGGAACGGCTGGAGGCGGTGCTGGAACGCTTCCCCGGCATCGCCTACGAAGCCAACACCTTCCTCACCGAACGGGTGGATGAAACCCTGTCCGGCTATACCGCGCCGGTGGTGGTCAACCTCTACGGTCCCCGCCTGGCAGTGCTCGACCGCCTCGCCGCCGAGGTGGCGGCGCAGATGGCGCAAATCCCCGGTGCCCGCCAGATCCGCATCCGCGCCCAGACCGCCCTGCCCCAGCTGGAGATCGATCCAGACCCGGAGGCGCTGGCGCTTTTCGGCCTCGCTCCCGCCGATCTGGTGACAGCGTTGCAAAGCCTCCAGGGAGTGACCGTCGGGGAAACCTTCACCGGCAACCGCGCCTTTCCCGTCACCGCCATCCTGCCGCCGATGCAGCGCCACGATCCCACCGCCGTGGCGATGCTGCCCCTCACCGCAGCTGACGGCCGCCTGGTCCGCTTGGGAGACGTGGCCCGCATCCGGCAGGTGGAGGGACGCTACAACCTGATCCACCGCAGCGCCCAGCGCCTGCAGGTGGTGACCGCCGATCCGACGGGCGATCTGGACGCCTTTTTCGCCGAGCTGCGGCGGCGGGTGCTGACGGAAATCGACTTCCCCCCCGGCTACGCCCCGGAATTCACCGGCGCGGCGGTCCAGCAGCGCCAGGCCCGTCAGGCGCTCCTGGTCCACGCCCTGGTCGCCGGCGCCGGCGTGCTGCTGCTGATCCAGGTGGCGCTGGGATCCTGGCGCCATACCTTGCTGACCCTGGCCAACCTGCCTTTCGCCCTCGTGGGCGGGGTGCTGGCGGCCTGGCTAGGCGGCGGCATCGTCTCGGTCGGCTCGATGGTGGGCTTCGTGACCCTGTTCGGCATCACCGTGCGCAACGCCATCATGCTCATCGCCCACTACCGCCGTTTGGTGACGGTGGAAAAGCGCCCCTGGAACGCCGCCACCGCCCTCGACGGGGCCACCGACCGCCTGCCGGCGGTGCTGATGACCGCCCTGGTCACCGCCCTGGCGATGCTGCCGGTGGCCTGGGGCAGCGACAACCCGGGGCGGGAGATCATGGGCCCGATGGCGGCCATCATCATCGGCGGCCTGCTCTCCTCCACCGCCCTGACCCTGCTGCTGCTGCCACCGTTGCTGTTGCGTTACGGGCGCTTCAACGCCTGTTGAACCAATCGCGCCTCCCGCCCCGACAGCGGCAGCTTCATGGCGGCCTGTTGCGCTTTGGGTGACATCTTTTTCCAGGTCTTGCCGAGGATGTCGATGAGTTTGTCGTCGCTGTAGTCCCGCGCGAAGGGGAGAAAGTAATATTGCAGGAACGTCAGACAGGCGGCATCCTCCACCATCTGCACCTGGGGATCGCGCCTGAGGCTACGTTTCATCAGGATGCGTTTCACCTGCCCGATGGCGGATTCGTCGTAGCCGGCCTGGCGCAGCAGCTGGGCGGCCTTTTCCCCATGCAGCCGGTACAAAAAGGTGCGCCATGCCAGATAGCCTTTCCGTCCCGGCGGATAACGGTCGCGGGGGATCAGCCAGCGGCACACGTGCTGGGCGCGGGCGGCGAGAAAGGCGGTTTCCGGCGCGTCGGGATAGAGCCGCACCAGCCAGTCGGTCATGCGGATGCCGTACAGCCAGGTGCGGGGACAGGATTTCCCCTCCTGGGTTTCCCACACGGGATCGCTGGCATTGGCCTGGTCGATCAGGCTGACGGCGGCCACGAAGCGGTGCTGGTCCAGCATCACATCACTCCTTCACAACGACGTTGTCATCTTCGGCGGCGGCGAACAGCGCGTCCGCCAGCGGCACTTCCTGCCATTCGAGATAATCCAGCCTCCCCGGCCCGATTCGTACCGCCGCCTGGAGGGCGTAGCCTTCGCCGACCCGAAGCTGCATCGACACCACCTGGCTTTGACCGCGGTGGATGGGAATGCCTGGAATCGCCGGAAACGGCGGATTGCCGCCCTCGCGGCGGCCTTGGAGGAACGTCTCCACCGCCTGGGGATCGATTCCCGGCAGGGCTCTGAGCAGCGCCGGCGGCGCCGAGAACGGATCGATGCCGTTTCGATGGCTGTGGATCGTCACCCAGGGCAGCAGGGCGCGGGTCAGATCCGGGGTCATGCCCAACACCATGCCCACCTCCTCCACCGCCCGAAAAGGGCGATTGGCCGGCCCGTAATCCAGACCTGCCACCGCATAGGCATCGGCCTCGGCCCCGTGGGGGTGGGTGTCGTCGTCGCCGTCGCGCCAGTCGAGAATGGCGTCTGCCAAAGCCACCGCCTGACGTTCGTCGGCGCCGGCCAGCTTCAAGGCCGTCTGCAGCAGCAGGGCCGGAGCCTGGTTGAGATCCACCTTGCCACTTTCGTCCGCCAGCCGCAGCTTGACCGGCACCCCGTCCCAGCGCCAGTCATAGACGTTGCCTTCGGCCCGCCAGCGCAGTTGGGGGTCGGCCAGCTTCAGACGGTAGGCGGCGTAGTGGATCGCCGCCTCGGCCACCGCCCGCCAGTGGGGCAACTGGACGTGGTAACCGGCCAGCCGCGCCTCGCGCCGCACCCCCAGGCCGAAACTGGCCGCCAGCAGGCTCAAAAGCGCCACCACCCACAGGACTACGACCAGCGCGACACCGTGCTGTCTCATCGGACGGGCACCCCGCCGAATTCGAACGGATTGGCTGGGACGCTCCCCGTGCCGCCTTGTCCGTGACGCAGGCGCACGACCCACGGCGGCCAGGGCGGCTCTGCCGCCTTCACGGTCATTTCCACCAATCGGGGCAGGCGGTCTTCGTCCCAGCTGTCGGACCAGTCCTCCCCGTCGAAATAGCGGAACCTGACCTGTTCCACCCCTTCCAGCAGCACCAGCCGGCGCATTTCCGCCTCCGCTTCGGATACGTCGCCGTCGAGCGGCATCACCTCGACCACAAGCTGTCTGTCCCGGCGGTAGAGTTCGAAACGCTGCGGCCCTTTGAGGTCGATCACCAGGGGGGGGAAGGCGATGAAACGCAACCGCGTCGCCTCCCCCTGCAGCGGCGGCTCGTCACGGCTGTCGGGCCAGACCAGGGCGGCGGCGAGCCGGCGGTGCAGGAACCTTCCCAAACTCAGGCGGTCATCCAGAGCCGCCGCCCGGGGCTCTGCCGCTTCCCAACTGCGGGCGCCGACGGTCAGCACGCCGAACGCCAGGGCGATCATCAGCCCGAACAGGGCCAGCGCGATCAGCACTTCCACCAGGGTGAAGCCGCGCGCGTTCACGATGCCGGCGCCAGACGCAGGGTGGTCAGACGATAACGGCGCCCGCGCCCGCCTTCCTGCCAGCCGACCACGATCGTCACCTGCCACAGGCGCTGGTTGCCGATCTCTTCGACATTCTCCCCCACCTGCGGATCGAGCTGATTCAGGGACACCGGGGTCAGGGTGACCTGCCAGTGCAGCCCCTGCCATTCCCCTTCGCGCTCGCCTTCCTCCAGCGGCCATTCGCTGCCGACCCGCGCCAGCTGCGATTCGGCCAGGGCCGCGGCGCGGGTGACGGTTTCGGCGCGGGCCAAAAGCCGCGCCCCGCCGCCGAAAGCCTGCAGCAACACCGCCGCCGACAGGGCCATGAGGGTGAAGGCCACCATGATTTCCAGCAGGGTGAAACCGCGTTGGCGCTTCACGGCTGCATCTCCGCGATGGCAACCCGGCCGCTGAGCCAGTTGACGTCCACCCGGCGGCGGCGTTCCTTCCAGGCCAGGATCACCCGCCCGCCGGTGGCGGAACCGTCGGGGAAGAAACGGATCCGGCCGCGTCCCGAATCCTCCCGCTCCCCGGCGACGGTTTCCAGGGTCAGATCGATGAAATCCGGCAACGGTTTGGAAGGCTGGTGGTCGATGCGGTAGCGGTGCCCGTCCACATCGAGCACGAACACCGCCTCACGCCTCTGGGACAGGGCGATGCCGCGGGCGCCGCGCAGGCCGTCGGCCACCTCGCGCACTGCGGTGCGGAAGCGCAGGCCGTCGTAGCTGCGGGCGAAATGCGGGGCGACGAAAGCGAACCCCAACCCCATGATCGCCAGCACCACGGTCAGTTCCAGCAAAGAGAAGCCGGAGTCAGAACGCCAGTTCATTGACGCTCACCACCGCCATGAGAATGGAAACGATGATGGCGGCGATCACCACCCCGAGGCCGACGATGAGCACCGGCTCCAGCAGGGTCAACAGGCGCTGGATGGCGGTGCGCACTTCGTCCTCGTAGATGTCCGCCATGCGGGTCAGCATCTGCGGCAACTGGCCGGTCTCCTCCCCCATGCGGATCATCTGCAGCGCCATCACCGGAAAATGGCCGGTTTCCTCCAGCGCGGTGGAAATGTCGCCGCCGGCGCGCAGTTTCTCCGCCGCCTCGCTGACCGCCTCGCGCAGCACCCGGTTGGAGAGGGTTTCGCGCACGATCTCCAGCGCCGGCAACAGCGCCACCCCGGAGGTCAGCAGCGTCGCCAGGGTCTGGCTGAAGCGCGCCACCTCCACCCGGATCAGCAACGAACCCAGCAGCGGCAGCCTCAACAGCCAGCGGTGGAAACGGTAATGGCGTTCGGGATCGGCCAGCCAGTGCTGGAAACCGCGAATCGCCACCAGTATCCCGATCGACGCCAGCCAGCCATAGCGGCGCACCCCGTCCGCCGCCGCCATCACGATCTGGGTGGGCAGCGGCAGTTCCTTGCCGGCGCTGGCGAACATCTCCTCGAACTGAGGCACCACGAAGGTGAGCAGCACCAGCAGGGAGGCGGCCGCCATCACCACCAGGATCGCCGGATAGATCAACGCGGAAATCACGCTGGCGCGCAGTTCCTGGCTGCGCTGCAGATAATCGGCCAGCCGCCGCAAGACCTGGGCCAGGGTGCCCCCGGCCTCGCCGGCGCGCACCATGTTGATGTAGAGGCGCGAGAACGCTTTGCCTTCCGCTTCCAGGGCCGCCGACAGCTGCGCCCCGCCCTTCACCTTCTCCAGAATCCGGGCGCTGATCTGGTGCAGCGCCGAGTCATCCGGAAACAGCTCCAGCAGCACCTTGAGGGAGCGGTCCAGAGGCAGGCCGGCTCCGAGCAGGGTCGCCAGTTCACGGGTGAAGGCCAGCACCTCCTTCTGGCGCAGGCGCCGCCCGCCGTGGCGCCACAGCCCCAGCCACGAGGCCTTCTCCGCCGGCACCACCTTGAGCGGCAGCAGATCCTCCTCCTGGAGCTGGCGCATCAGCGCCGCCTCGTCGGGGGCGCTGCGCAGGGTCTCCAGGGTTTCCCCGCGGCGGCTGACCGCCTTGATCAGATAGTCAGGCATGATCAGTCACAGGTCACCCGCAGGACCTCCTCCAGGGTGGTCTGCCCCGCCAGGGCCTTGAGCAGGCCGTCCTGATACATGGTGCGCATCCCCTCGGACAGGGCGGTCCGTTCGATCTCGCGGGCCTGGGCGTGCTGGAGGATCTGGCGGCGGACGGTATCGGAGACTTCGAGAAATTCGTGGATCGCCAGCCGGCCACGGTAACCGATGCCGTTGCAATGGTCGCAACCCGCCGCCTGATACAGCACCGGTTTCCGCCCCGGCCGCAACAGCTTCGCCAGACCGATCTCCTCCACCGCCTCCGGCAACAGTTCCTTGGGACGTTTGCAGTGATCGCACAGGCGCCGCACCAGACGCTGGGCCAGAATGCCGTTGACGGTGGAGGAGATCAGATAGTCCTCCAGGCCCATGTCGAGCAGTCGGGTCACGCCGCCGGCGGCGTCGTTGGTGTGCAGGGTTGAGAGCACCAGGTGGCCGGTGAGCGCCGACTGCACCGCGATGCGGGCGGTTTCCAGATCACGCATTTCCCCGATCATGATCACGTCCGGATCCTGACGCACGATGGCGCGCAGGGCGCCGGCGAAATCCAGGCCGATGTCGGGCTTGACCTGGATCTGATTGACCCCGGTGAGCTGGTACTCCACCGGATCCTCCACGGTGATGATCTTGCGCTCGGCGGTGTTGAGCTTGTCGAGGGCAGTGTAAAGGGTGGTGCTCTTGCCGCTGCCGGTGGGACCGGTGATCAGCAGAATGCCGTGGGGCAGGTCCAGGACCTTGAGAAAACGCGCCAGGGTGTCGTCGGCAAACCCCAGGGTGGCGAAATCCAGGGTCACCTGTTCCTTGTCGAGCAGGCGGATCACCACGCTTTCGCCGTACAGGGTCGGCACCGTGGAGACGCGCAGGTCCAGCTCCCGCCCCTGCACCTGGACCTTGATGCGCCCGTCCTGGGGTAGGCGGCGCTCGGCGATGTTGAGGTTGGCCATCAGCTTGACCCGCGAGATCACCGCCGCCGCCGAACGCACCGGCGGGGCGTCGATGGGACGGAGGATGCCGTCCACCCGCAACCGCACCTGGAGCTGATCCTCGAAAGGCTCGATGTGGATGTCGGAGGCGCGCAGCTCCACCGCCTGTTGCAGGATCTGGTTGACGCTGCGGATCACCGGCGCCTCGGAGGCCATGTCGCGCAGGTGCTCGACGTCCGTGTCGTCGAGCGTCTCGCTCAGGTCCGGGGCCGCCACCTCCTGCTCGTACTGGCGCCGCAAGGCGTTGTCGATGTCGGAAGCCAGCCCGACCCTGAAGCTCAGCGGCCGGTCGCAGGCCAGCTGCAGCGCCTGGCGCAGATAGTCATCGAGGGGATCGGCGACCGCGACCTCGTAACCGGCCTCGGTGGCCGCCAGCCCCACCACCCGCCAGGTCTTGAGAAAGCGCAAGGATACCGTTTCCGGCAGCACCGGTGTGTCGGGATAAGCGTTCGCATCGGCCAGCGGCAGGCCGGTCACCTGGGCCAGCGCCTCGGCCACGTCACGCTCGGCCACCAGCCCCAGTTTGACCAGCAGCAGCGGCAGGCTGTCGTCGCCCTCTTCCAACAGACGCCGGGCGCGGTTGAGATCGGCCGCACGCAACCTGCCGGTTTCCAGCAAGCGGGCGGCGAAGGTGTCGTAATCGGGCGGGGAAAGGTAAGCTTCGAGGGCAACGGCCATGACCAAGGCTCCGGGGTTTTTGCGTTTGGATCGTGCAGCCGGCCCCGGGTTCCCGTCAGCGTCCGGAACGGAAGATGTCGGAATACTTGCGTTGTTCGGAAGCCGACAGCCCGGTTCCCGGCAGGCCGGTGGTCACCCGCACCCCGTAGCGGCCGAAGGTGAGCCAGAATCCGCGCCGCCCGAGCGACAGGGAAACCCCGCCCTTGCTCAGGTTCAGATACACCCAGCCGGGAACGATGGGAATGCGGCGGTAAAACCTTATCCGCATCGGCTCATTCCGGCGTCACCGGTGTCAGCCACTCGGGATGGTCGGTGCGGCGACCGTGAACGTAATCGAAATACAGGCTCTGGAGCCGCTCGGTGATCGGCCCGCGGCGGCCGCTGCCGATGGTGCGGCCGTCCAGCTCCCGGATCGGGGTGATCTCGGCGGCGGTGCCGGTGAAGAAGGCCTCGTCGGCGACGTACACCTCGTCGCGGGTGATGCGCTTTTCGATCACCTCGATGCCCAGCTCGCGGGCGATGGTCATCACCGTGTCGCGGGTGATGCCTTCGAGCACCGAGGTCAAATCGGGGGTGTAGAGCTTGCCGCCGCGGACGATGAACAGGTTCTCGCCGCTGCCTTCGGCCGCATAGCCTTCGTGGTCCAGCAGCAGGGCCTCGTCGTAGCCGCAGTCGAGGGCTTCCTGCAGGGCCAGCATGGAATTGACGTAATTGCCGTTGGCCTTGGCCTTGCACATCAGGCTGTTGACGTGGTTGCGGGTGAAGGACGAAGTCCGTACCCTGATGCCCCGCTCCAGCGCCTCCGAACCCAGATAGGCGCCCCATTCCCAGGCCGCCACCATAACGTGGACCTTGAGATTGTCGGCCCGAAGCCCCATCCCTTCGGCGCCATAGAAACACATGGGGCGGATGTAGGCGCTGTCGAGACGGTTGCGGAACACGGCCTCGCACTGGATGCGATTAAGGGTGTCCTTGTCGTAAGGAATCCGCATCCCCATGATGTGGGCGGAGCGGAACAGGCGGTCGGTGTGTTCCTGGAGGCGGAAGATGGCGGTCCCCTGCTGGCCGTAGTAGGCTCTCAGGCCCTCGAACACCCCCCCGCCGTAATGGAGGGTGTGGGTCAGCACGTGCACCTTGGCCTCGCGCCAAGGCAGCCATTGTCCGTCGAGCCAGATTTCCCCATCGCGGTCGTGTGTCGGCATCCTTATGCTTCTCCTGTCGCCGTTTCTATCAGTCGCCGCCAGAGCGCCTCGACGCGGGCGCGGCGGTCGCGGAATTCGCTCTGTGGCACCAGCGCCGGCTGTTCCTGCAGCGCCAGGCGGTGGGCCCGGCTGCGGTAGTCGAGGTAGGTTTGCTGCAGGAAGGCGGCATCGTCCCCTTCCAGCCAGCCGATGGCCGCCAGGGCGTCCAGCAGGCGCAGATTGTCGCTCCAGCGGAAGGCCTCCGGCTGCCGACGGGCGTGGGCCAAACAGCCGAATTGTACTATAAACTCGATGTCCACCATACCGCCGACGCCCTGCTTGAGATCGAAGCGCTCGGCGTCGCTGCGGTCGAGGTGTTCGCGCATTTTCAGGCGCATGTCGATCACCTCGCGGCGCAACTTGGCCGGATCGCGCTCGTGGCAGAGAATCTCCCGGCGCACGGCGGCGAATCCCTGGGCCAATTCCGCGTCTCCGGCCACCGGACGGGCCCGCACCAACGCCTGATGCTCCCAGGTCCAGGCCTCTTCCAGCTGGTAGCGGGCGAACGCCGCCAGGGAGGTGACCAGCAGGCCGGCGTTGCCGCTGGGGCGCAGACGCATGTCGATCTCGTACAGCACCCCGTGATACACCGGCGCGGTCAGGATGTGAATGATGCGCCGCCCCAGGCGGATGAAGAACTCGCTCACCGCCACCGGGCGCGCCCCTCCCGTCTCGGCGTTGGCGTCGCCCTGGTACAGGAACACCAGGTCCAGGTCGGAACCGTATCCCAACTCGATGCCGCCCAGCTTGCCGTAACCGATGATGGCGAAATCCTTCGGGACATCACCGGTGGCGCCGGGGGGCGGGCCGTGTTTGGCGCTCACGTGGCGCCAGGCCAGTTCCAGGGTTTTGGCCAGGATCACCTCGGCGATCTCGGTGAGATAGTCGCTGACCACGTTGGTGGGAATCGCCCCGCTCAGATCGGCGGCCGCCACCCTGAGCACCTGGGCGTGCTTGAAA
This sequence comes from Methylomarinovum tepidoasis, assembly GCF_030294985.1. Lineage (NCBI taxonomy): Bacteria > Pseudomonadati > Pseudomonadota > Gammaproteobacteria > Methylococcales > Methylothermaceae > Methylomarinovum > Methylomarinovum tepidoasis. The sequence goes on from NZ_AP024718.1 coordinate 1,984,015, forward strand.
TAGCGCAGCTGATTGAGCACGGCTTCCTCGTCATCGGGATCGAGGACGGCCAGCTGCGCCGCCAGCTCCGCCTGCAGCTGGGCGCGCTTCAAGGGGGCATAGAGCTGGCGCGGGTCGAGCAGTTCATCGAGCAAGGCCGGATGACGCGACAACAGCCGTGCGATCCAGGGACTGGCGCCCACCAGGCGGATCAGATGCGTCCGCGCCTGGGGATTTTCCGCCAGCAGGGAGAGATAGGCGCTGCGGCCGGCGATGGCCTCGATCAAATCGAGCATTCTAAGCAGCGTGGCATCGGGCTGTTCGCTGCGGCCCACCGACTCGATCAGAGCGGGCATGAGGCGCTCCAGAATCCGTTCCGTCTCCGCCCCCAGAGACCGAAGCGCCCGCGCTTGGCGCAACCCCTCAAGACGCCTGAGGACGGCTCCGGCATCCCGGTATCCCAGTTGGGTCAGGATTTCCCTCAGATCTTCCGCTTCGGCCGCCAGGCGCCAGACCCGCTCACCGGCGCCGCCGACCCGCGCCTCCGGCTCGGCGAACACTTGATCGAAGCACTGCTGCACCCGCCCCCGCACGGCCTCGAGGCGCCGGCGCAGGCCGGCGGCATCGTCGAAACCCAGTCCCAGCGCCAGACGCTGCCATTCCATTTCCGTTTCCGGCAGTTTCTGGGTCTGCTGATCGCGCCACTGCTGCAAGCGGTTTTCCACCCGGCGCAGAAAGCGGTAGGCTTCGATCAGGTCGTCGCTGTCCTCACGAGGCAAAAGCCCCATCTGCCCCAGCCGGGCCAAGGTCGGCAGCAGGCGGCGTTCCTGCAGCCGGGGGCGGCGGCCGCCGTGGATCAGCTGAAACACCTGGGCGATGAATTCGATCTCGCGGATGCCGCCGGGTCCGAGCTTGACGTCGTCGAGGCGATCGCGGCGCTGGAGTTCGGCGGCGATCTTGCGCTTGAGTTCGCGCAGGGCCTCCAGGGCGCGGTAATCGAGATAGCGGCGATAGACGAACGGTTTGAGCAGCGCCATCAGCCGCGCGCCGGCATCGATATCGCCGGCCACGGGACGCGCCTTGATCATGGCGTAGCGCTCCCAGTCACGCGCCTGCCCCTGATAGTAGAGATCCATGGCCTCGAAGCTCCACACCAGGGGACCGGCATCGCCGAAGGGACGCAGGCGGGTGTCCACCCGGAACACGAAGCCGTCCTCGGTCTGAGCGTTGAGCGCCTTGACCAGATCGCGGCACAGGCGCAGGTAGAATTCTTGATAGCTGGTGCCGCGCCGGTCTTCCAGCACCCCGTCGTGCTCGTAGGCGAAGATCAGGTCGATGTCGGAGGAGAAATTCAGTTCCCATCCCCCCAGCTTGCCCATCCCCAGCACCACCGGCAGCTGAGGCCGGCCATCGGGACAGCGGGGAGTGCCGTAACGCTGGCAGGCCCGGGCGAACAGCCAGTCCAGGGCCGCCTGGATGCAGCCTTCGGCCAGCAGGGAGAGATCGCAGAGCACGTCCTCGATGGCGTCCCAACCGCAGATGTCGCGCCAGGCGATGCGGACCATCTCGCGGTTGCGGAAACGGCGCAGGATGCGGTGGAGATCTTCGGGGGTCTCGGCCACGCCCAGCAGGCGTTCCAGCTCGCTGCGGTAGACACCGCGGCGTTCGGCCCGGAACAGATCGCCGCCCACCACCAGATCGGCCACAAACTGCGGATGGCGGATGCACTGATGAGCGACGAACTCGCTGCAGGCCCAGACCCGCGGCAAGCTGGCCAGCCAATCGCCACCAGGCAGATCCACCTCCTCGCGCTCACAGGCTTCGATGAACTGTTGCCAACGCGACCGAACCGATTCGGCAAGATCGGCAGGCAGCGCACTGAAATCGGGCGGGGGCAACGTCATGGAAATGGAACCTCCTTCACGTTTCCTTGGATCCGTCTGGCCGGTAGGCCTGAAACAGGCTATTACTTAGCTGGATCATCCCAACGACCCAGGAGGGAATAGCACGATGCGCCAGCGTTTCGAACATTTTCGCCGTATCCGCCTCGGCGGCAAACACCGCTTCGCCGATCTGGAAATCGGCAGCAAATTCGCCACTCCCCAATATCTGTGGGAGAAACTGGACGGCGAATCCGCCCTGATCCTCGACGTCATCGAACAGGGAAGCTGTGGCATGCTCGGGCGCCGCCGCAGCTTCTTTCCCTGGACCGAAGTGGAAGGCGTCCACCCGCAGGAAACAGGCGGCCTTTAGGGCCGCCCGTCCTCACAGGCTGGGGGAAGACACCCCGGCATGGGTCTTTTCGTAGATCTCCTGGCACTGGATGCAACGCCGAGCCATGGGATTGGCCCGTAGTCGGGCCAGGCCGATGGGCTGGTCACAGTCCTCGCAAATGCCATAGGTGCCTTTGTAGATCCGGATCAAGGCCTCGTCGATCTCCCGCAGCTCCTTGATGTGTAAGTCAATGGTGGCCAGGTTCAAGTCCACCAGGAGATCGGCGAGGGAGGCCTCTTCCGGATCGTGCACCCGACCGGCCAGCTCGATGAATTGTTCGTCGTCGCTGCGCAGCAGCTCCTGGCGGATTTCCTCGCGCAATTCCCGATAGCGCTGCTTCAACAAGCGCTCGAATTCCTTAAGTTGCTCGTCCGTCAATACCGGTCCTGTCATGATGATCAGGTCTCCTTGTCCGTTTCCGTGTGTAACATCAACCGCAACGCCCGTCTGGGAAGCAGCGGCTCTGTGCCTTCGGTCGTCGTCGCCTGAAGGGTGTCCTCATAGACCGTGGTGAGGAATTTGACAAATTCTTGCTCCCGTTGCAAACGTTGCTGCAAATCTTCCGCCTCCCACATCCGGTCCAGCAACCGCTTGGCATGGTGGTGCAACGTGAGCACGATCACTTCCGGCGCCTGGGAAAAGGCATGGCGCAGCTGCACCTGCAGCTGATCGACCGCCGCCAGATAGCGCTCGTAGTCCCGCAGATCCTGCTCCTGCTTCTTTTCCAGTAGGGTCAATTCCAGTTCGAACTGGCGCCGCATGCGTTCCAGTTCCTGCTCCAGATGCAACTGGCGCCTGCGCTTTTCGGCCTCCAGATCCAGCTCCACTTCGACTTGGCGGCGACGCAATGCCAGCAGATCCGTTTCCCGTTCGCGGCGCCAGCGCCGCCTTTCCCCACGAATCTCCCGCAGAATCCGCCGCAGGCGTTGACCCCAGGTCATCCCGACGGTTTCAAAATCAGCGCGCATTCGCGACCCCAGCGTTCGTCCACCAAAGGCAATAACGTCAGGTACAGTTCGGTCAGGGCCCGATAATCCCGCCGCGCCAGCTGCCGGCGAATCCAGCGTCCCCCCCTGCGACGCAGCGGGGACGGCAAAGCCTTGCGGGCCCGGCGCCACAGGCTCCGGATCTGGCGGCGCCACAGACGCCAGAAAGCACCTTCCCCGCGCCGGCGCAGTCGCGACCAGCGCCGCCGATAGCGCTGCAGCACATGCTGGCGGCGACGTTGGAGGCGCGCCAAGGCCCGGTTTCGAATCATACCTTTCCAGTCAGGAAATAACTTATAATGTGGTCATCCATTATCCAGCCTTATTGGAGAGTGAAAGAAGCCTATGAAATCCGTGATTGCCGTCATCATCGTTCTCACCGTTATCTTCGTCCTGCCGGTTGCTTGTTCCGGCCGCGGCAAGATCCATGCGACCTCCCTGCGCAGCGCCTACGACTCCATCCGCAAGGTGAAAAACTACATCCAGGACGATTCCAAGAAACTGGAATTCCAAATCGCCATCGGCACCCTCCAGCAACTCAAAACGGAGGAAGGCGACACCAAACTGTTCCTGAAAACCATCGACGGCAAGACCGCCGACGAGATCATCGCCTTGGCCAAGGAGGAAGTCAACGCCCGCATTCTCAAGGGCGATCCCCGTTACAGCAAATACCAGTCCTGGGACCAGATGGTCGCCGAGCTGACCAAGAACACCCCGCGGGTGATCGGCCGTGAGCGGCCCGAGCACGCGTTCGAGGAATAAGCGTCAAGCCTCGTGAGAGCGTCATAATCGCCAATCAGCTCCGTGGTTGCGGCTGGCCACGACCTCGAAGCGCAAGCCGCAGTCCCCTAGGGACGCTGCCAGCTTCCGGGCTTCGAAAGCAGCACTTTCCGGGTCGGGAAACAGACAGAACCCGGTCGGTCCCCAGGAACTCTGGCCCAGGCCGCGCCATCCCTGCGCCTCCAAGCATTTGAGAGCCTCGGCGACCCGGCGGCTGGTATAACGCCCCCCCTGGGCCGGGGCGAAATAATCCCCGTTGGCCCGCTGGATCCAGCCCAGAGTTTCCGAAAAGGCGTCGAAATCCGCCTCCGCCAGCGCCGGCAATCCCTGCATCAGCAGGCGGTGACAGGCTGCGGCCGCCCGCTCGCGGGGATAACGCGGCAGCTGCCGGAAAGCCTGGCGTTCGCACTCACCGTGCAATCCCCGAAAGTCCGGATCGAAGATCAGCAGCCAGCGCCACGATTCCGGCACCGGCAGGCGAGACAACAGCGGCGGCGTGGCGCTGTTCTTTCCGCGGCCGCCGTCCACCAGGAATCCCCCCTGTTCGAAGGCTGCGATCCCGATGCCGGAACGCGCCCCACGCCCGGCGGCGACCGCCACCTGCCGCGGCGTCAGCGGGCGGCCGTGCAGCCGCGCCAATCCCATCCCGACCGCCAGGGCCAGCTGCGTCCCGGAGCCGAGACCGGCATGGACGGGAATCTCCTCCACCAGGGTGATATCCGCCGGCGGCAGCGCCAGCGCCGCCATCAGCCGTCGCACCAGGGTTTCCAGGCGCGCAGGTCCTGCCACCTGCAGGGAAGCTGCCGGGCGCAATTGCAGGCGGGTACCGAAACCGGCGATGGTGACCCCCAGGCTGCCGAAACGCCGGCCCAGACCGCTGCCAAGATCGAGAAACCCCAGATGCAACCGCGCTGGGGCAAAGATTTCGACGTTTGAGGGGGCAAATTCAGCAGACATCGCAACGAATCGGGAAAAACGAAGAAGCGGAGCCTATCACAGCGCCAGACGCTCCCGCCAATGTTCGTACACCCCCAGCAACGCCGGAATCACCAGCAGCACCAGCACGGTGGCGAACAGCAGCCCGAAGGCGATGGAAGCAGCCATGGGCACCAGGAAGCGGGCCTGGAGCGAGGTCTCGAACAGCAGCGGCAGCAGACCCGCCACGGTGGTCAGGGACGTGAGCAGCACCGCCCGCAGGCGCTGGCAGGCCGCCTCCTCCAGGGCGGCCGACAGGTCCAGGCCATGCCGGCGCAAATGCTGATAGAAGGTCACCAGGATGATGGAATCGTTGACCACGATCCCCGCCAGCCCGAAGATGCCGAACAGGGACAGGATGGTCAAATCCAGGTGCATGACCACATGCCCCCAGATGGCGCCGATCAGACCGAAGGGAATCGCCGCCATCACCACCAGGGGCCACCCGTAGGAGCCGAACACCCAGGCCAGAATGAGATAGATCAGCACCAGCCCGAGCAGCGCGCCCTTCTTCATGTCGGCGATGGTTTCGGCCCGTTCCTCGGCCCGCCCGGAGGATTCGTAGTCGATCCCGTAACGCCTAGCCAGCTGCGGCAGAATCTCCTCCATCAGCGCCGCCATCACCCGTCCCGGCTTGTTGACCCGGGTATCGATCTGGGCCGACACCTCCACCGCCAGTCGGCCCTCGGCGTGGCGCAGCACCTCGAAACCGCGCTTGGGGCGGGCGACGGCCACGGTGTGGAGCGGCACCCGCTCCCCGTCAGGCAGACGGATCTGCAAACGCTGCAGGACGTCCAGATATTCCCGCTCCATGCCCGCCAGGCGCACCCGCACCTCGATCTCGTCGGGACCGTCCTGGAAGATCTGCACCAGACGGCCGGAAAAAGCGGTACGCAGCTGCCGCCCCAGTTCCGCCGGCGTCAGTCCCAACATTTCCCCCACCGGCGTGAGACGGTAGATCCACTGCTCGCGCCCGTAGGGCAGATCCTCCAGCACGCCGCTGATACCGGGCATCGCCTTCAAGGCCGCCATCAGTTCCTGGGCGGCCTGTTTGAGCGTGGGGGCGTCATCCCCGATCAGGCGGACGCTGACATCCCGTCCCGGCGGCCCCACCTGGCGGGCCTCGATCACCAGATTGTCGAGTCCCGGAGCGCCCGGAATCGCTTTCCGCCAGGCTTCGATCAATTGCCAGCTGCGCACCTGACGCTGCTCGGAGGGAACCAGTTCCACGATCATCGCCCCCAGATGGTCGCCGGACTGCTGCAGGAAGCCGGCTGAACTGATGGCGCTGCCTTCGATCGTGACGGTGGTACGGATCAGAGGGCGGTCTGGCGACAACTGCCGCGCCACCTGATCCAGGGTCTGGCGCATGCGTTCGAGCTGGGCCTCCACCTTGGCCCGCGGCGTGCCGGGAATGAAACCGACGGTGGCATAGACGACATTGGCTTCCGGCGCGGTGAAAAAGATGAACGGTACCCGACCGCCGGCCACCAGTCCCAAAGTCGCGATCAACAGCGCCAGGGCAGCGGCCAAAGTCAGCCCCCGGTGCTGCACGCAATAGCGGACCAGGGGACGAAAGCGGCGTTCACGGACATGGCGGAAGGCGGCATCGAAACGCCGGCGCCATTTTCCCTCTTCGCGGTGGTGCATGTGCGCGAAGGCATGGCGCAGGTGGGCCGGCAGCACCCAGAAGCTTTCCACCAGCGAGGCGAGAATCACCGCGATCACCACCAGTGGAATGGCGAACAGAATCCGGCCGGTCGGTCCCGACACCAGCATCAACGGCAGAAAGGCGGCGATGGTGGTCAACGACGAGGCCAACACCGGCGCCAGCATACGCCGGGCGCCCCCTTCGGCGGCGGCGAGCGGTTCCTCCCCCATCTGGTAATGAGCCAGGGCGTCCTCACCGACGACGATGGCGTCGTCGACGATGATCCCCAGGGCCATGATGAGGGCGAACAGGCTGATCATGTTGATGCTGCCGCCGGCCAGCCACAGAATCAGCAGGGTCGCCATGAAGGAGACGGGGATCCCGAAGGCGACCCAGAAGGCGACCCGGCCGCTGAGAAACAGATACAGAATCGCCACCACCAGTACCAGCCCCCCGGCGCCGTTCTTGAGCAACAGCTCGATGCGTTCCTGGATCAGACGCCAGTTCTGCTGATAGACGTGCAGGTGGATCTGTGGCGGCAGCGTGGGGCGGGTCCGGGCCAGCCAGTCGTTGAAGATACCGGCCACTTTGAAGGTATCACCGTGCTGGGCGCGGCGGATCTGCAGCTCCACCGCCGGCTGGCCCTGGAAATGCAGCAGCACGCTGCCTTTGCGCGCACGCCGCTCCACCCGGGCCACGTCCCCAAGCTCGATGCGATCACCGGCGGCGGTCACCAGGGGAAGGTGACGGAATTCCCAGACCTGACGCCGCTGCGCCATCACCCGCACCATCTTTTGATTCTCCCGGTCGCCGACGGTGCCGGCCGGCACGTCCCGGCTGAAACGGTCGATCTGCGCGGCGATCTGATCCAGCCCGGTGTGGAGCGCCTCCAGGGCGGACTCGTCCAGTTCGATGGCGATTTCCTCCTCCGGCAGGCCGAGGATGTCGACCTTGTCCACGCCGAGGTCGAGCAGCTCCCGCTCGAAACGGTGCACCAGGGGCCGCAGCCACTCCAGCGAGCCGCCATAGACGATCAGGCGGGTCACCGGCTCGTAGCGGGCCAGGTGGACGACCTCGGGATCCTCGGCCCCGGCCGGCAGATTGCGGAACTCGTCCACCCGCTGGCGCACCTGGCTGAGGGCGAGCAGGATGTCGGTCCCCTCGCGGAATTCCAGGGTGATGGCGCAGCGCCCCTCGCTGGAGGTGGAGGTCATGTGGCGCAGGTCGTCGACGGACTTGAGCTGCTGCTCCAGGGGCGTGGTCAGGCTGCGCTCCACGTCCTCTGCGCTCGCCCCCGGCCAGCTGACGTTGACGCGGATGATCTCCAGCTCGAAGGTGGGAAAGAACTGCACGTTGAGGCGGTCCAGGGCGAAGACCCCGCCCAGGACCATCATCACCATGAGCAGGTTGGCCGCCACCGGGTGGCGGACGAAGAAGCGGATCCAGCCGTGGGCGCCGATCAATCCACCTCCCTGCGGGCCTTCACCGTGACCGCCATGCCATCGGCCGCATCGGGCAGATGGGTGACGAGCACTAAGTCACCCGCCCTGAGATCAGGGCTCCGCACCAGCAACCAGCTCTGATCGCCATTCCTATGCCAGTCGCCGAGGGGGATCACCCGCGCGGCCCGCAGACCCCCCTCGACGATCCGGTAGATCAGATCGTTGCCGTAGAGCGCAGCGTAGGGAAGCGGCACCACCCCATCCTGAGGCGGACGCTGGAGATGGACCGTCGCCGGCATGTTCAGGCGCAATGCCTGGGCATCGGACACCACCTCGAGCAATGCGTCGATCCCACCCGCCTCCGCCTGACCTGCCAGACGCCGCAACCGCAACCGGAACCGATGCCCCAGGCTTTCGCCCCACGCCGCCATTTCCTGGCCGGCCGCCAGGGAGTCGGCGATCTCCTTTTGGAACGGCGCGGGCACCTTGGCCCGTACCTCCATCTGCGCCAGGGGGTACAGACTCAGCAGCAGCTGATGGGGTTGCACCATGTCACCTTCCGCCACCGCCACCTGGGCCACGATCCCCTCATAGGGGGCATCGACCTGGCTGCGTTCCAACGCCAGCCGCGCCTGGGCCAGTTCCGCGCGGGCCTTGTCGAGGCGGGCCTGCAGTTCGGCGATGCGGGCGGCATGCTGATCCACCGCCAACTGGCGCTGCTGCAGCGCCAGCGCCTGGCGTTCCACTTCCATGCGGGCCTGATCCAGCGCGGCAGCCGAGCTCAGATTGCGGTGACGGAGCCTCTCCAGACGCTTGACCTGATTGCGCAGCAGTTCCAGCAGTTTGCGCTCGTGGGCCAGGGAAGCCAGATCGCTGGCATGGCGCTCGCGCTCCAGACGCATCTGTGCCTCAAGCTCGGCCACACCGGCCTGGGCCTGAAGCACCCGGGGCTCGAAATCCCGTGGATCGAGCCGCACCAGGGGTTGGCCCTGGCGCACCCGCTCGCCTTCGTGTACCGGCAACGACTTCACTTGACTGGCCGCCGGCGCCGTCACCCGCATGAGGGCCGGATTTTCGACCTTGCCGTAGAGGGTCAGAACCGGGCTGAGGGTCCGGGGTTTGACGGTCAGGGCCTCGACCTGCCAGATCCGGGGACGGACGGGCGGGGCCTCCTGACGCGGCCGGGTGAGCACGAGCAACAGAAACACGCCGACCCCGAGCGACAGGATCACCCAGGGCCAGTAGCGGCGGTCTAGCTTCATCAAAAAGGATTCCCACAAGGAAGATGGCGCGCCTGGCAGGACTCGAACCTGCAACCCTCGGCTTAGCTTACCACTACGCCTTTCGGCGCCCCGCAAGCGGGTTTGTGGTCTGGACTATCTCTTCACCGTCTCAGGTGTCGCACGTATAGTCTCTACGGAACCCTTCGAAAATCAGCCGCTGATTTCACGTTTTGCGACTGATTGTTCTTGGGTGCTTCTACCCTCAACGTAACAGAGCGATTGTATTTCTTGGGATCCAGGTAATAGCACATATCGGTATCCGGGCAATAGATACAATAAAGATCAATCTCATCCTTATCGACAAAGCGGGTATGAGTCCCTTCTTTATCTGCCCAGCTAGACCGGAAATGGACGGTTATCCCACCAGTGTGATCAACCGACTTGTACTTGACCTGTACCCTAAGGAACTTCCCCTCTCTGTATGCGACCAAATCGAACGGAGCATGTTCAGTCAAAGGAATCATGACCAAATAGCCCTGCTCGAACAGGTCTAGTTGAGCCTTCAAAACACCCAGGTCGCCCTTCTCCTTGGTGTGGTGAGCCATATATCCCTACTTTACCAAAGCGACCGAAGGTTTCCTCGGGGTTGCCATCAGCATGACCTGTTAAGGTTTCCCCGATACAGTGCGATCCACTCCATGGGTTCCGTTTCCCCATGAAGGCTCCTATGCCGATCCCTAACGGATCAGCGCTCAAAGGCCGATGCTCTATCCAATTGAGCTACAGGCGCAAATGGTCGGGGCAGAGGGATTCGAACCCCCGACATCCTGCTCCCAAAGCAGGCGCGCTACCAGACTGCGCTATGCCCCGAACGGAAGCTGGAATTATAGCCCTTGCAACGGGCAAAAAAAAGCGACCTTGCGGTCGCCAAAGAGGAGGAGAACTACAGTTGAAGTGAACCTGCAGGCGGTGTCTTGCCGTTGGCCGCCTTGCCGATTCGGCGTTCATTATAGCCACCCCCTCGACTTTAAAACCAGATGCTATATTCGTAGTACTTTATTTCTGCGCCAGAAACAATTTACAACTGCAGGCGCACGCCGCCCCAGATCCCGCGCGGCGCGCCCGGACCGACGAAACGGGGATCGTCGAATGCATCGCCCAGCACCTCGTCCGGCTGGCCGTAGAGGCCGAAGGTCTGATAGTGCTTGTCGAACAGGTTGTCCACCCGCAGGAACAGGTTGACGTGCTCGTGCACGCGGTATTCCGCCCGCAGATTGAACACCCAGTAGCCCGGCACCGGTTTGTTGAGGTTGGCCTCGTCGCCGCGGAAATACCGGTCGCTGCTGTAGATCCCGGTCATCCCCAGGGTGAACTGAGGGATCACGTCCACATCCAGGTTGAACTTGAAGCTGTGCTCCGGCAACCCCGGAATCCGATCGCCGCGCTCGACATGGATGTTACCGGCGGCATCGGCGGAGGGGTTGTTGGGACTGGGTGCGGTGAAGGGCGTACGGAAGGTGGCGTCCAGATAGGTGTAATTGAAGCTGTAGCGCAGCTTCTGCAACCAGATGCCGGTCATGGGATTGTCGATGATCCCGTTCAGGCTGGCTTCCAGACCCTGCCGCCGGGTTTTGCCCACGTTGTCGAAATATCCTTCACTGGTCAGGTTTCCGGCGCTGATAAACAGGATGTCGTCGTGATTCATGGTATGGAAATAGCCGGCATGCCACTGCAGGGCGGTGCTGACGTCACCCCCTAGGGGAAGACGGTCGAAACGACCCCTGAAACCTGCCTCGAAGGTCTTGGCCACCACCTGCTTCAGGGGCGGATCGGCGAGGAAGGCGTTGGGCAGTCTGCAGGGATCGTCCGGATCGGCACAGGTCAGCTCCACCGCTGTCGGCGCCCGATTGCTTTCACTGTAACGGCCATAGAGGTTCAGGTTGGGCAGGAGTTTGTAGACCAACCCGCCGGCCGGATTGAAACGACTGAAGTGGTGCTTGCCGTTCAGTTCTTCGCCGAAGTTGTCGTTCAGACGAATATGGGAAGAATTGAAACGGCCGGAGGCGGTCAACGTCAGATTTTCGATCGGGCTGAACTGCTCGATGAAGAACGCCCCGTAATGAGTCACCTCGTTATCGAGACGCACCCGGGATTCACCGACCAGAATTCCGCTGCCAACCGTGCCCCGATCTTCCGTCAGCCGCGCCAATTCGGTATCGAAATTGAAGCGAATTTGCGCTTGATCGAAACTGAAACCGGTTATGAGACGATTGTCCATATCGAACGGGTCATACAGGAAATGGGTCTGGAAAGCGACTCCGTAACCTTTCTGGCGCGTACGGCTGAAATTGTCGGTCGCTGACTCGACCGCTTCCGTGGCTTCGATCGGATCCCCGTTGACATCCTCGGCGATCTCGCCTTCCTCGTCGCACATGAGGTCATCGAGCGGCGGCTCGCATTCTTCGAAATCGGTATCGTCGCCATTGAAAGTGGTGATTTTGTTGTACCGATAATAGGTGTTTCCGGTGAGCTGAATCTTGTCATTCAGCCAAAAACTGCCATCGAGATTGCTGAAAAACAGCCGGGTTCCAGTATCGTCCGGATGGGTGAAGATCGCGTCCCGGTCCTGACGGTAAAGTTGGATCGGCACCGCCCCGTTGCCGGTCAGATCGTTGTCCTGGCCCGACAAGGTCAAATTGAGCTGCCCCTGCTGCCCACGCCAGCTCAGCACCCCGAAGGCCTGCTTGACCCGGGTGGGGGAAAAATCGCGCCAGCCGTCCTCCTCGAAGTGACGCAGATGCAGGAAATAACCGACGCTGCCGTTGTTCCAGCCGCTCGAGAGGGATTCGGAATGGCGCCCCCAGGAACCACCGTAAACCTTGATCTGATGATGGGGAAAGCTGAAGCCGGTCTTGCTGCGGATGGCGATGGCGCCGCCCAAGGTATTGAGCCCGTAGACCGGATCGGAGCCGGGATGCAGTTCCATGCGCTCGATCGCCCCCTGGGGAATCAGATCCCAGTTGACCGTGTCTCCGAACGGCTCGTTGAAACGGACGCCGTTGAAATAGACCGTCAGCCCCTGGGGCAACCCGAGCAGAGGAGAGGCGGTGAAACCACGGTACTGGATGTCGGGCTGGAAGGGATTGTTCTGGGCGTCATTGACCACCACGCTGCCCAGCTGGGTACGCAGGTAATCGGCCAGCGAATAACTCTGAGCGCGCTCGAAATCCTTGGCACCGGCCACCTGGACGTTGGCGGGAATGTCGTCCAGGGGCACGCCGCCGAGCCCCAGCGGCGTGGTGCCGACGACCTCCAGGGTTCCCAGTTCGATCGCCTCCTCCGCCACGGCGGCGGAAGCGGCGGCCAGAAGCAGCAGGCTGACGCGCAGTTTCACGGTAATCCTCCCCGATGTGTCAAAGCGGGGGAAGGATACCGGGAGATGCCCCGTCAGCCTATGGGAAAATTTCCCGATCTAGACGGCGAAGCTCTCACCGCAGCCGCAGGTGCCCTTGGCGCGGGGGTTGTCGAACCGAAAGGCTTCGTTCAGCCCCTCACGGCGCCAGTCCAGCGTCAGACCGTCGAGATAGTCGAGATGCTCGCGGGCGACCACGATGGTGATGCCCCGGTCCTCGAAGGTCACATCGTCCGGGCCGATGGCATCGGCGTAGTCGATCACGTAGGAATAGCCGGAACAGCCGGCGGGTTTGACGCCGAGACGCAGGCCCACACCCGTGCCGCGGCGCTGCAGTTGCGCCCGCACCCGGCGGGCGGCCGCTTCGGTCACTCGAATGGCCATTTCCGTGTCTCCCTCAATTCGGTTTCAGTTCCTCGAGCACCTGCCGCAGGGCGGTGAGAAACGCCTCTACATCCGCCTCCGTGTTGTCCTTGCCCAGGCTGACCCGCACCGCGCTTTTGGCCAGATCGGCATCGACCCCCATCGCCAGCAGCACGTGACTGGGCTCGCCGCCGCCGCTGGCACAGGCCGAACCGCTGGAAACCGCGATCCGGCGCCGGTCCAAAGCCATGACCAGCATCTCCCCGTCGATCCCCGCCACCCCGAACTGGACGGTATTGGCCAGACGTCTGGCGCGGGCGGCAAAGATCGTCACCCCCGGCAGCCGGGCCAGGCCGGCTTCCAGGCGGCGGCGCAGATTCAGCAGATGGGTTTCCCGGGCTTCCCGCTCGGTCCGGGCCAGTTCGGCGGCGGCGCCGAAGCCGACGATGCCGATGACGTTCTCGGTTCCGCCCCGCAGCCCCTGTTCCTGACCGCCGCCATAGAGCAAAGGTTCCAGGGTCAGGGAACGGTCGAGCACCAGCGCCCCCACGCCTTTGGGCCCGTAAAGCTTGTGGGAGGACAGGCTCAGCATCTGAACGCCCAACCGGGGGAAATCGAGTGCCAGCCGTCCGGCCGCCTGCACCGCATCGGTGTGGAAACGGACCTGCGGATAGCGGCGGGCGGCCGTGACCAGATCCGTGAGCGGCTGGATCACCCCGGTTTCGTTGTTGGCCAGCATGCACGAAACCAGGGCGTGGGGATGGCGTTCGAGCTGCTCCGCCAGGGCATCGGCGACGACCCGCCCCTCTCCGTCCACTTCCAGGCGCACGCACGCCACCCCCTGGCGCGCCAGCCCTACGACGGTCTCCAGCACCGAAGGATGCTCGACGGGGCTGACCAGCAGGGCGCTTTCGGGATGGGCGCGGCAATATCCCTGCAGCGCCAGATTGTTGGCCTCGGTGCCGCCGCTGGTGAAGATCACCTGGTTTGGATTCGCTCCCACCAAAGCGGCCACCTGGGCCCGGGCCTGCTCCACCGCATCCCGGACCAGCCGCCCCCAGCGGTAGAGGGCCGACGGATTTCCGTAGAAGCGTTCCAGGTAAGGCTGCATCGCCGCCTGCACCCGGGGATCGATGGGCGTGGTGGCGTTGTGGTCAAGGTAGATCATGGGGTCGGTCCATCTGCGACGCCTTTTCCTGACGCTCGGCCACCTGGCGAACCTCGTGCTTGGCCAGCAGATCCGCCAGGGTAATGCCGGAAAGATAGTCGTAGATCTGCCGGCTCAGGCCCATCCACAGTTCATGGGTCAGACAGGGCTGATTGTTCTGGCAATTGCCCTTGCCGCCGCACCGGGTGGAATCGACGCTCTCGTCCACCGCGGCGATGATTTCGGCCACGTTGATCTCGGAAGGCGGGCGCGCCAGGCGATAGCCCCCGCCGGGACCGCGTACGCCGCTGACCATGCCGGCGCGGCGCAGCTTGGCGAACAATTGTTCCAGATAGGAAAGGGAAATGTCCTGGCGTTTGGCGATCTCGGTGAGGGTCACCAGCTTCTTGTCATTGTGATAGGCCAAATCCAGCATGGCGGTCACCGCGTACCGCCCCTTGGTCGTCAGTCGCACAACCCGCTCCGGTGTTTTTTGTCAGGGTTCGATGCAAAAACACCTTAGCAATCCCGAGTAAAACAGTCAATTTAAGTGTTCTCCTCTTCACTGTCGCGCAACCGACAGGCTTCCAGCGGTGGCAGTGGCACTTCCTGGGGGGGGATGCCAGCCTCCTTTAGGGTCGTGCGCAGCGCCTCCACCTGCCGGTCCAGGGCCTGGATATGTTCCAGCATCCGGTTGATGGCGTAGGCTACGGGATCCGGCATGTCGGGGGACAGACCGTAGGCGTCGAACCCCAAATGGCGGGCGATGGCGGCCTTGCGTTCGGCGCTGGCCTTGGTGACCACGTGGGCGGGAATGCCCACCACCGTCGCCCCGGCGGGCACGTCCTTGAGCACTACGGAATTGGAACCGATGCGGGCATTGTCGCCGACGTGGATCGGCCCGAGGATCTTGGCCCCGGCCCCCACCACCACACCGTTGCCCAAGGTGGGGTGACGCTTGCCTTTCTGCCAGCTGGTGCCACCCAGCGTCACGCCGTGATACAGGGTGCAGTCGTCGCCGATGACGGCGGTTTCCCCGATCACCACCCCCATGCCGTGATCGATGAAGAAACGGCGTCCGATTTCAGCGCCCGGATGGATTTCGATACCGGTCAAAAAACGGGCCACGTGGGAAAGGAAACGCGCCAGCCAGTACCATTCTCGCCGCCACAGACAATGACTGAGGCGATGGAACCAGACCGCGTGCACACCGGGATAGGCAGTCACCACCTCCCAGACGCTGCGGGCGGCCGGATCGCGCTCGAACACACAGGCGACATCCTCGCGCAGCCTGCGCCAGATCCGGGAGGGGAAGAGACATTTCAATTTACTCCGCCTCCTTGTAGGCTTGCCGTTGGGCGCAGCTGAGGATACCACGCAGCATGTCCACCTCCCGCTTTTCCAGCCGGGCGCGTCCGAACAGGCGCCGCAGCCGGCGCATGATGGATGGGGCCTGCTTGCTGGAATGGAGAAAGCCGATATCGTTTAGCGCCTGCGCCAGATGACGGTAGAAGGATTCCAGCTCGGCATGGGTGGCTAGGCGCTCTTCTCTGGGCTCGGAAGGCATCGCCTTCCCGGCCAGAAACAGCTCGTAGGCGACCACCTGGACCGCCGCGGCCAAGTTGAGGGAGGAATAGTCCGGATTGCAGGGAATGTGGAGGCCGAACTGGCACAGATCCAGCTCTTCGTTGGTCAGGCCCGAACGCTCGCGACCGAAGACGAGGGCGACCCGGTGCCCCGGCGGTTCCGCCGTCACCCTTTCGGCGCACTGGCGGGGTGTCAGCAAGGGCCACTGGATGGTCCGCCGCCGGGCGCTGGTGCCGATCACCAGCTGGCAATCGGCCACCGCCTCGGCCAGGGAAGCGTGACAGCGGGCCTGGGCCAGGACATCGTCCGCGCCGGCGGCCCGCGCCGTCGCCTCGTGATGGGGAAAACATTTCGGCGCCACCAGCGCCAGTTCGTAAAGCCCCATGTTCTTCATCGCCCGCGCGGCGGCGCCGATGTTGCCGGGATGGCTGGTCTCCACCAGTACGATACGAATCTGGGGCACGATCTCCAACCGCTTGAGCTTACCACTTGTCAATTTTCACTTCCGGGAGCTGGGAAGGGTCTGCCGGACCAAAATTCATCCGTAAATTTAGGCCCGGAGCGGCCTTCCCTGGCCGCTGACAGACCCTTCCCAGCCCCCTCTGATAGAAGTGATAGGTGCCGAACCGCTTGAGAAACAGCCGACGGATTTTACCAGAAAAACGGTATACTAAGCGCTTTTCACCAACGGACGGACGACCATGCACCCGATGCTCAACATCGCCACCCGCGCCGCCCGCCGCGCGGGGGATCTGATCGTGCGCGCCCTCGACGACATCGACCGTCTGGACGTGGATGTCAAGGGACGCAACGATTTCGTCAGCGAAGTGGACCGAAGCGCCGAGCGCGAGATCATCCGCATCCTCAAGAAAGCCTACCCCCACCACCAGTTCCTCGGCGAAGAAGGGGGAAGACAAGGGAAACGGACCGCCCGGGAAGACGAGTACCTGTGGATCATCGATCCCCTGGACGGCACCACCAATTTCCTGCACGGCTTTCCCCAGTTCGCCGTCTCCATCGCCCTGCGACACGCCGGCTGTATCGAGCAGGCGGTGGTTTACGATCCGCTGCGCCAGGAGATGTTCACCGCCAGCCGTGGCCGCGGGGCGGCCCTCAACAACCGCCGCATTCGGGTGTCACGCCAGACCAGCCTGCTGGGATCGCTGCTGGGCACCGGGTTCCCCTTCAAGCAGCAACAGCATCTGGACGCCTATCTGCAGATGTTCCGGGCCCTGTTCAAGGACAGCGCCGGCATCCGCCGCGCCGGCGCCGCCTCCCTGGATCTGGCCTACGTGGCAAGCGGGCGCCTGGACGGTTTCTGGGAGATCGGCCTGCAGCCGTGGGACATGGCCGCCGGCGTGCTGCTGATCCAGGAAGCCGGCGGCATCGTCAGCGACTTCAGCGGCGGCGACCGCTACATGGAAACCGGCAACATCGTCGCCGGTACCCCCAAACTGCAGCAAATCATCTGCCAGACCATCGAACCTTACGTCACCGACGACCTGTGCTGAACGCTGTCGGCAGGAGGCCGGCCGTTCGTCCTCCGGGACGCTGTAAATTCATCCCTGGACGCTCGATACCCGGCCTTCCAGGCCGGGTACGCCCTGCGGACGAACGGCCGGCCTCCTCTCCTTATCAACAAATTAAAGTAAATCCGCGTCGGATTCCGGCTTCTCCGGCAGCAGCAGATCCTCCCGCTGGACCTTGAGCAGCAGCAGGGAGGCACTGGCCACGTAGATGGAGGAATAGGTCCCCACCACCACGCCAAGGGTCAGGGCGATGGCGAAATTACGGATGATCTCCCCGCCGAGCACCAGCAATGCGATCAATACCAACAAGGTGGTCAGCGAGGTGATGAGGGTGCGGCTCAAGGTCTGATTGATGGAGACGTTGATGATCTCCTCCGGCGTGCCGCGACGCAGCCGGCGGAAGTTCTCGCGGATGCGGTCGAACACCACGATGGTGTCGTTGAGGGAGTAACCGATCACCGCCAGAATCGCCGCCAGCACCGTCAGGTCGAACTCAAGCCGGGTGATCGAAAAGAATCCCAGGGTGATGACGACGTCGTGGACCAGGGCGATGATCGAGCCCAGGGCGAAACGGTATTCGAAGCGCCAGGCCACGTAGATGAGGATACCGAACAGGGCGAACAGCATCGCCAGTCCACCCTTCTCGGTCAGCTCCTCACCCACCTGGGGCCCGACGAACTCCACCCGGCGCAGCTGCGGCCTGGCCTCCGGATCGGACCTGAGCACCTCCATAATCCGGTTGCTGAGATCGGCGCTGCTCAGATCCGGCGTCGCCGGCAGCCGGATGAGGATCTCCCGGGAGCTGCCGAAGTGCTGCACCGCCGCCTCCTCGAAGCCATGCCCGGCCAACAGGTGACGGACCTTGGCCAGATCCACCGGCCTGTCGTAGCCCACTTCCACCAGGGTGCCGCCGGTAAAATCCAGCCCCAGCTTCAATCCCTGAAAGATCAGCGATCCCAGGGAGATCAGGATCAGCAAGGTGGACAAGGTCAGCGCGATGCGGCGTTTGCCCATGAAATCGAAATTGCGCTCGGAAAGATGTGCAGCCATGTCGTCTTCCTCAGATGGCGAGCTTCGCCACGCGGCGACCGCCGTAGATCCAGTTGATGAGCATCCGGGTCACCAGAATGGCGGTGAACATGGAGGTCATGATGCCGATGGACAGGGTCACGGCGAACCCCTTGATCGGCCCGGTACCGAAGCTGAACAGCACCAGGGCGGCGATCAGGGTGGTGATGTTGGCGTCGAAAATGGTGGCGAAAGCCTTTTCGTAACCGGAATAGATGCTCGCCTGGGGACTGTTGCCGCCTCGCAGTTCCTCCTTGATGCGCTCGAAGATGAGGACGTTGGCGTCCACCGCCATCCCTACCGTCAGGACGATCCCGGTGATCCCAGGCATGG
Organism: Methylomarinovum tepidoasis; assembly: GCF_030294985.1. Classification (NCBI taxonomy): domain Bacteria; kingdom Pseudomonadati; phylum Pseudomonadota; class Gammaproteobacteria; order Methylococcales; family Methylothermaceae; genus Methylomarinovum; species Methylomarinovum tepidoasis. The sequence continues at coordinate 2,002,764 of NZ_AP024718.1, forward strand.
TCAGGGTCGCCTGCAGTAACGACAGGATGGCGATCAGCAGCACCAGATTGAAGAACAGGGCCACATCGGCCACCAGCCCGAACAGCTTGTAGTACCAGGCCATGAACGCCAGCACCAGGGTGAAGCCGACGATCACCGACAGGAAGCCGCGCTCGATGTTGTCCTTGCCCAGGCTCGGCCCCACGGTGCGCTCCTCGACGATGTCGATCGGCGCCGCCAGCGCGCCGGCGCGCAGCAGCAGGGCCAGATTGCGGGCTTCCTCGGTGCTGTCGAGCCCGGTGATCTGGAAACGCTTGCTGAAGCGGCCGCGGATGGTGGCGATATTGATCACCTCCTCGACCCGCTTGCGTACCTTGACGGTCTTGCCGTCGACCTTTTTGGTCTCGACCCGGTTCTCGATGAACACCACCGCCATCGGCTTGCCGATGTTCTCCCGCGTCACCTTGGCCATGCGCTTGGCGCCGACGCTGTCGAGGGTCACGAACACCGCCGGCGTCCCCGACTGCTGGTCGAAACCGGAGGAGGCGTCGACGATCTGATCCCCGGTGACGATCACCTGGCGCTTGAGCAACACCGGCCGGCCGTCACGGGTCCGGTACAGTTTGGCGCCGATGGGCGGATGCCCCTGGAGGGCCGCCTCCACGTCGTGCTCGGTATCCACCAGGCGGAATTCCAGGGTCGCGGTGGCACCGAGGATCTCCTTGGCCCGGGTGGTGTCCTGCACCCCCGGCAGCTGGACCACGATGCGATTCTCGCCCTGCTGCTGAATCACCGGCTCGGCGACGCCCAGTTCGTTGACGCGGTTGCGCAGGGTGGTCAGATTCTGCTTGAGGGCGAACTGACGGATTTCCTTCTCTTCCGCCTGGGAGAGTTGCGCCGTCAATTGCAATGCTTCTGCGTCGGGCTTGATCACCAGCTGACGGAAATTCTTTTCCAGCACCGCTTGCGCCCGGTCCAGATCCTCGCGGGAGCGGAACTTGAGGGCGACAGCCCGCCCCTCGCGCCGCACGCCCAGATAGCGGATCTTGTTCTCCCGCAGGGTGGCACGGATGTCGCTCTGGTAGCGCTCCAGGGCCTGGTCGATGGCCGCATCCATGTCCACTTCCAGGAGGAAATGCACCCCGCCGCGCAAATCCAGCCCCAGGTACATGGGCTTGGCCCCGAGGGCCTGGAGCCAGCCGGGGGTCGAGGGGGCCAGATTGAGGGCGACCACGTAATCGTCACCAAGCCGCTCGCGCAACAGGTCCGCGGCCTTGAGCTGGGCGTCCGTGTTTGGGAAACGGATCAGCAGCCGGCCTTCCTGGCGCTCGATGGTTTTGAGTGGAATTTGCGCCTCCCGCAGAATCTTTCCGACCCGGACCACCAGGCTTTCATCCACGGCCGCGCCCCGCTGCGGGGAAATCTGCACCGCCGGATCCTCACCGAAAAGGTTCGGCAGGGCATAGATGAGGCCGATCAACAAGACCAGAACGATAAGAACGTTCTTCCAGAGCGGGAAGCGGTTTTGCATGACAGTCCCTTTTCGGCTTACGAGGTTTTTTCCGCTTTGGCGATCTTTTTCCTCACCGCCTTGAAGGTGCCTTTGGGCAGCACGCTGGCGATGGCGTTGCGCTGGATCTGGATGTGAATCCCGTCACCCACCTCGAGGACGACGAAGTTTTCGTCCAGGTCCACGACCCGCCCGAGGATGCCGCCGTTGGTCACCACTTCGGTGCCCTTGCCGATGGACTGGACCATCTTCTTGTGTTCCTTGGCGCGGCGCTGCTGGGGAAAGATGAACAGAAAGTAGAAAAAGGCGAAGATCGCCAGCGGCAGCAACAGGCCGGCCATGCCCGGCTCCTGAGCCTGGGGCGCCGCCTGGGCGAAGGCATCGGAAATGAACAGTCCCATAAGCATTGGTTGATCCTGAATTGGTTGACTCGGCCAGACTCGCGAAGCTCGCCATTATGCCACAACCCCGGCGATTTTACCGCGTTGACGATAGAAGTCGGCGACGAAAGCCTCCAGCGACCCGGCTTCGATCGCAGCCCGAAGTCCGGCCATCAATTCCTGGTAGTAATGCAGGTTGTGAATCGTATTGAGGCGGGCGCCGAGGATTTCCCCGCAGCGGTCGAGATGATGCAGATAGGCACGACTGTAATGACGGCAAGTGTAACAGCCGCAGCCTTCGTCCAGGGGGGCGGTGTCCTTGCGGTAACGAGCGTTTCTGATCCTGACCACGCCGAAGCGGGTGAACAGATGGCCGTTCCTGGCATTTCGGGTCGGCAGCACGCAGTCGAACATGTCGATGCCGCGGCGCACGCTTTCGACGATATCCTCGGGCTTGCCCACCCCCATCAGGTAGCGGGGGCGGTCGGCCGGCAGACGCGGGGCCAGGAAATCGAGGATCCGGTAGCGGTCTTCCTTCGGTTCCCCGACCGACAGGCCGCCGATGGCGTAACCGTCGAAACCCAGCGCTTTGAGCCCCTCGAGGGAGCGCTGGCGCAGTTCCTCGTACATCCCGCCCTGAACGATGCCGAACAGCCAGGCCGGATTGTCGCCATGGGCCTGTTTGCTGCGCTCGGCCCAGCGCAGCGACAGTTCCATGGACGCGCGCGCCTGTTCAAATGTCGCCGGATACGGGGTACACTCGTCGAAAATCATCACGATATCGGAACCCAGCGCCCGTTGCACCGCCATCGACTCCTCCGGACCCATGAAGATCGCATCGCCGTTGATCGGGGAACGGAAATGGACGCCGGCCTCGGTGATCTTGCGCAGCCTGCCGAGGCTGAAGACCTGGAAACCGCCGGAATCGGTGAGGATGGGGCCAAGCCAATGCATGAAATCGTGTAGACCGCCGTGGGCGCGGATGACCTCCACCCCGGGACGCAACATGAGATGGAAGGTATTGCCGAGGAGGATCTGGGCCCCGCTCGCCGCCACCTCCCCCGGCGTCATCGCCTTGACCGTGCCGTAAGTCCCGACGGGCATGAACGCGGGTGTTTGCACTTCCCCGCGCGCCAGGCGCAAGACGCCTCTTCTGGCCAGTCCATCGGTGGTAAAAAGTCGAAAGTGTGGTTCTGAGCGCATCGTTCCTGTTCCGAAAACTTCTACAATAAAACAAACTGCAACAAGATAACGACATGGGCGGCTTTTTCTTTATTGGTCGCGATCCCGCCAGGGAAATTTTGTGGCTGGCCATCATCTGGACACTGGGACTGTTGCCGGCCGAGGCGCTGGAATGGGACGATTGGCAGGAACGGATCAACCTTCACGGTTTTGCCTCCCAAGGGTACACCTGGACTTCGGCGAACAATCTTTACGGCCACAGTGAAAACGGCAGCCCGAACTTCACCGAGATCGGACTGAACCTCCGCCTCGATCCAATGCCGTGGATGAGCGTCGCCGCCCAAGGCATCTACCGCCATGCCGGCAAGGTGGAAAACCAGGTCCAGCTCGATTACGGCTTCCTCGAGCTCAGACCTTACACCGACACCCGGCTGCGCCTGATCCTGCGGGGCGGGCGCGTCAAAAACCCTTTCGGGCTCTACAACGAAACCCGTGACGTCGCCTTCACCCGCCCTTCCATCCTCCTGCCCCAGAGCGTCTACCTCGACCGTTCCCGCAGTCTGTATCTGTCATCGGACGGCGGGCAGCTGGAAGTCGATTATACGTGGGGAAGCCACGAATTCAGCTTCCGCTTCAACACCGGCCTTTACCGGGACGAATTCAAAGAGGTCGAAGCCAATATCTTCGGTTTCAATCCCCCCGGCGACATCTCTGCCAACCGGCCGCTGTTTCTGGGCCAGCTGCGTTACGAATACAACACCGGCCAACTCATTCTTGCCGTCAGCCACGCCGATGTCGAGCTGGAATACCGCAGTGCCCTGCCCGACGATCCGGTCGCACTTTTCCTGGCAAACACCCCTTTCAAAACCGGGCGGCTCCACTCCCGGCCACTGCTGTTCTCACTCCAGCTCAACGGCGAACGCTGGTCCCTGACCGGAGAATATATGTTCCAGTTCCAGCAAGTCCGTCATTTCGGCCCAGGCTTCGACCACGATTTCACCTCCGCAGGCTGGTACGTGCAGGGCCGCTATCACATTCTGCCCAACGTTCAGATCCTGGGCCGCTACGATGTCTTCTATCTGAACCGCTCGGACCACGATGGCAGCGATCTGGGCCTCGAACCGCTGCGTCCGCGCCACGCCGCTTTCGCCAAGGACTGGACCGGCGGCCTCCGCTGGGACATCACGCCTCACTGGATGGTTGCCGCCGAGTACCACTACGTCAATGGCACCGCCTGGCTGCCATTCCAGGACAATCCGCAACCGCCCGACACCCAACGCCACTGGCACCTGGTGATGGGGCTGGTTTCCTTCCGGTTTTGAGCCTGCCCATGAACGACTGCCATCAGAATTCGCCGTTCACCAGCCTGAAATGGCGCATCGCCCTGACCACTGCGGCGGTATTGTTTCTGATCCACGGGCTGTTTTCCGGCTTCGCCATCTACTCGCTGCAACAGCAGTTCCGCCTCCAGCGCCAGGAAGCGCTGCACCAGCACCGGCTCATCCTGGATCATCTCACGGAGCAATCGTACCAGTTGCTGCAACAGATCGCAGAGAGCATCGCCCTGGTGGCGGAGAACCGTCCGGCTGCCACCGACACCATCGCCGACACTATCGACAACTACTGGACCACCTATCAGCTGACCTGGGGAATCGAGGCCGTGCATTACTTCGATTCCGAGGGCTGTCTCCTCCGAGCCTGGGGAACGAAACACGAACCACCCTATCCCTTGGAGGAAATCGAGCCGGTGCTTGCGAGCGAACGTCCCCAGTTATTCTTCCACTGCGCCCGGACCTGTCTGCAGTACGCCGCAGTGCCGATCATCGGCCCGGACGAGACCACCCGGGTCCTGGTCATCGGCAGAAGTCTGGCGAATCTGATCCTCGATTTCCACCGCCTGACCCGCTCCCACATCGCCATCCTGGAACAGCACAGCGATGCGCCCCCCCGTATCGTGGCCGTCACCCAACCGGACCGCAACATGGCCCGCCTGCAGCGCCTGCCCCTCGACACCTTGCAGAAAACAGCGGAGGAGGAAACCCTTGTCGATCTGGAAAACGCCACCCTGGCACTGCACCTCGTCCACCCCGACACCGGCCGGCAACTTGCGTTTCTTATCCTCGACGACATCACCGAGACCTTGTCGGCACAGCGAAGGAGTCTGACCAACTATCTGCTCGGCACCGTATTGAGCCTGCTGGCCGGCATCACGATCGTGAGCCTGCTCCTGCGCCGCCCCCTGGCCCGGCTGGAAAAGGCCACTGCGACCCTTCCTCTGCTGGCCGAAGGCCGCCACGAAGAAATTCAACGACAGCTGACGCAAAACGATCTCCCCCACCGGGACGAGATCGCCATCCTCGAGGCCAATATCCTCCAAGCTTCGGCCCGGCTCGCATCACTCCAGCAACAGGTGGACGAGCGGACCCGGTCGCTGGTCCAGCAAACCCGCACCCTGCAACAGGAACGCAACTTCGTTCAGGGGCTGCTCGACACCGCCCCCCTCATCATTCTTACCCAGGACCAAAACGGCAGTATCATCACCGTTAACCGGTTCGCCAGGCGGTTTCTGGCAGGATGCCGGCTCCAGGCGGCCTCTTTCGACCGGCTGTTCCTGCGTCAGGAGTACGAACGCCTCCAGTACCTTCCCCTGCTGGCACAGCTGCGGAAAGGAGAAATCGCACGTGCCCACTTCGACACCCAGTTGCCCCGGCAGGAACAGACCCATCACATCACCTGGTTCCACACCCGTCTGGGAGATTCAGGCAGCGAAACGCCGCTCATCCTCTCCATCGGTCTGGACATCACCGAGCGCAAAAACGCTGAACGCCGCCTCTCCTGGCTCGCCGATCACGACCCATTGACCCATCTCAACAACCGCCGGGCGTTCCAGAGCAAGCTGGCGGCACTGCTCGACCGTGCTACCTTGGAAAGAAAGCCGTTCGCACTGCTCTACTTCGATCTCGATCAGTTCAAATATGTCAACGACACTTGCGGCCACAAGACCGGCGACGCATTGCTGCAGATCATCGCCAACAAGCTGCGGGAGGTCACCCGCAGCGAGGACATCCTGGCCCGCCTGGGCGGCGACGAATTCGCCCTGGTGGTCTACGACAGCAACCGGGACACCGCGGTACACATCGCCGAAAAGGTCTTCAGCGCTCTCCAGGCGGTTGACTGCCAGATCAACGGCCAGCCTTTCAAGGTGACCGTCAGCATCGGCATCGCTCTGTTTCCGGAACACGGCCGGACCCTCCAGGACCTGCTCGCCAACGCCGACCTGGCCATGTACCAGGCCAAAGAGGCGGGACGCAGCCGGATCCACGTCTATACGCCAGATACCGAATTCCACAAGCGCATCCAGCAGCAGCTCTATTGGAAGGATCAGATCGAGCAGGCGCTCGAGGAAGACCGCTTCGTGCTCTATTTTCAGCCCATTCTCGACATCCGCCGGGGTACGGTCTCCCACTATGAAACGCTGCTGCGCATGATTGACCCCGATGGACAGGTGCTGGCGCCGGGCTTGTTCATTCCCATGGCGGAGCAACTCGGGCTGATCCAGCGGCTCGACCGCATGGTGGTGGACATGGCCCTGGACGTGCACCGGCGCTTGCTGGCCGAGGGAAATCCTTTGACCCTGAGCGTCAATCTTTCCGGTCACTCCATGGCCGACGAAGCTCTGCAAAGCCATCTCCAGGAATGCCTGAGCGCCAACGGGGTCGATGCCAACCGCCTGATTTTCGAGATCACCGAAACCGCGGCGGTTTCCAACTTCGCTTCCGCCCAGCGTCTGATCAAAAAGATCAAAGACCTGGGCTGCCACTTCGCCCTGGACGATTTCGGCGTCGGCTTTTCCTCCTTCTACTATCTCATGCACCTGCCGGTGGACTACGTCAAGATAGACGGCTCCTTCGTCAAGAACCTAGAGAACAACCTGGAGGACCAGACCCTGGTCAGCGCCTTGGCCGACATCGCCAAACGCCTGGGGAAAAAGACAGTCGCCGAATTCGTCGAAAACGAGGCGATTCTCGAATATCTGCGGGAAATCGGCGTGGACTACGCCCAGGGGTACCACATCGGCCGCCCGGCACCCACGATCACCGCCCTGCCTCAATCCTCCGCAGGGCGTTGATAGTCCGGCAGGTCCACTTCCACGCGGAAATACTTCGCCTCCTTGCCCGTCAGGGAAGGCACCGCCTGGTTGTAGGAGCGCACCTCGCCACGCTCGAGGACGTCCAGAGTCGGCAGGCCGGTCTCGTCGACGCCGATCGTCGAGCTCGCCACCTGAATGCCGCTGCGGTCGAAGAAAATGATCCGGACGATGGGATGCACGGCGGTCAGGCCGCTGTTCTTCAGGGTCAGCTTGTACTCGTAACGGTAGTCACCGGGCTTGCCGGTCTGGGTGAAGAGGATGTTGCGCACGTAATCCTTGTCTATCGGGATGATCTTGTCGAACTCCAGCGGATGAAGCCCCGGCAGACGGCCCCGGACCAACGCATCCAGCTGTTGTTGCAGCGCGGTCACCTGAGGATGTAGCAGTGCCAGTTCCTGGGCCTGCTTTCGCTGCAGCACCGTGGTCTGATAAAGTTCCTTGGCCGTCATGCTGAGTTTGATAGACACTCCCAACAGCAGTAGAAAGGTCAACAGCCACGCCGTGATCAGGATATAGACCGTACGCGCGCGGAAACGACGGCCGTGATAGCCGTTGTGGTTGCGCCGCCGGGACGAGCGCGGGGGAGCCGGCATTGAATCAGTTCCTCGGTTCATCGTTCGAAATTTTTAGCAAAAACCCTGCCATGCCTTATGGAACGACGATTTTCACCCGGTTTTTTCCTGCCGGACCGCCCCAAGTGTAAAATTTTCTGACACTCAAATTCCCCTTGTCGATACCTGACCATGACCCATTCCATCCCCCAGCCCAACTGCGTCGATTCCCCTGCTGCCGGCGCCCTGACTGTCGAGGCCGCCGGCCAGCGCATCTTGGAGGCGACGACCGCCATCGCCGGAGAGGCGTGCATCCCCCTCCACCACGGCCTGCACCGCATTCTCGCCACCGCGGTGACCGCCCCCCTCGACGTGCCCGCCCATACCAACGCGGCGGTGGACGGATTCGCTTTGCGGGGCGCGGACCTGCCGGACGAGGAAAACAGCCGTTTGCCGATCGTCGGCACTGCCCTGGCCGGCCACCCCTGGCCGCATCCGCTCGCGCCGGGCCAGGCCGTCCGCATCATGACCGGCGCCCCTTTGCCTGCTGGCGCCGATACCGTGCTGATGCAGGAACAGGTGACAGAGATGGCAGGATACCTGGTCATCCCCCCGGGACACAAGCCGGGGGAGAACGTGCGCCTAGCGGGCGAGGACCTCCGCCGCGGCGAGACGGTGCTGGAAGCGGGCCGCTATCTGCTGCCGCCGGATCTGGGCCTGATCGCCTCCCTGGGGCGGCTGGAAGTGACCGTCAAACGGCGGTTGCGGGTGGCGCTGGTTTCCACCGGCGACGAGATCCTGCCCCAGGGCGCTCCCCACGCGCCCGGCAAGCTCTACGACAGCAACCGCTTCTCCCTGCGCGGCGCCCTGCAGGCACGGCTCGGCGTCGAGCTGCTCGACGGCGGCATCGTCCCGGATGAGGAAGCCCGCCTCGAACGCCGTTTCCGCACCCTGGCCGATAAGTGCGATGTGATCATCGCTTCCGGCGGCGTCTCCGTAGGTAGCGCCGATTACACCAAAAGCGTGCTGGCGCGCCTCGGCGGCATCGAATTCTGGAAGGTGGCGATCAAACCCGGCCGCCCCTTGGCCTTCGGCCATATCGGCGACTGCCTTTTCTTCGGCCTGCCGGGCAATCCGGTAGCGGTGCTGGTGACCTTCTACCGCTTCGTCCTGCCGGCCCTGTTCAAACGGGCCGGGGCCCGGGAGATACCGATGATCCCCACCTTCCCGGCCAGGGTGAGAGAGCGGCTGCATAAGAAACCGGGGCGGACCGAATTCCAGCGCGGCATCCTGGAACGCGACTCGCAAGGCCGGTGGCAGGTGCGGACTACCGGCAGGCAGGGATCCGGTATCCTCAGCTCCATGAGCTGCGCCGATTGCTTCATCGTCCTGGAACACGACCGCGGCCCGGTGCGACCCGGTGAATGGGTCGAAGTGCTGCCCTTCGCCGCGTTGATGTAGCTTAGACATTCTCCAGCTCGGCCGCCACCGCTTGGACGCTGAGGAGGATCTGCTCGATCTCTTCGGTAATCTCCTCCTGACGCAGGCGACCCAGGCGGACCTTCAGCTGCTCGTGCTGATCGTCGAGGCGCCGCAAGGCGCCCTCCAGGTGCTGAATACGGCGCTGATGCTCGGTCAAAAGGGCACTGTAGAACAGCGCATGGAGGACGGCGAAGAGATACTGGTCGGTCAGGGCGGTGACGAATTCCTCGGGTGCCAGGTACAGAAACGGCGGACCCTGAATCTGCGGCGGGGGCGGCGGCAGGTTCTGGAACGGTGGCAGCAGCGCGGTGGTCTTCCATTCGTGGCCCAGGATGTAAAGGGCGCTGACTTGCACCGGCCCGAACCTGCCCTCCAGCTCGTCCAGGGTGGTGACCACCTGCTGCAGAATCCGTGGCACTTCCTCGGCAATCTCGGCGCCCGGCAGCACCGCCGCGACCCGGGGATCGGCCTCCAGGCGTTCGGCCAGTCTGGCACCGATCACCAGCAACCGCGGGCGGCAGCCCAGACGACGGCAGTAGGCTTCCAGCAGCGCCAGCAACTGTTCGTTGTAATCGCCGCAAAAGCCGCGTTCCGAGCCGAGCAGCAACAACAGCACCGCTTCTCCCGCCGGCCGTGGCTGCAGCTCCGGATAACCGTGGAAGAAATCGGCCGCCGCCCGTTCCACGGTGGCCACCGCCTGATTCTGGGCATCGATGAAACGAGCCAGCTTGCGGGTCTCCATGTAGGAGAGGTTCTTCATCGCCGCGCAGATGCCGCGGATCTCCTCCAAGACGTGGAGATGGGTTTCCACATCACGGCGTTTGCTCATGCCAGCCACCGTTTGAGATGGGCCAGCCACACCTCGCGGGAATCGTCCAGTCCCAACCCGGATTCACGCACCCGGGTTTCCAGCCGCGCCAGCCTGTCCGGTATATCGGCGGGCTGCAAAGCGTCGAACAGCCCTTCATTGAAGGCGATCAGCCAGGCAAGCTGGAATTCGATCGGCAAGGGGTGAAGACGGTCCTGCTTGAGAATCTCGCGCAGAATCCGCCCGCGGCGGAGTTTCCAGGCCATGCTTTCCTCCAGCTTGGCACCGAAACGGGTGAACACCTCCAGTTCCAGAAACTGGAGATAATCCAGCTTCATCCGCCCGGCTTCCTCCTTGATGCGAGGATGCTGGGCCTTGCCACCGATGCGCGACACCGAACGGCCGATGTCGATGGCGGGACGGAAGCCGGAGGCCGCAAGATGGGGGTCGAGATAAATCTGGCCGTCGGTGATGGAGATCAGATTGGTGGGAATGTAGGCGGCGATATCCCCCTGCTGAGTCTCGACGATGGGCAGGCAGGTCATACTGCCGCCACCGTGGTCGGCCGCCAGGCGGGTGGAGCGCTCCAGCAGCCGCGAATGCAGATAGAAGATGTCCCCGGGATAGGCTTCTCGCCCCGGGGGGCGGCGCAGCAGCAGCGACAGCTCCCGGTAGGTATAGGCGTGGGTGCTGAGATCGTCGTAGACCACGAGGGTGTCGCGGCCACGGCGCATCCAGCATTCAGCAATGGCGCAGCCGGCCATGGGAGCCAGATATTTCAGCCCTGGCAGAGCGAAAGCCTCCCCCACCACCACCGTGGTGTAGTCCATGGCGCCGTACCGGCGCAGCGTGTCGATGGTGGACACCACCGCCGAACGCTTCTGGCCGACGAGCACATAGACGCACAGGACGTTCTGCCCCCGTTGATGGATCACGGCATCGATCGCCAGGGAACTACGCCCGGTGCCCTCGTCGCCGATGATGAGCTGGCGCTGGCCGCGGCCGATGGGGATCAGGCAATCGACGATCTTGCAGCCGGTATAGAGTGGCGTCTGCACGAAGTCGCGCTCGATGATCGGCGGCGAAGGTCCGTCCAGGGGGAAGCGCTGGGTGCAGGCAGGCGCCTCACCACCGTCCAGGGGCTTGCCCAGGGGGTCGACCACCCGCCCGATAAGGGCATCCCCCACTGGAATGCTGAGGAGGCGGCCGCTGCGGTGGACCACGGTCCCGGCGGTCAGCGTGTCGGTCGCCTCCAGCAGGATCGCCCCCAGATGGCGCTCCCCGAGGGCGAACACCACCCCGATGCTGCCATCCTCGAAGTCCAGCAGGTCGTCCATCGCCGCCGACGGCAGCCCTTCGATCCAGGCGATGCCGTCCCCCACCGACAAGACCCGCCCCTGTTCCTGGATCCGGGGCTGGAAACGATAATCCTGTAGGCGCTGCCGCAGCGCTTGCAGCAACGGGCGCTCAGCCGTGGCCATGGCCGAAGAACCCCAGTTCGTCGTGCAGATTGGCGCGGATCACGTAAGCACCCACATCGATCCGCACCCCGGCGATCAGATCGGGATCAACACTGAAACCCATTTCGGTCTGGGACTGCAAAATCCAGGAAAGGACCTGATTGAGCTTTTGGATCTCGGCATCGGTCAACGGCCAGGCGCTCACCCCCTGGATAGGCTCAGTTACGGAAGCGGCACTGCGGATGCGGGCCTGTTCCTCCGCTGGCAGCTTCTCCAGATCCTCCAGCAACAAGGCCACCAGACGGTGGTGCAGATGTTCGTCGGCCAGGCGTTCCAGAAGACGGGCCGCGAAGGCGGCCCCCAACTGCAGTGCCTGTTCCTCGGCATGGCGGCGCCATTCGCGCTTTTCCTGCTCCCAGACCGCCTCGGCCTTGCGCCGCTGTTCGTCCAACTCCTGCTCCAACGCCTGCAGCCGACGCCGGCGCTCGGCTTCCAGCTCCTGACGCAACTGTTCCCAGGCCCGCTTCTTCTCCGCCTCCCAGTCCGCCAGTCGGTTCTCGTAACGCCGTTTCAGCGCCTCGGCCTCCTGACGCCGTTTTTCGGCCTCGGCCAAACGGGCCTCGACCTCCCGGCGGCGGCGCGCCACCATGGCCTTGACAGGACGGTACAGGAAACGCTTCAACAGCCAGACCAGAACCAGGAAATTGACGATTTCCAGGAAAAACGTGGTCCAGTTAATGCCCATCAGCCGCCCTGCAGCACGTATTCCAGCAGCGGGTTGCGGAACAGAATGATGAGGATGATCACCAGGCAGTAGATGGCCAGAGATTCGATCATCGCCAGGCCGATGAACAGGGTGCGCATGAGGATCCTTTCCGCCTCGGGCTGCCGCGCCAGAGCGTCGAGGGCCTGGGCGATGGCCCGCCCCATGCCGATCCCCGGCCCCAAGACGCCGATGCCGATGCCGAGGGCCGCCGCCACGGTGGAGCCGAGGACGATCCAGCTGATGTCGTGTGTCATTGCGATTCTCCTTTCTGTAACGCCTTGGCCTCATGAGCCTGAATGCCGCCGGCGATGTACACCAGTGCCAGCATACCGAAGATGTAAGCCTGCACCAACGCCTCCACCACGTGCAGCATCAACACCGGCACCGGCACCAGGAAACCAGCCAGCATCAGCACGATCAGCGCCACCAAGTCCAGACTCATCATGTTGCCGAACAGGCGTACCGCCAGAGCCACGGTGCGGGTGATCTCACTCACCAGATGGAACGGCAGCAGGAACGGGAAAGGCTGCAGGTAATGGCGCAGATAGCCCAGTCCCTGAGTGCGGATGCCGAACCAGTGCACCGATAGGAACACCAGCAGCGCCAGGGCCGAGGTGATGGACAGATCGCGTGTGGGAGACTGCAGCCCGGGAATCAGTCCGATCAGATTGGCCGCCAGCAGGAACCACCACAACCCCATGATGAACGGCGCGACCTGTTCCACATACCGCGGCACCAGATCGCGCACTGCGTCCTCCATCGCCAGCACCGCCGCCTCCACCGCAGTCTGCAACGGCCCCGGATGCAGCCGCAGATGCCGACTCAGCCACCAGCCGGCCAGCCATAGAACCAAAGTCAGGGCCACCGAGGTCACCAAGGTATCGGTGAACTGCAACGGCCCCAATCGCCATAAGACCTGCGGGAAGATCTCCCCTTCCACTCAACCCCCCCGGAACAGCAGCCAGACGTTGACGATGCCGATGGCCAGCCCCACCAGGATCAGGCTCAGGGTCCACTGGATCGAATAGCCCGGCATCAGGCTGTCGAGCCAGCGCCCCAGATAGGCCCCGGCCACCGCCGGCAACACCAACACCAAGCCGGCGGTTCCCAGGTAGGCGAGCTGGGCCAGGAGACGGTGTTCCTCCTCGGCGGCTCGGCGCAGATTGCGCACCTGGCGGCGAACGATCTCGGGCCACCTTTCCAACTTGTGGCGCCGTTCAGGCACGGCGGCGGCCCAGCTGCCACAGCCGTTTGAACATCCCTTCTTCCATCTTGCGCAGGCTTTCGCGGATCTCCATGAGCTGCACCTCTTCCTCCCGGAGCCGGCGTTCCAGTACGTCGGCGATACGTTCTGGATCAGGATCGTGCACATAGCGTCGGGTGCTCAGATACAGGGTATCGCGCACGAAATACAACACCGCCCCCGGCAAGGCCAGATACTCCCAGGCACTGTCGGTGCGAAAGCGCGCCAAACCGAATTCCAGCACTGTCATCATGCGAATGTGACCGGGCCAGAGGGTGAAGCTGCCGCTGGCGTCGCGTCCTTGGAACGAATGCACCCCTGCGATGGTTTCGGTACGGGTGGCGTCCTGCAACTGCAGCGTGATGGCACTCATGCCGTCATCACCCCCTTCATGTAACAAGCCTCTTCGGGCAAGTCGTCGTACTTGCCGGCCAGAAAGTCTTCGCAGTCCCTGAGGGTCTGCTCCAGTGGAACCGACACCCCGGCGATGCCGGTGTAATGGGCGGTGACGTGAAACGGCTGGGTCAGGTAGCGCTGCAGGCGGCGGGCGCGGTGGACGATGCGGCGGTCCACGGGTGACAGCTCCTCCAGTCCCAACATGGCGATGACGTCCTGGAGTTCGGCGTAGCGGGCCAGGTGCTCGCGCACCGCCTCGGCCACGGTGTAATGGCGATCGCCGAGGAAATGGCGGTCCATCAGCTTGCTGCCGGAACGGAGGGGATCGACGGCCGGATACAGCCCCTGGGCGGCGATGGCCCGCGACAGGATCACCGTGGTGTCCAGGTGGCTGAGGATGGCGCTCACCGCCGGATCGGTCATGTCGTCGGCGGGGACGTACACCGCCTGTACCGAGGTCACCGCCCCTTTGCGGGTGGAGATGATGCGTTCCTCGATCTCCGCCACCTCGGTGGCCAGGGTGGGCTGGTAGCCGACGGTGGCCGGCAGCCGGCCCAGCAGGCTGGAGACCTCGCTGCCGGCCTGGACGAAGCGAAAGATGTTGTCCACCAGGAACAACACCTCACGCTTCAGGGTATCGCGCAGGTATTCGGCGTAGGTCAGTGCAGTCAGACCGACACGGAAGCGCACCCCCGGGGACTCGTCCATCTGGCCGAACACCAACAGCGATTTTTCCATCACCCCGGCGGCTTGCAACTCCTTCCACAGTTCGTGGCCCTCGCGGATACGCTCCCCCACCCCGGCGAATACCGACACCCCCTGGTACAGGGAGATGATGGCGTGCATGAATTCCATGATCAACACCGTCTTGCCAACCCCGGCACCGCCGAACAGGCCGGTCTTGCCGCCGCGGACGAAGGGACAGAGCAGGTCGATGACCTTGATGCCGGTTTCGAGGATGCCGCTCACCCCCACCGCTTCGCTCAGGGCCGCCGGCCTGACGTGAACATTGCGGTACGCGTCGGTCTCAAGGGGCGCTCCGCCGTCCAGGGGCTCACCGAAAACGTTGAGAAGACGCCCGAGGCAGTCGGGGCTGACCGGTACGTGCAGCGGAGCGCCGGTGTCGTATACCGCCATTCCCCGACTCAGGCCGGAAGTGCGGTGCAGGGTGACGGCGCGCACCCGACGTGCGTCGAGATGCTGATGGACCTCGAACACGTAGGTTTCGTGGTCCAAAGAAGCGCACAGCGCCTGGCGCAGCGGCGGCAGGCGCTGGCAGTCGATCACCACCACCGGGCCGTGGACTTCGGTGATGGTACCGATGAGAGTCGGATCACCCATGCACCAACGCCGGTTCCAGTTCCTCCGCAGGACGGGTCTCGTATTTGCCGATGACCAGAAGATCCCACACCAGTAGCACGAAGCCGGCGATCGTCACCCAGCCGAACACCATACGCCAGACCATCGACTCCACGAACCAGGGATGGGTCTGGGCGGCGAAGTAAGCACCCCAGGTGGAACCGCCCTGGGCCCGTTCGATGAAGGACTGCTCGTAGCCACCGATCAACAGGGCGACGGTCATCCCTATCACCCCCAGGCTCAGCAGCCCCAGGGCCCATTTCCAGCGCCAGCCGCCTACCAGGTTGGCTCCCATCCAGACGTTGCCGCGCCAGCGCTGCACCGCGAGATAAAAGAAGGCGATGTTGATGGTGGCGTAAGCGCCGAAGAAAGCCAGATGGCCGTGGGACGGGGTCCATTGGGTGCCGTGGGTGAACAGGTTGATCTGTGGCAAGGTGTGCATGAAACCCCACACCCCGGCCCCCAGAAAGTTGCCGAAGGCATGGGCGATCACCCAGGCCAGGGCCGGGTGGTTGCGGTTCCTGAGGTGATGGACCCCGGCGTCATAGATGGAATGGACCACCATCGCCACCAGGGGAATCGGCTCCAGGGCGGAGAAGAAACCGCCGATGGCGAGCCAGTATTCCGGCGCGCCGGTCCAGAAATAGTGATGTCCCAAACCCAGGATGCCGGAGCCGAACATCAGCGCCACCTCGATGTAGAGCCAAGTCTCGACGATCTTGCGCCGCACCCCCAGAAGGTGCATCAGGGCCCAAGCCATGATGCAGCCCACCAGCACCTCCCAGGTGGCCTCCACCCACAGGTGCACCACCCACCACCACCAGTACTGGTCGATGCTGATGTTGGTGACGTAGAACATCCCTGCCAGGTACAGCCCGGCCAGGGCCACCAGATCCAGGGTCAGCACCCCGGCGATGCCGGACCACCTGCCTCGCATGAAGGTGGCGGCGACGTTGTAGAAGAAGATCCCCATCACCACCACGATGCCGATGTCGGCCCAGCGCGGCGCCTCGATGTACTCCCGCCCTTCGTTGATGAACCAACGAGTGAAATCGTCTCCGGGACCTGTCTGCACCAGCAGATACACCGCCACCACCACGGCCACCGCCGCCGTCAAGAGCCAGAAACCGAGATTGCCCAGCTTCAGGCCGACGATCTCCCGACCGCTCTCCTCCTCCAGGAACCAGTACACCGAGCCGATGAAGCCATACAGCATCCACACGATCATGGCGTTGATGTGGACCATGCGGTTGACGTTGAAGTCGAGCACTCCGTGGAGGAAATCCGGATGCAGGTACTGAACACCCGCCAGCATTCCGAATACCAGTTGGGCGAAAAACAGGATCACCGCCACGCTGAAATACTTGACCGCCAGTTTCTGGCCACCGTTGAGATAGCCGCTGTCCAATGCCCTGACCATTTATCCACCCTCCGCGGTTCTGAAGTTGTAGGGAAAGCCGTTGGTGTCGATGGCCGACATCCACTTGAGGAAGGCGATGATGCCCTCGGCCTCCTTTTCGGTGATGCCGAGATTGGGCATCTTACGTCCGCTGCCGTACGTACGGGCGTTACCCTCCGGATCCATCAGAAACAGCTTCATCAGCATGGGGCGCGCATTCTCCGGACCCCAGGCCGGATCGAGCCAAGCCTTGGTGAGATCCGGGGCGTAATAGGCGCCGTTGCCCAGCAGGGTGTGGCAGTTCATGCAGTTCCTGGCCTGAATGGTTTTCTTGCCCAGAGTCACCAACTTCTCTGCTTCCTCCACCGACAACCGTTTGCCGAACAGTGGCGCCTCCCCACCGATCACCGGCACGAAGTGATGTTTTTTGCTGTCGTAGCGATAATCGATATGTCGGTTGATAACGGTATAATTAGGCACCCGCCGGCTACCGGCCTGAATTTTGGCCATGGTGTCGAAGGTCAGGCCGATCAGCACCAGAAACGAGCCCGCCGTCACCCAGATGGCGGTTTTCTTCCAAAAGCTGGTGGATGCCCACCAGGGCGTCGATGATGTCGTCATTGCTCCCCCTCCGCATGAGTCGCCACACACAGGCGCCAGATCACCACCGGCGCCACCCCGTAACCCAAAAGCAGCAAAATCACCAGCATCCGCCAGTAGTCGGTCAAATTGGCCAGCCGCGCCAGGATCAGCACCGCCGCCGCCAGCACCCCGTAAGCCAGCCAGGCCCCCCGAAGCAGGCCCCGTTTCCGGTACAGCCGGGCAAAGGCGTAGAACAGCGCGTAACACAGCGCCGCCACGATCACCACTGCGGCGGTGAAGAAGAACAGAAAAAAATGCTCCAGGGCGACCGGTTCGATCATCGGTTTCACTACCTATATTCAGGATCAGAATAAGAGATGCAGGTCTGCCGGCTGGAGGGCGTACCCGGCCTGGATAGCCAGGTATCGAGCGCCCAGGGACGGACTCACAGCGTCCCGGAAGCCGACCGACCCGTATCTCACTGTGTTCATTCTATCCCCGCCGCGTCCCGGAGACTTTGACCTGGACGAAAACCTGGGTCAACCACGAAACCGTTTTGGCCTCGAAACGCTTTTCCCACTCCCGTTCGAGAAAAAGCCGTTCCACTACGGCCGGATCGTGCAGATAGGTGCGAAAGTCGCTCCCCAGCCAGGCCAGCAGGCGGTTGAGGCCGCCGTGAAGCAGCCGGTTGAGCCGATGACGGCGGGGATAGGTCAGGGCCACGGCCCGCTCCGCCTTGGCGATGGCCTGGCGCAGCAGGGCGGTGGCGTCGGGATAGCAACAGATGACCTTGTCGAGCAGAACGATGTCGGCCGCTTCGATGCGGTCGGCCAGATCCAGGAAATCCCCGCCCAGATAACGGACCCGCCGCTCGAGCCTGTAGGTCCTGGCCAGCGCCTCGGCCTCGGCCAGCATGCGCGGCGACAGATCCACCCCCACCGCAGAAGCGGCACCGTGACGCAACAGCCACTGGTGCAGCCAGCCGACACCGCAGCCGATCTCGAGCAAACGGGCATCCTGATAGCCGAACTTAGCCAAGCCTACAACCAACTGGCGCTGGGTTCGCTCCAATCCCAGCCAGCGGTAACGCTGGCGGTACCAGAACGCCAAGCGGGAGAAGACCGCGGCGGCGGCCTGGTCATGGGCGCAACAGAACACGATTCCCCGGCAACATCGCAATCGATCAGCGCTTAGATTACCATGAAGCGATGACAGCGAGATCCCGCCGTTTCGCCATCCTGGTTTTCGGCTTGGCGCTTTTCCTGCTGGCCCTCTGGTACGGTCGCCGCCCCCAGCCGATCCCGGTGCGGGTCTATCGGGTGGCTTCAGGGCTGGTGGAGGAAACCGTCGCCAACACCCGGGTCGGTAGCGTCAAGGCCTGCCGCCGCAGCCAACTGTCCCCCAACCTTGGGGGCCAGATCGCCGAGCTTCATGTCCGCAAAGGGGACCGGGTCAAAGCCGGACAACTGCTGTTGCGGCTGTGGAACCGGGATCTCCAGGCCAATCTGCAGTTGGCCTTAGCCCAATGGCAATCGACCCAGGCCACCGCGGCCGCCACCTGTCTCGAGGCCCAGCGGGCTCGGCGGGACGCCGACCGCCTACGCCGGCTTGGTAAGCGCAACCTGGCGCCGGAACAAACGGTGGAACAGGCCATCTTCCAGGCCCGCAGCCAGACCCAGCAGTGCCGCGCCGCCCGCGCTACCGTCAAAGTCAAACAGGCTCAGGTGGCGGCGGCCCGGGCGCAATTGGAAAAGACCGAACTGCGCGCCCCCTTCGCCGGGGTGGTGGCGGAGATTCACGGTGAGGTGGGAGAATACCTGACTCCCTCCCCACCCGGCGTCGCCACCCCTCCGGCCATCGACCTGATCGCCACCGGCTGTTTCTACATCGCCGCCCCCATCGACGAGATCGATTCCGGCCGCCTGCGCCCGGGGCTGGAGACCCGCATTCACATCGACGCCTTCGGCGAGCGCCGTTTTCCCGGGCGGCTGCGGCGGATCGCTCCATACGTGCTGGCGGTGGAGAAGCAGGCCCGCACCGTGGAGGTGGAGGCGGACTTCCTCCATCCGGAGGACGCCGCCCTGCAGCGGCCCGGCTACAGCGCCGATGTGGAGATCGTGCTGGCCCGCCGCGACGGCGTGCTCCGCATTCCCACCGAGGCGGTGATGGAGGGCGGGAAGGTGCTGGTGCTGGATCCGGACAGCGGCAGGCTGGTGCAACGGGAGGTGACCATCGGCCTGAGCAACTGGGACTGGAGCGAGGTCCGCAGCGGCCTGGAAGCCGGGGACCAGGTGGTGCTGTCCCTGGACCGCGAGGGGGTCGAGCCCGGCGCCTATGCCGTCGCCGAGGAGCGGCAGTGATCGAACTCGAGGACGTCTGGCGCATCTATCAGGTGGGCGGTCAGCCGGTGTACGCCCTGCGCGGGATCGACCTCAAGGTCGAGGCCGGGGAGTACCTCAGCGTCATGGGGCCTTCCGGTTCCGGCAAAAGCACCCTGCTCCACATTCTCGGCCTGCTCGACCGGCCCAGCCGCGGCAGCTATCGCCTCGACGGCATCGAAACCACCCGGCTGGACGAGGAGTCCCGCGCCAGACTGCGCCAGCAGCGGATCGGCTTCGTGTTCCAGGTATTTCATCTGATTCCCCGCCTGACGGCGCGGGAGAACATCGAGCTGCCGCTGATGCTGGCCGGCATCGCCCCGGCCGCAAGGCGGCGGCGGGTGCAACGGCTGCTCCAAACCTTCGCCCTGGAAGACCGGGCCCTACACCTGCCCTCAGAGCTTTCCGGAGGCCAGCGCCAACGGGTGGCCATCGCCCGGGCCGTGGCCATGGAACCGGACCTCATTCTGGCCGACGAGCCTACCGGCAATCTCGACCGCAAAACCGGGCTGGAGGTCATGGAAGTCCTGGAGGCGCTCAACCGCCGGGGCCTGACGCTGATCCTGGTCACCCACGACCTAGAACTGGGGCGGCTGGCTCCGCGGCGGCTGGAAATGCGCGACGGAGCGATCGTCCGGGAGACCCGGGGATGAGGGCCGCCGACCGCTTCCGCTTCGCCCTGGGGGCCCTTGCCGCTTACCCGGTACGCACCGGGCTCACCCTGCTGGCGATGGCGGTGGCCACCGCCGCGGTCGTCGTCCTCACTGGCCTAGGGGACAGCGCCCGCCGTTACGTGGTGGATCAGTTCGCCGGTCTCGGCACCCACCTGCTGATCGTCCTTCCCGGCCGCAACGAGACCCGCGGCGGGCCGCCGCCCCTGCTGGGAGAGGTGCCCCGCGACCTGACGCTGGACGATGCCCTGGCGCTGCAGCGCAGCCGGGCGGTGGCGCGCGTCGCCCCCGTGGTCGTCGGCCAGGCGCCGGTGGCCCACGGGGGACGCCTGCGCGATGCCAACATCATCGGCACCACGGCCGAATTCGCCGTGGTCCGCAACCTGAAACTGGCCGCCGGCCGCTTTCTTCCCGCCGAAGACCCCCACCGCGGCCGACCGGTGGCCGTGCTGGGGCGGACCCTGAAACGGGCGCTGTTCGGCAGCACCCCGGCCCTGGGACGCTGGATCCGCATCGGCGACCGCCGCTTCCGGGTCATCGGCCTGCTGGAAAGCACCGGCCACGCCTTCGGCCAGGAACTGGACGAGATCGCCATCGTCCCGGTGGCCTCGGCCCAGAAGCTGTTCAACACCGCCGGGCTGTTCCGGGTCGTGGTCCAGTCCCGCAGCCGCAAGGCCATCGCCACCGCCAAAAGAGACATAGAGGCCATCCTCGCCGCCCGCCACGAGGGCGAACGGGACGTCACCGTCCTCACCCAGGACGCCCTGCTGGCCGCCTTCGACCGCATCCTCCGCAGCCTGACCCTGGCGGTGGCCGGCATCGCCGCCATTTCCCTGGCGGTGGCCGGTATCCTGATCATGAACGTGATGCTGGTGGCGGTCAGCCAGCGCACCCCGGAGATCGGCCTGCTACGGGCCCTGGGGGCCTCCACCGCCGAAGTGACGCGCCTGTTCCTCACCGAGGCCCTGGGGCTGGCCCTGCTCGGCGCCCTCCTGGGGCTGCTCCTGGCCTTTCTGGGCCTCGCACTCCTGAACCACCTCTGGCCCGGCATCGGTTTCCGTCCCGCCCCCTGGTCGCTGCCGGTCGCGGCCGGCGTCGCGCTGGTCACCGGAAGCGTGTTCGGCCTGCTGCCGGCGCGCAGGGCGGCGCGGCTGGACCCGGTCGCCGCCCTCCAGCCCCGCTGACATGCGCCCGGCCGACTACCTCCGCCTGATTCTCGGCACCCTGCGGGCCTATGGAAGCCGCAGTCTGCTCACCCTCAGCGGCATCGCCATCGGCATCGCCGCGGTGATACTGCTGACCGCCATCGGCGGCGGGGTGCAGCGCTTCGTCCTGGCGCAGTTCACCCAGTTCGGCACCCACCTGATCGCCGTCACCCCCGGCAAGAGCCAGACCTTCGGCCTGTCCGGGGCGCTGATCGGCACCGTCCGCCCCCTGACGGTGGAAGATGCCGAGGCGCTGCGCCGCCTGCCCCTGATCGAGGGGGTGGTGCCGATGGTGATGGGCAACGTGGAGGTAGAGGCCGCAGGCCGGAGCCGGCGCACCACCCTGTTCGGCGTCGGTCCCGACCTGCCCAGGGTGTGGCGCCTGCCGGTGGCCGCCGGGCGTTTCTTCCCGCCCGGCAACCGTCCCCTGGCGGCCCTGGGGGCCACGGTGCGGCGGGCGTTGTTCGGCGGCCGCCCGGCGCTGGGCAGGCGGCTGCGCATCGGCGGCGAAAGCTACCGCATCACCGCGGTCATGCAGCCCAAGGGCAAGATGCTGGGCTTCGATCTCGACGACGCCGTCTATGTGCCGGTGCGCCGGGCCCTGGCCCTGTTCGACCGCGAGGGACTGATGGAGATCGACCTCCTCTACCGCAGCGACGCCGACGTCCACCGGGTGGTGGAACGGGTGCGGCGCCTGCTGATTCAACGCCACGGCCGCGAGGACTTCACCCTCATCACCCAGGACCAGATGCTCGAGACTCTCGGCTCGGTGCTGGAGGTCCTGACCTTGGCGGTGGCTGCCCTGGGCGGGGTTTCCCTGCTCGTGGGCGGCATCGGCATTCTCACCCTGCAGACAGTGGCGGTGGCGGAGCGCCGGGCCGAGATCGGCCTGCTGCGGGCCCTGGGGGCGAGGCAGCGGCAGGTGCTGCTGCTGTTCCTGGGGGAAGCCCTGGCCTTGGCGCTGGCCGGCGCCCTCCTGGGACTGCTGGCCGGCTTGGCGGGCGCCGGGCTGATCGCCTGGCAGGTGGCGGAAATTCCGGCGCGGATCGACTGGCGCTATGCCCTGGCCGCCCTGGGGCTGGCCGGAAGCGTCGGGGTAGCCGCCGGCACGATCCCGGCCTGGCAGGCGACCCGGGTCGATCCGGTCACCAGCCTGCGGGGGGAGTGAATTTGGACTACGCTTTGAGGGTGACGTCATCCAACATCGGGAACCATGAACGAAACCCGCTTCAAAACCGCTTTGGACGCCAGTACCGAGATGGTGCTGATCACCGACGCCGAAGGCCGCATCACCTACGCCAACCCAGCCCTGTGCCGCTTCAGCGGCTATTCCCCGGCGGAACTGGAAGGCCAAAGCCCGGCAAAGCTGGATTCCCCCAGGGCCGATCCGACCCTGCTTACGGCAATGAACCGCCAGCTGGCCGTAGGTCAGCCTTGGTCCGGCCGCCTATTGCAACACCGCAAGAGCGGTAGTGATTACTGGGCTGAGGTCAGTATCACGCCCATCATCAAGGATGATCGCCTTTGCGGCTACGTCCAGATCCAGCGCGACATCAGCACCCAGATCGAGAGGGAACGGCAGCTGGCGATGGAACAGGCCGATACCAAGGCGCGCCTGCGCATCGCCGAAATCCTCGCCGGACCGGAACCTGTGGAAGACCGGATCCACCAGGTGCTGGAGACGCTTTTCGACCTGCCGGAATTGGACCTGCAGCGCAAGGGCGGGCTGTTTCGCAAAGGTGACAAATGTCTGGAGATGTTTGTGCTCCACGGCCGGTTCTCGGAGGAATTCCACCGCCGCGAGCGCTGTATACCCCTAGGGGCCTGCCTGTGTGGACGAGCGGCGCTGGCCGGCGAGTTGCTGATCTCCGACGACTGCTTCTGCGACCCGCGCCACGAACACCGCTTCGAAGACATGACGCCCCACGGCCACTACATCGTTCCGCTGGTGCACGAGAACGAGATCCTGGGCGTCTTGTTTCTCTACACCGATCCCCATCCTGATCGCAACCCGGCGCGGCTGGCGACACTGCGCCAAGTGGGGGAGATGCTGGCCCTGGCACTGCTGCAGGAGGAAACCCGCCAAGCCATGGAAGCCACCAAGCAGAAGGCCCTGGCCCTGGCCGAGGCCAAAAGCGCTTTTCTGGCCAACATGAGCCACGAGATTCGTACCCCCATGAACGGCGTGCTGGGCATGCTCGACCTGCTGCGCGACACCTCCCTGGACGCCGAGCAGCGGGAACTGGTGAACACCTGCGCCTCTTCCGCCGAGGCATTGCTGGAGGTCCTCAACGACATCCTCGACTTCTCCAAGCTGGAAGCCGGCAAACTGGAGATCGAACGCATTCCCTTCAACCTGGTGGAACTGGCGGAGGAAACCTGCGCCCTTTTGGCCTCGCGCGCCCACGCCAAAGGGCTGGAACTCAATCTGTTCGTCCCCCCCAAGCTGACTTCCCGGTGCCTGGGCGATCCCACCCGTATCCGCCAGGTGCTCACCAATCTGGTGGGCAACGCGGTCAAGTTCACCGAACAGGGCGAGGTAACCGTGACCCTCAAACCCCAGGAGGACGGGCGGCTGCGCTTCGAGGTCCGCGACACCGGCATCGGCATGACGCCGGAGGTTCGCGAGCGGCTGTTCCAGCCCTTCACCCAGGCCGACGCCTCCACCACCCGCCGCTTCGGCGGCACCGGCCTGGGGCTGACCATCAGCAAGCAGCTGGTGGAAAAGATGGGCGGAGAGATCGGCGTAGAAAGCGAACCCGACCGCGGTAGCACCTTCTGGTTCACCCTGCCGCTGCCCCCGGCCACCGACACCGCCCCAGCGCCGCTCACTACGGCAGAACTGGCGGGAAAGCACGCCCTGATCGTGGACGACAACGCCACCAACCGCAGAATCGTCGCCAGTTACCTGGAGCACTTCGGCATGACCTCTGCCACCGCCGAGGACGGCCGTCAGGGACTGGCGATTCTGAAACAGCATCCTGAGGGCTTCGACCTCGTCATCCTCGACATGCACATGCCCAACCTGGACGGCGCCGGGCTGGCCGCCGCCATGCAAGCCGATCCCCGCCTGGCGGCCATTCCCAGGGTGCTGCTGTCCTCGGGCACGACCCTGAACGAAGACGAGCGCCGCTGCCTCGGCATCCGCCACTGCCTGCTCAAACCGGTGCGCCAGGACGCCCTGCGCCGGCTGTTGTGCGACACTCTGGCGGCCATGCCGGTGACCGAGACGGCGGTGGCCGCGCCCCCACCAGTCCCGGACCGTCCCTGGGCGGGCAAGCGCGTCCTGGTGGCCGAGGACAACCCGGTCAACGCCAAGCTGATCGACCGCCTGCTGGGGAAACTAGCGCTGGAGGCCAAAATCGTCGAAAATGGCCGTTTAGCCCTGGAAACCCTGGAACGGGAAACCTTCGACCTGGTGCTGATGGACTGTCAGATGCCGGAAATGGACGGCTACGAGGCCACCCGCAGGCTCCGGACCTGGGAAAACGGCCGCTCCCGCCTACCGGTGGTCGCCCTCACCGCCCACGCCGGCGAAGGCGAGCGGGAAAAGTGCCTGGCGGCAGGGATGGACGACTATCTCAGCAAACCGCTGCGCCGCCCTGAGCTCGAGGCCGTGCTCGAACGTTATCTGGGCGATGAGAGCGAACCTGAAACCGATACCCGACCGGAGGCTGAAACCCCGGCCCCCGCCCTGTGGGACCGCGAGGCCAGCCTGGCTCAGCTGGATGGTGACGAGGAACTGCTGCAGGACATGATCGCCCTGTTCCTGGACGACGCCCCAGTCCGTCTGGATGCACTGGCGGCGGCGGCTTCCGCCGGCGACTGCCAGCAAATCGCCGAGGCGACCCACGCCCTCAAGGGCATGGCCGGCCATTTCCATGCCGAGACCTTGCGACAGCAGGCCGCCGCCCTGGAACGGGCCGCCCGTGAGGGGCATTTCGAGGCTACGGCGGTCGCTGCTCTGACCGCAACCACGCGCCAGGTCATGAAAGCACTCGCAGCGGAAACCGCGCATGTCGATTGAATTCGATTTCGAGGAGCTGAAAGCGGCCGACCGCCTGCCTTCTCCGCCTGGGGTAGCGTTGTCCATCCTCCAGTTGGTGGAACGGGAGGACGCCGACCTGGACGAGCTGGCCAATCTGGTGCAGGCCGACCCGGCCCTCAGCGCCCGCCTGCTCAAGTTTGCCAACTCGCCGCTCGTCGCCCCGGTCCGCCCTATCGTCGCAGTCAAGGAAGCGGTCGCCCGCATCGGTATGAACGGCGTCCGCAACCTGGTGCTGGGGCTGTCGCTGGTGGGCCACTACCGCACCGGCGAGTGCGAGGGGTTCGATTATCCCCGTTTCTGGGCAGGTTCCCTGGCCCAGGGTGTGGCTGCTGCCCTGCTGGTAAAGCACTGGCGCCTCGCCGCCCCGGAAGAATGCTTCACCGTGGGGCTTCTGGCTGACATCGGCCGCCTGGCTCTGGCTACCGCCTGGCCTGGGGAATACGCCGACTGTCTGCGTCAGGCCGGCGAGCGCAACCTGACCGAACTGGAGCGGGAGCGCTTCACCATCGACCACCGCACCCTGACGGGGCTGCTGCTCCATGACTGGCGTCTGCCGACGGTCTTCATCGAGGCCCTGCAGCACAGCCACAAGCCTCCGCCGCAGCCGGGCGATCGCCCCGCCCGGCTGGCCTGGGTCTTCGCCCTGTCCCGGCTGGTGCAGCGCTGGTGCCTGGCGGAGCCGGAAGCCAGGCCGGAAATCCAGGCCGCCCTGGAAAAACCCCTTCAACGCGCCCTGCCCGAACTGGAGATAGAAGAATTCCTGTCCCAGAACGAAACCGAATGGCATGCCTGGGGCAAGTTGATCGAAATTCCCACCCGCTTTCCCAAAAAGTCGAAACCGGCTGGCAAACGCAATCCCGCCACACACGCGAAAGAAGAACTGCCGGGTTTGAAGATTCTGCTGGTGGACGACGACGCCATGCTACTGCTGCGCCTGGGCAAACAGCTCAAACAGGCCGGCCACCAGGTGGAAACGGTCAAAGACGGCAAGGCAGCGCTGAAGAAGATCCTGGAATCTCCGCCGCAGCTGCTTATCACCGACTGGCACATGCAGCCTATGGACGGCCTGACCTTGTGCCGCACCCTGCGCGATTCCCCCCTGGGGGAATCGATCTATCTCATCATGCTCACCGCCAGCGAAACCGAAGACGATCTGGTGCGTGCCTTCGATGCCGGTATCGACGATTACGTCACCAAGCCGGTATCGCTGCGGGTACTGTTGGCCCGCATCAAAAGCGCCCAGCGCATCGTCTCCCTGCAGATGGCCTTGGCAAAGGAACATGCCGCCTTGGAACAGCGGGCCAAGGAGTTGGAACTGCTCAATCGCAAGCTGGAGCAGCTGGCCCATACCGACGTCCTCACGGGACTTCCCAACCGCCGCTACGCTATCGAACGCCTGAACCAAGAGCTGGCCGAAAGCCGGCGCAGCGGTCGCCCCGTGAGCGTAATGATCCTGGATCTCGACCACTTCAAACGCATCAACGACACCCTGGGTCACGAGGCCGGCGACCGGGTCCTGGTCCACGCCGCCCGTATTCTGCGGGAGACGCTGCGCAGCTGCGACGTGGCTTGCCGCTTCGGCGGCGAGGAATTCCTCGTCATCGCCCCCGACACCGATTCCCACGACGGCAAACAGCTGGCCGAGCGTCTCTGCCGGGCCATCGCCGCCAACCAGCCGGAACTGCCCCTGCCCGCCCCTTTGACCGTCAGCATCGGCCTAGCCACCGCCTCCCCGGACGAAGACCCCAAGACGTTGATCCACCACGCCGACAAGGCCCTGTACCACAGCAAGGAACAGGGCCGCAACCGGGTCACGGCCGCCGCTTGACACCCGGACATCGTGGAGGAAGTCGAGGCGGGGGCTGCTGGCGACCAGGGACGGCCGCCCCGACCTCCTCCGTACCGTCCATCTGACACAAAAAAGGCGGCAGATCCGCAGATCCACCGCCCCTTTCAGTGCACTGGTTTCGTTTCGCAGGCGATCAGTGCTTTTTCGGCTGGGGCACACCCTTCATGGACAGGCGTACCCGGCCCTGACGGTCGATTTCCAGCACCTTGACCCGGACCACGTCGCCTTCCTTGAGCACGTCGCGGACGTTCTCCAGCCGTCCCTCGGTGATCTGGGAAATGTGCAGCAGACCGTCGCGTCCCGGCAGGATGTTGACGAAAGCGCCGAAATCCATGATGCGAACCACCTTGCCCTCGTACACCTTGCCCACCTCGACGTCGGCGACGATCTCCTCGATGCGGCGGCGGGCCTCCTGACCGGCCTGCTTGTCCACCGAGGCGATCTTGACCACCCCGTCGTCACTGATGTCGATGCTGACGCCGGTCTCGTCGGTGATGCTCCGGATGGTAGCCCCGCCCTTGCCGATGACGTCGCGGATCTTGCTCGGATCGATGCGGAACGAGGTGATCCTGGGGGCGTAGTCGGACATCTCCGCCCGCGGCTTGGCCAGCACGTCGTTCATTTTGTCGAGGATGTGGAAGCGGCCGCGCTTGGCCTGCTCCAGGGCCTTGCCCATGATCTCAGGCGTGATGCCCTCGATCTTGATGTCCATCTGCAGGGCGGTGACCCCATCGGCGGTGCCGGCAACCTTGAAGTCCATGTCGCCGAGATGATCCTCGTCGCCCATGATGTCGGACAGCACGGCATAGCGGCCGTCTTCCTTGATCAGGCCCATGGCGATGCCGGCTACCGGCGCTTTGATCGGCACCCCGGCATCCATCAACGCCAGGCTGGTGCCGCAGACGCTGGCCATGGAGCTGGAACCGTTGGACTCGGTGATCTCCGACACCACCCGGATCACGTAGGGGAATTCCTCCTCCTTGGGCATCACCGCCTGGATGGCGCGCTTGGCCAGCTTGCCGTGGCCTATCTCACGGCGCTTGGGCGAGCCCACGAAGCCCACCTCCCCGACGCAGAAGGGTGGGAAGTTGTAGTGGAGCATGAAGGACTCGAAGTATTCCCCTTCGATGGCGTCGATCAGCTGGGCGTCACGGCCGGTGCCCAGGGTGGCGATCACCAGGGCCTGGGTCTCACCGCGGGTGAACAGCGCCGAGCCGTGGGTACGCGGCAGCACGCTGGTGCGGATGTGGATCGGGCGGATGTCCTCCAAGCCGCGGCCGTCGATACGGACCCGATCCTGCAGGATCCGGCTGCGCACCAGCTTCTTCTCCAGCTTCTCCAGGGCTTCCTTGACCGCCGCCGGCTCGAAACGCCCGTCTTCCGTCAGAGTCTCGACCACCGCCTTGCGGATCTCCTTGAGCTTGAGAGAACGTTCCTTCTTGGGACGGATCTGGTAGGCCACCAGCAGGGCGTCCCTGGCATGGGATTCCACCAGGGCCTCGAGCTCGGGGTTGGGCTGTGGGGCATGCCATTCCCAAGGCTCGGGCTGGACCATTTCCACCAGCTCCTTGATAGCGCCGATCACCGCCTGCATCTGTTCGTGGCCGTAGAGGACCGCGCCGAGCATGACGTCTTCCGGCAGCTCTCTGGCTTCCGACTCCACCATCAGCACGGCGTTCTCGGTCCCGGCCACCACCAGATCGAGCTGGGAGTCGTCCAGCTGGGTCAAGGTGGGATTGAGCAGGTACTGACCGTCCTTGTAGCCGATCCGGGCGGCGCCGATGGGACCGTGGAACGGCAGGCCGGAAATGGCCAGAGCCGCCGAAGCGCCGATCAGGGCCGGAATGTCGCCGTCCACCTCGGGATTGGAGGACAGTACCGTGGCGATAACCTGGACCTCGTTGTGGAAACCGTCGGGAAACAGGGGCCGGATCGGACGGTCGATGAGACGCGAGGTCAGGGTTTCCTTCTCGGAAGGGCGGCCCTCGCGCTTGAAAAAGCCGCCGGGGATGCGGCCGGCGGCATAGGCTTTTTCCTGATAGTTGACGGTCAGGGGGAAGAAATCGGTGCCGGGGGCCGCCTCTCGGCTGCCCACCGCGGTCACCAGGACGACGGTGCCGTCCATGTTGACCAGGACCGCGCCGTCGGCCTGACGGGCGATCTCGCCGGTTTCCATGACGACGGTGCGGTCACCGTACTGGAATTCTTTACGAATCGGTTTCATAAGCCTTACTTACGTAGTCCCAGGCGCTCGATGAGCGAGCGGTAACGCTCGATATCCTTGCGCTTGAGATAGTTCAACAGTTTGCGGCGCTGATTGACCAGACGCAGCAGACCACGGCGCGAGTGGACGTCTTTCTTGTGCTGCTGGAAGTGGGGAGTCAGCTGGTTGATGCGGGCGGTCAGCAGCGCCACCTGCACTTCCGGGGAGCCGGTATCCCCTTCGCTGCGTTGGTATTCCTGCATGATCTTGCGCTTTTCTTCAGCGGTCAACGGCATGATTTCACTCCTATGCTGATGGTTTCGGTTTGGACAGATTGAACAGGCGACGCGGGGCAACCCGACCATCATCGAGTACTTCACCCACGCCGATGAACGCTCCCTCGCGATTATACAGGCGCACGAATCCCTCCGCCTGCAGTTTGGGGATCAGCACCGGCTGTCCCCTGAGAAGATAGAAGGCCATCTCATCGCCCAACCGGACTTCGGGCCAGGAAGCCACCGCGCGATCGATGGGCAGCAGCAGGGCGCGGCGTTCGGCCAGCGGCATCTCCGCCAGCGCCTCCAGAGTCACCGCATCGTCGATGGCGAAATCGCCCACCGCGGTGCGGCGCAGTTGCTCCACGTGTCCCAGCGTGTCCAGCGCCCCGGCGATGTCCTCGGCCAGGGTGCGAATGAAGGTGCCCTTGGAACAGAACACCTCCAATTCCAGGAAATCGGGGCCGAAATCGAGCAGCTGCAGTTCATGAATGACGACCCGGCGCGGCGGCCGTTCCACCTCGATGCCCTGGCGCGCCAGATCGTACAGACGCTGGCCGCCCTGTTTGAGGGCCGAGTACATGGGCGGAATCTGCATGATTTCGCCGCGGAAGCGCGCCAGCGCCGCCTCGATCCGCTCCCGGCTCGGTTTTGGCACCGGCTTGCGGGTAAGGATCTCACCCTCGGCATCGCCGGTGGCGGTGGCGGTTCCCAGGCGCACCAGAACCCAGTAGCGCTTGTCGCTGTCGAGCAGAAAGGCGGAGATCTTGGTGGCCTCGCCGAAACACACCGGCAACAGGCCGGTGGCCAACGGATCGAGACTGCCGGTGTGCCCCGCCTTGCGGGCCGCCAGCAGACGCTTGGCCTGCTGCAGGGCCTGATTGGAGGTCAGCCCCGGCGACTTGTCCAGCAGCAAGATGCCGTCGATGGCATCGCCTTTGCGGCGTCTTGGTTTACTCATCCTTGGGTTCTTCCTTTTTCAGTTCGTCCAACAGTTGGGTGATCCGCATGCCGCGCTCGATGGCGGTGTCCTTGAAGAAGCGCAGCTCCGGGATTTGGCGGATGTGGAGGCGCTTTCCCAGCTCGTGGCGCAGGAACGGCGCGGCACCCTGGAGGATCTCCAGGGTGGTGTCGATCTGGTCCATTTCCAGGGTGGAAACGTAGACCTTGGCCACCGACAGGTCGCGGCTGACCTCCACGTCGTCCACCGTCACCCAGCCCAGACGCGGATCCTTGATCTCGTGGCGGATCAGATCCGCCAGCTCGCGCTGGAGCTGGGAGGCGACCCGCTGGGAGCGATCGTAGTCACGGGCCACGGGATCAATCCTCCGCTTCCACTTCGACACGCTCGTAGACTTCGATCAGGTCGCCTTCGCGCACGTCGTTGTAGTTCTTGACCCCGATGCCGCACTCCATGCCGGCCTTGACCTCGGTCACGTCTTCCTTGAAACGGCGCAGCGACTCCAGTTGACCCTCGAAGATCACCACGTTGTCGCGCAGCACCCGGATCGGCAGGTTGCGGCGCACCACCCCCTCCTTGACCATGCAACCGGCGATCTGGCCGAACTTGGGATGACGGAACACCTGGCGCACCTCCGCCACGCCGGCGATGCGTTCCTTCATCTCCGGCGCCAGCATGCCCTTGATCGATTTCTTGACGTCGTCGATGACGTCATAGATCACGCTGTAATAGCGGATCTCCACGCCCTTCTCTTCCGCCAGGCGGCGGGCGCCGGCGTCGGCACGGACGTTGAACCCGATGATGACGGCGTTGGAAGTCAACGCCAGGTTGACGTCGCTCTCGGTGATCCCACCGACGCCGCCTGCGACCACGTTGACCCGCACCTTGTCGGTGGACAGTTTGATCAGGGCCTCGCGCAGCGCTTCCAGGCTGCCGTGGACGTCAGCCTTGACGATGAGGTTGAGATCGACGACCTCGCCCTCCTCCATCTTGGCGAACACCTGATCCAGCTTCGCCGCCTGCTGGGCTGCCATGCGCTTGGCCTTGGCCTTTTCGGCGCGCAGTTCGGCGATCTGCTTGGCGACCTTTTCGTCCTTGACTGCGATCAGCTCGTCGCCGGCGTTGGGCACGCCGGACAGGCCGAGGATCTCCACCGGCGTGGAGGGACCGGCCTGCTTGATCTGCTTGCCGTTTTCGTCGAGCATGGCGCGCACGCGGCCGTACTGCTCGCCGCACACCACCGCGTCACCGCGCTTCAAGGTGCCTGCCTGGATCAGCACGTCCGCCACCGGGCCCCGGCCCTTGTCGAGACGCGCCTCGAGCACCACTCCGTGGGCGCTGCCCTTGGTGGGAGCCTTCAGTTCCAGTAGTTCGGCCTGGAGCAGGATCGCCTCCAGCAGCTCGTCGATCCCCTGACCGGTCTTGGCCGACACCGGCACGAACTGGATGTCGCCGCCCCATTCCTCCGGCACCACTTCCAGCGCCGCCAGTTCGGTCTTGACCCGTTCGGGATCGGCCTCGGGCTTGTCGATCTTGTTGATCGCCACCACCATCGGCACGCCGGCGGCGCGGGCGTGGTCGATGGCTTCCTTGGTCTGGGGCATGACGCCGTCGTCGGCGGCCACCACCAGGACCACGATGTCGGTCGCCTGAGCCCCGCGGGCGCGCATGGCGGTGAAGGCCGCGTGACCCGGAGTGTCGATGAAGGTGATCCTGCCGTGGTCAGTCTTGACCTGGTAGGCGCCGATGTGCTGAGTGATGCCACCGGCCTCACGGGCCGCCACCCGAGTGCGGCGGATGTAATCCAGCAATGAGGTCTTGCCGTGGTCCACGTGGCCCATCACCGTCACCACAGGCGGCCGCGGCTTCTCGTCGCTCAAGGGTTGGGTCGCCTGTTCGATGAGCTGCTGCTCCAGGTCCTCGGCCGACTGCAGCACGGCCTTGTGGCCCATTTCCTCCACCACCAGGGCGGCGGTTTCCTGATCCAGCACCTGGTTGATGGTGACCATCTGCCCCATCTGGAACAGGGTCTTGACCACGTCGGCGGCCTTGACCGCCATGCGCTTGGCCAGCTCGGCCACGGTGATGGTTTCGGGAATCACCACCTCGCGCACCTGCGGCGCCACCGGCTGGCGCACCGTCTCCTTCGCCTTCTTGCGTTTTCTGGCCTTGGCGGCGAGCAGCTGGTCGGATGCCTCCAGCTTCTTGCGTACCGGACGCTGGCGTTTTTCTTCCTCTTTCTTCTTCTTGGCCTTTTTGGGCGAGGGTTTTGGCGCCTCTTCCACCACCGGCTGGGGTACAGGAACCTCTTCAGGTGCAGGCGGCGCCTCGGTGACGGCCTCTTCCTTCCGCGCAGCGGCTTCCTCGGCCTGTTTGGCTTCCTCCTCGGCGCGGCGGCGGGCTTCTTCTTCTGCCTGGCGCTTGGCTTCCTCCTCGGCGCGGCGCTTGGCTTCGGCTTCCTCGCGGCGGCGAGCCTCTTCCAGCTCCCGCTGACGCTTGACTTCCTCCAGGGCCTGACGGGCACGCTCGGCCTCGAGCTGCTCCGGAGTCAGGCCGGTCGCCTCGGTGCGCTTGACGTAGGTGCGGCGCTTACGCACCTCGACGTTGACGGTTTTGGTGGCGCCACCGACACGTCCCTGGCGCAGCGCCTTGACTTCCTTGCGTTTGAGGGTGACGCGACGGGGACCGAGGGGATCGGTTTCATCGTCGCCCTTACCATGACGCTGGCGCAGATAACTGAGCAGGCGGATCTTTTCTTCGTCGCTGAGGGTATCTTCGGCGCCCGATTTGGGCAGACCGGCCTCGCTCAGCTGGCTAAGCAGCCGATCCAGCGGGATACCGACGGTTTCGGCCAGTTGTCTTACGGTTACTTCACTCATCGTTCTTTCCCTCTCATTCCCCTGCCTGGCTTTCCACGAACCACGGTTCACGCGCCTTCATGATCAACTGCGAGGCCTTTTCGTCATCCAGGTCGGGGGCGATCTGCTTCAGCTCGTCCACCGACATTTCCGCCAGATCCTCCATGGTACGGACGCCGGCGGCGGCCAACTTGTAGGCCAGATCCCGGTCCATGCCTTCCATGTTCAGAAGATCCTCGGCGGGCGGCTCGCTTTCGACCTGCTCCTCACTGGCGATGGCCTTGAGCAGCAGGGCATCGCGGGCGCGCCTCCGCAGCTCCTCCACCAATTCCTCGTCGAAGGCCTCGATCTCCAGCAATTCCTTGGCCGGCACGTAGGCCAGCTCCTCCAGGGTGGAAAAACCTTCCTGCACCAGGGTGTCGGCCAGGTCCTCGTCGATGTCCAGCTCGCGCATGAACATTTCCTTGACCTTCTCGGCCTCGCTGCGGTGTTTTTCCTCCATTTCCGACACCGACATCACGTTCAGCTCCCAGCCGGTCAGCTGGCTCGCCAGGCGCACGTTCTGGCCTCCACGGCCGATGGCCTGGGACAGATTCTCGTCGGCGACGGCGATGTCCATGGAATGGTTGTCCTCGTCGACGACGATGGAGACGATGTCGGCCGGCGCCATGGCGTTGATGACGAACTGGGCGTCGTTCTCGTCCCACAGGACGATGTCGATGCGCTCGCCGCTCAGCTCGTTGGAGACCGCCTGGACTCTGGAACCGCGCATGCCGATGCAGGCGCCGATGGGATCGAGGCGCGGATCGTTGCTCTTGACCGCGATCTTGGCCCGCACCCCCGGCTCGCGGGCGGCGCCCTTGATCTCGATCAGCCCTTCGCTGATCTCCGGCACCTCAAGCTTGAACAGCTCGATCAGAAGATGGGGATCCGTGCGGCTGACGATCAGCATCGGCCCGCGGCCGTCCTCGCGCACTTCCTTGAGATAGCCGCGCACCCGGTCGCCGACGCGGAAGGATTCGTGGGGAATGGTTTCCTCCCTGGGAATCAGGGCCTCGGCGTTCTCACCCAGGTCGATCCAGACGTTGCCACGCTCGATGCGCTTTACCACCCCGGTCACTAGCTGGCCGACCCTGTCCTTGTAGGCTTCGGCGACCTTGCGGCGCTCGGCCTCACGCACCTTCTGGATGATCACCTGCTTGGCAGTCTGGGCGGCGATGCGGCCGAAGGCGATGGAGTCGATGGGCTGTTCCACGTAGCCGCCGATTTCCGCGTTGGGATCGAGCTTGCGCGCCTCCTCCAGGATCATCTCCTTGTCGGGATCGGTCAGCTCGTCGGCCTCGACCACCTTCCAGCGCCGGAAGGTCTTGTATTCCCCGGTGTCCCGGTCGATTTCCACGCGCACGTCGATGCGGCCGTCGTGCTTTTTCACGGTGGCCGTCGCCAGCGCCGTCTCCAGCGCCTGGAAGATCACTTCTTTGTCGATGTCCTTCTCGTGGGAAACCACATCGACCACACGGAGAATTTCTTTGTTCGTCATCGTTTCTGTCCTTTCATGATCGCTTGATAATCGGGGACCAGGCGGGCCTTCTCGATTTCGTCGAAGGGCAGGAAAACGGTACCTTGGCGGGTCTTGAGACGGATGCGGTCGTCTTCGACCCCTTCGATCACCCCGCGGAAACGGCGCTGGCCATCCTGTGGCTGCGCCAGCAGCACCCGCGCCTCCTCACCACGGAAACGGCGGTAATGATCCAGGGTGAACAGGGGACGGTCGATCCCCGGCGAGGAAACCTCGAGCACGTAATGGCCGGGAATCGGATCCTCGACATCGAGCAGGGCGCTGATCTGCTGGCTCACCTGCTCGCAGTCGTCCACGGTGACGCCGCCTTCGACATCGATGTAAACGCGCAGGATCCGCTGGCCGCGGGTGTCGGCGGCCCATTCGATACCGACCAGCTCGTAGCCGAGACCGGTCACCACCGGTTGCAACAATTCGATCAATGCCTTCGATACCTGACGCATTCGCTTTACGAAAAAACAGCCACAAAAAATGGGCCTGAGGCCCATCCTTGTCTTCACCCTTCCGCTGGGAAAATAAAAAGCCCCGAAACGGGGCCTTGAAATGGTTGCGGGGGCAGGATTTGAACCTGCGACCTTCGGGTTATGAGCCCGACGAGCTACCGGACTGCTCCACCCCGCGATTGATTTGGGTATTCTACCTGGATGGCAGTCTCAATTCAAGACCCTCTTTTTTCCATTTCAGCCTCTGGCCGTTTCGCTGGATTAGTCGCTCATACGGGGAAAAAGTTCAATCCCAGGTGCAACACGACCGCCGCCAGGATACCGGCGACCAGATCGTCGAGCATGATCCCCAGCCCACCACCGACCTTTTGCTCCAGGGAGCGAATCGGCCATGGTTTCCAGACGTCGAACAGACGGAACAGCACGAAGCCGGCGATCACCACCGGCAGGCTCAGGGGTGTGCCGATCATCGCCACCCAGTAGCCGACCACCTCGTCCCAGACGATGGCCGGATGATCCTCCCGCGCCAGCTCCCGGTTGATGCGGCTGCAAATATAGACGCCGACCACGATCCCCAGCACGATGGCTGCCAGATAGAGCCCCGGATGCAACGACTTCAGCAGCCAGTACAGCGGCACCGCCACCAGGGTACCGAAGGTTCCCGGCGCCACCGGCGCCAGTCCGGCCCCGAAACCAAAAGCCAGTATCTGGTCCAGACGGGACCAGTGCAAACGCAATTCACTCGTCATGATGAAAATGGCGATAGCCTGCCGGCGGCAGGGATATCGCCCTCCCCCCTTTGTTAATCCTAAGCCCCTGTTCTTTTTGTATTGTGCCTATACGATGCCATGCAACCGCCCCCGCTGGCAAGCGCTGCTGCAGCACCCGGACCGCGGCTTCCGGCAACGTGAAACACAATTCGTAATCGTCACCGCCGCTCAGAGGAAGCCGCCAGTCGCCGGTGTCGGCCACGTAGCGGCGCACCGCCGCACTCAAGGGAAGGGACTCCCACTCGAGTATCGCGCCGACACCGGAGGCGCTGAGGATGTGCCCCAGATCGGCCACCAACCCGTCGGAGACATCGATACAGGCGTGGGCCAGCCCCCGTAGGGACAATCCCAGCACCACCCGGGGCCGGGGGCGCAGCAAGCGCTCGATCACCGCCTCGTCGCGCCAGTCCAGTTCCCCCCGGAGCATCTTCAGCCCCAAGGCCGCGTCTCCAAGCGTGCCGCTGACGTAGATCCCGTCTCCGGGACGCGCCCCGCAGCGCCGCAGGGCCTGTTCCTCCGGCACCCAGCCCAGGGCCTGGAGTGACAGGGTCAGAGGGCCGCGGGTGGTGTCACCACCGACCAGATCGACCCGGTGACGCTCGGCCAAAGCGAACAGCCCCTCGGCGAAAGCACCCAGCCATTCCGGGGCGGCGTCAGGCAGAGTCAGCGCCAGTAGTGCCCACGCCGGCTCGGCCCCCATGGCCGCCAGATCGCTCAGGTTGACCGCTAGCAGCTTGTGTCCCAGGGCGGCCGGGTCGGCGTCGGGAAAGAAATGCACCCCGGCCACCATCGTATCCACCGTCGCTGCCAGCACCTGGCCGGGCGGTGGGTTCAGCAGGGCGGCGTCGTCACCGACACCGAGACGGGTCTGGGAACGGACGGCGGAGCGCCGGAAGAAGCGCCGGATCAGGTCGAACTCGTCCACGCTCAACGGGCGGCTTGAATTTCCCGCGCCCGGACCTTATGGGCAAGGCGGTCGAGTACCCCGTTGACGTATTTGTAGCTTTTGTGGGTGGCGCCGAAGACCTTGGCGAGATTGATGGCCTCGTTGAGCACCGCCCGGTAGGGCACCTCCCAACGGTACAACAGTTCGTAGGCGGCCAGGCGCAGGATGGCACGTTCGATAGGGTCGATCTGGTCCACCGGCCGGTCGGCGAATTCGGTCAGGGCAGCGTCGATAGCCTCCAGATGCTCGACCACACCGTGCAGCAGCTGGGAGAAATAATCCAGCCGCGCCCCGTCGGCCAGCCGGTCCTGAACGAACTGGCGTTCTATGATTTCCAGCGGCTGGCCGGTCAGCTGCCACTGGTACAGCGCCTGCAAGGCACAGCGGCGTGCGCCCGTGCGCGTACCCTTGCTCTGTTCGCTCATGAGGCTTTGAGGCGCCGCAGCAAATCGACCATCTCGATGGCAGTGACCGCTGCCTCGGCCCCCTTGTTTCCGGCCTTGGTGCCGGCCCGCTCGATGGCCTGCTCGATGGTATCGCAGGTCAGCACTCCGAAGGCGACCGGAATTGTATACTGCATCATGGTCTGGGCCATGCCCTTGACGCACTCGCCGGCGACGTAATCGAAATGCGGCGTCGCGCCGCGGATCACCGCCCCCAGGGCGATAATGGCGTCGCAGTCGCCACGTTCGGCCACCGCCTTGATCGCCAGGGGCATTTCGAAAGCGCCGGGCACCTTCACCACCCGGATGTCGCCGGGATCGGCGCCGTGCCGCACCAGGGCGTCGATCGCACCCTGTTGCAGGGCATCGACGATGAAGCCGTTGAAGCGGGCCGCCACCAGGGTGAAACGCATCCCTGCAGCATTCAGTTGACCTTCGCAAATCTGGATGTCGTTCATCGGTTTTCAGATCTCCACGTAATCGACCACTTCCAGGCCGAAGCCCGGCAGGCCCTTGAATTTCTTCGGCGCGCCCAGGACGCGCAGTTTCCTCAGCCCCAGATCGGCGAGGATCTGGGCACCCGTGCCGGTGGTGCGCCAATCCTCCGGTGATTCTTCCTGGGGCATCTCGACCCCGTTGTCCTCCAGCTGATAGCGGTGGATCTTTTCCACCAGGGAGCGGGTGTCCTCCTCGTTGCGGATGACGACCACCACGCCGCAGCCTTCCTCGGCGATGCGCCGCATCGCCCGCCGCAACGGCAGTCCCGGTTCGCGTTTGGAAGCGAGCAGATCGGCCAGCAGATTGCGGGCGTGGACGCGCACCAGCACCGGCTCGTCGCCGGCCACCTCGCCCATCACCAGTGCCAGATGGAGTTTATTATCGATGCTGTCCTGAAACGCGATCAAGCGGAACTCCCCATATTCGGTGGGAAAACGGCACTCGCTCACGCGCTCGACAGTCTTCTCGTGCTCCAGCCGGTAACGGATCAGGTCGGCGATGGTGCCCATTTTCAGGCCATGTTCGCGGGCGAATCTTTCTAGCTCCGGCCGCCGCGCCATGGTGCCGTCCTCGTTGAGGATCTCGACGATCACCGCCGCCGGTTCCAGCCCTGCCAGCCGCGCCAGGTCACAGCCGGCCTCGGTGTGCCCGGCCCGGCTCAGCACCCCGCCGGGATGGGCCATGAGCGGGAAGATGTGGCCGGGCTGGACCAGATCCTCGGGTTTGGCGTCGGGCGCCACCGCCACCTGGATGGTACGGGCCCGGTCAGCGGCGGAGATGCCGGTGGTGATCCCCTCGGCGGCGTCGATGGAAACGGTGAAGTTGGTCCGGTGCGGGGTGCGGTTCTCGTCCACCATCAGTGGCAGACGCAGCTGCTGACAGCGTTCCCGCGTCAGGGTCAAACAGATCAGGCCGCGGGCGTAACGGGCCATGAAGTTGATGTCCTCGGGACGGGTGAAGCTGGCGGCCAGCACCAGATCGCCCTCGTTCTCGCGGGCCTCGTCGTCGAGGATGACGACCATCCTACCTTGGCGCAGATCGCCGATGATTTCTTCGATGGTGTTCATGACTTTCCGATTGCCGCCGCAGCCTTCTGTAACTTTTGATCACAAGTAAACAGATGCCCCCCAGTCTGGTAGGCCAGTTCCAGAAACAGGGCGTCATAGACAGAAAGCCGTCGCTTCCTGGCCAACCGCATTGCCCCTCCGATCAATTCACGATGACCAACCAGACGTATTGGCAAGCTTTGAATGAGACGCATCAATTCGACCGTTTCCTCCTGGGTGAGAAGATCTTTCTGATATTTTATTTTTTGTGCAGAACGTTGCCTGCCTCAACCAGCATGAGTTCCGGAGACAGCGCCACATCCTGGCCCAACGCCACCTGCCGCAAGAACGAATCCAGTCCGGAGGCCGGCGGTCCATCGGGAATGAACAGCCGCAATACCGCTGAAGTATCCAAAACACCAATCAACGATCCCGATCCTCACGAATCTCACGAATGGAATCTCCCAGCTCTCGTCCCTGGAGGCGTCGTCGCCATGCTTGCGCCTGCGTCAATACATCCAAGCCTTCACAGGAAAGAACGCCTTTTTCCAAAAGCCTAAGGGTTTCCTGTTCCAGATCCCGATGATGGCGTTTGGCCAAGAATTTGAGGATCTCATACATTTCCTTTGGAATTTCAATCTGCATGAAAACCGCTCCGATGTAACAAATCAAGCAGGTTCGAAGGCGAATCACCCAACAACAGGCGCTCCAGGTAGCGGGCGATCAGATCCACCTCCAGATTGACCTTGTCACCCACGGTGGTGGTTCCCAGGGTCGTCTCCTTAAGGGTGTGGGGCACGATGTTGACCTCGAAGTCGACGCCATCGACGTGGTTGACTGTCAGGCTGATGCCGTCGACGCAGATGGAGCCTTTGGCGGCGATATAGCGCGCCAGTTCCCGCGGCGCTCGCATACGGAAGCGCACCGAGCGGCCGTCGTCCCACTTGGCGATCACTTCGCCGATGCCATCCACGTGGCCGGAGACGATGTGGCCACCGAAGCGGGTCGTGGGCGTCATCGCCAGCTCCAGGTTGACCGGACTGCCGACCCGGGCATGCCCCAGGGTGGTCTTCGACAAGGTTTCGCGGGAGACGTCGGCGGCGAAGGCGCATTCTCCTAGTTCCACGGCGGTCAGGCACACACCGCTGACGGCGATGCTGTCGCCCAGTTTCACCTCGTCCAGCGGTAGCTTGCCGGTGGCGACGGTGAGACGCACATCCCCACCCCGGGGGGTGACGGTTTCGATGGTGCCGATGGCTTGAATGATTCCGGTGAACATAGGAAGATAACGGTATAAATTATCGGGGTTGAATTTTGAGCCGCAGGTCCGGGCCGACCCGGCGCACTTCATCGAACCTCAGCTCAATGCGGTCCGCCATGACCTGGATGCCCGGCAGCTGGAACAGGCCGCGGCCTTCGTCTCCCAGCAGACAGGGCGCCAGATAGAGCACCCATTCGTCCACCAGGCTGGCTATCGCCAGTGCGCCATTGAGGGTGGCACCGGCCTCCACCAGCACTTCATTGACCTCCCGCCGGGCCAGCTCCTCCAGCAGGGCCGCCAGATCCACCCGCCCTTCTCTGGCCGGAGCCGCCCAGATCTCGGCGCCCGCCGTCTCCAGCGCCGCGCGCCGGGCCGGATCGGGATGACAGCTGGCGATCAGGGTTCGGCCGGGCAGGCCGAGCATGCGGGCGGTCGGCGGCATCCGCAGGCGGGAATCGACCACCACCCGCAGCGGCTGGACGATGTCGCCATCCTCCAGACGGGCGTCGAGGCGGGGATCGTCCGCCAGCACCGTACCGATGCCGGTGAGAACCGCCGAACTTCCCGCCCGCAGACGGTGGACATCGGCGCGGGCCTGGGGCGAGGTGATCCACTTGCTTTCCCCTGAGGCCAAAGCGGTGCGGCCGTCGAGGCTGGCGGCCAGCTTGGCGGTCACCCACGGCCGCCCCCGCCGCTGGCGGCTGACGAAACCCCGGTTGAGACGTTCAGCCTCCGTTTCCAGGATGCCGCATACGGTCTCGATCCCGGCTGCCTGCAGGCGTTTGAGACCGCCTCCCGCCACCCGGGGATTGGGATCGGTCATCGCCGCCACCACCCGCCTGACCCCGGCCCCGATCAACGCCTCGGTACAGGGCGGGGTGCGACCGTGGTGACAGCACGGCTCCAGGGTCACGTAGCAGTCGGCGCCGTGGGCCGCCCCCCCGGCCATCTTCAGGGCCTCGATCTCGGCGTGAGGCCCGCCGGCGCGACGGTGCCAACCCTCCCCCACCACCCGGCCGTCCTTGACCAGCACGCAACCGACCCGAGGATTGGGATCGGTGGTGTAGCGCCCTTTTTCGGCCAGGCGCAGGGCACGGGCCATCCACAGGTTATCGGCGGCGCTCATTCCTTCTCCAGCCCCTCGATGACCCGACGAAATTCGGCCACGTCCTCGAAGCTGCGATAGACGGAGGCGAAGCGCACGTAGGCGAC
The DNA here is from genome assembly GCF_030294985.1 of Methylomarinovum tepidoasis. Taxonomy (NCBI): domain Bacteria; kingdom Pseudomonadati; phylum Pseudomonadota; class Gammaproteobacteria; order Methylococcales; family Methylothermaceae; genus Methylomarinovum; species Methylomarinovum tepidoasis. The sequence goes on from NZ_AP024718.1 coordinate 2,044,657, forward strand.
CCGATCGAGCCCCTTGAGCGCCTCCATCACCCTCTCGCCGATGGCCCGCGACGGCACCTCCCGCTCACCGGAGCGCATCAGCGCGGTGATGATCTGCTGCACCGCCGCGTCGACGCGCACGCTCTCCACCGGCCGTTTCTCCAGCGCCCGCAGCAGCCCGGCACGCAGCTTGGCCTCGTCGAAAGGCTCACGGCGACCGTCGCGCTTGACCACCCGGGGCAAGTTCAGCTCCGCGGTTTCGTAAGTGGTGAAACGCTCCTTGCAGCGGACGCACTCACGCCGGCGGCGCACTTTGCCGTCGGGGGTGAGGCGAGTGTCCACCACACGGGTGTCGGGGGCTTCGCAAAAAGGACAGTGCATTACCGTTGATCAACCATCACCAAATTCGGCGCCACCTCACCTGCCATAGACCGGAAACCGCCGACACAGTTGCACCACCTGGTCGCGCACCCGGGCGATGGTGTCGGCATCGTCCACGTTGTCGAGCACGTCGCACATCCAGCCAGCCAGATCGCGGCACTCCTGCAGGCCGAATCCACGGGTGGTGGCCGCCGGGGTGCCGACGCGGATGCCGCTGGTGACGAAGGGAGACTGGGGGTCGTTGGGCACCGCGTTCTTGTTGACGGTAATGTAAGCCTCTCCCAGGGCGGCCTCGGCCTGCTTGCCGGTGACTCCCCTGGCTACCAGGTTGACCAGGAACAGGTGGTTGTCGGTGCCGCCGGAGACGATGTCGTAACCGCGCTCCATGAACACCTGGGCCATGGCGCGGGCGTTGTCCACCACCTGCTGCTGATAGGTCCTGAATTCCGGCTCCAGCGCTTCCTTGAAGGCCACCGCCTTGGCGGCGATCACGTGCATCAGCGGCCCGCCCTGGATACCGGGAAAGACGGTGGAATTGAGTTTCTTTTCCAGCTCCGGATTGCCCTTGGCGAGGATCAGGCCGCCGCGGGGGCCGCGCAGGGTCTTGTGGGTGGTGGTGGTGACCACATCCGCCACCGGCACCGGGTTGGGATAGAGGCCGGCGGCCACCAACCCCGCCACGTGGGCCATGTCCACCATCAGGAAGGCGCCGACCTCGTCAGCGATGGCACGGAACTTCTGCCAGTCGACGATGCGCGAATAGGCGGAGAAACCGGCGACGATCAGCTTCGGCTTGTGCTCACGGGCCAACCGGGCCACCTGGTCGTAGTCGATCTCGCCGGTGTCGGGACGGATACCGTACTGCACCGCCTGGAACAGCTTGCCGGAGAAATTGACCTTGGCGCCGTGGGTCAGATGGCCGCCGTGGGCCAGGCTCATCCCCAGAATGGTGTCGCCGGGGCGAAGCAGGGCCAAGAAGACGGCCTGGTTGGCCTGGGAGCCGGAGTGGGGCTGGACGTTGGCATAATCGGCTCCGAACAATTCCTTGGCACGCTCGATGGCCAGCCGCTCGGCCACGTCCACGTACTCGCAGCCACCGTAATAGCGCCGTCCCGGATAGCCCTCGGCATACTTGTTGGTGAGCACCGTGCCCTGGGCCTGGAGCACCCGGGGGCTGGCGTAATTTTCCGAGGCGATCAGCTCCACGTGATCTTCCTGGCGCTGCATCTCGCCGCGGATCGCGCTCCACAGCTCGTCGTCGTAACCGGCGATTTCCATACCTTTGCTGAACATGATGCGTCTTCCCCTGTCAGAAGCCTTAAGAAAATCATACCATTCTAAGCTGGCCGCGCGCGTGCGGCCAGCAAAATCCGGTACAATCCCCCACATTCCCGCCAACCAAAGCGTGTAAAACCCATGGCCCAGTACATCTACACCATGCACCGGGTGAGCAAGACCGTGCCGCCCAACCGCACCATCCTCAAGGACATCTCCCTGTCCTTCTTCCCCGGCGCCAAGATCGGCGTCCTCGGCCTCAACGGCGCCGGCAAATCCACCCTGTTGCGCATCATGGCCGGGGTGGACACCGAATACGACGGCGAAGCCCGCCCCATGCCCGGCATCCGGATCGGCTACCTGCCCCAGGAACCCCAGCTCGACCCCGACAAGACCGTGCGCGAGGTGGTCGAGGAAGGGGTGGCCGACACCGTCGCCCTGCTCAAGCGCTTCGAGGAAGTCAGCAACGCCTTCGCCGAGCCGGACGCCGACTTCGACAAACTTCTGGCGGAACAGGCGGAACTGCAGACCAAGATCGACGCTCTGGATGCCTGGAATCTGGAACGCAAGCTGGAGGTGGCCGCCAACGCTCTGCGCCTACCCGACTGGGACGCCAAAATCGCCCCCTTGTCAGGCGGCGAGAAACGTCGCGTGGCCCTGTGCCGGCTGCTGCTGTCCAATCCCGACATGCTTCTGCTCGACGAGCCCACCAACCATCTGGACGCCGAGTCGGTGGCCTGGCTGGAACGCTTCCTGGCGGAATTTCCCGGCACCGTGGTGGCGGTCACGCACGACCGCTACTTCCTCGACAACGTCGCCGGGTGGATCCTGGAGCTGGACCGCGGCCACGGCATTCCCTGGGAGGGCAACTATTCCTCCTGGCTGGAACAGAAGGAAAAGCGCCTGGAAATGGAGGAGAAGCGCGAGAACGCCCGTATCAAGGCCATGAAGCAGGAGCTGGAATGGGTGCGCAGCAATCCCAAGGGCCGCCACGCCAAGTCCAAGGCCCGTCTTGCCCGTTTCGAGGAACTGGCCTCCCAGGAATTCCAGAAACGCAACGAGACCCAGGAAATCTACATTCCGCCGGGGCCGCGTCTCGGCGATCTGGTGGTGGAGGCCGAGGGCTTGCGGAAGGCCTATGGCGACCGCCTGCTGTTCGACGGGCTCAGTTTCAACCTGCCGCCAGGGGGCATCGTCGGAGTCATCGGCCCCAACGGCGCCGGCAAGACCACCCTGTTTCGCCTGATCGTCGGCCAGGAACAGCCTGACGAAGGCACGCTGCGCATCGGCGAGACGGTGCAGCTGGCCTACGTGGACCAGAGCCGCGATGCCCTCGACCCGGAAAAGACCGTGTGGGAGGAGATTTCCGACGGCCTGGACCTCATCGAGGTGGGCAACTACAAGACTCCCTCGCGCGCCTATGTGGGCCGTTTCAACTTCAAAGGCAGCGACCAGCAGAAGCGGATCAAGGAACTCTCCGGCGGCGAACGCAACCGCGTCCATCTGGCCAAACTACTCAAAAGCGGCGGCAACCTGCTGCTGCTGGACGAACCGACCAACGACCTGGACGTGGAAACCCTGCGCGCCCTGGAGGAAGCCCTGCTGGCCTTTCCCGGCTGCGCCATGGTGATCTCCCACGACCGCTGGTTCCTCGACCGCATCGCCACCCACATCCTCGCCTTCGAGGGCGACAGCCAGGTGGTGTGGTTCGAGGGCAACTACGCCGACTACGAAGCCGACCGCAAACGCCGTCTCGGTGACGACGCCGACCGGCCCCATCGGATCAAGTACAAGCGCCTGGTGGCGTGATGACGGGCGGGGCCGCTTGGTTTTTGCGGCCCCGGCCCCCAAATAGAAACGGGACATCCATCACACAATAGGGAGAGAAGCATGGTCGCGACTGCAGAAAGCACACTGGACAAGATTCAGGAACACCTCCGTCCGCTGGAGAAAGCGCTGGACGAGGTCAACGATTCCCTCGTGCAGCTGGAAAAGAAGCTCGACGAAGTCCGCGCCTACCTGACCAAGATCGAGCTGGAGTCCCTCGACCTGGCCCGGCGCATTCGTGAGGAAAAGCACGAAATCAACGCACTGCGGCACAAGATCAAGAAACACGACCACCTGCTCCGGGAGATCGACCCGAAAACTGCACCACGCGAATACCAGCGCATTCTCGAGGAACGGGATGAAATGGCGGTCAAGCTGGAAGAGCATCTCCGGGAACTGGAACGGCTGCGGGAGCAGTATGACGAACTCATCGAGCGGGAAAACGCCCTGCTGGGCGAAGAGGTCGAACTGGAGCAGGAATACGATCACCTCAAGGCGCGCTACGACAAACTGCTGAAACAAATCAGCCGCCTTGCCCGCACCCTGGAACAGCGGGTGCGCGACATTCGCGCCAAATACTACTGAGCGATCGGGGTCGGCACGGCCGACCCCGGCTCAACGCAGCAGCAGATACAGGGCGATACCGACGGCCACCAACGCCACCGAAGCCCAGCCGATCACTCGCACGTGGCGGTAGATGGCCTGCTCCAGGCGCTCGCCGCCCCAGGCGATCAACCCCGCGACCAGAAAGAAACGTCCGCCGCGCCCCAGAAAGGAAGCGAACACGAAACCGAGCGGATTCATCGCCAGGCCCCCGGCGGCGATGGTGAACACCTTGTAAGGAATAGGCGAGAAACCGGCCACCAGCACCGCCCAGAATCCCCAGCGGCCGAACCAATCCCGGGCGATCTGGTACGCCTCCCAATAGCCCCACTGCTGCAGCCACGGCTCGACAGCGGCGATAGCGAAATAGCCGATGCCGTACCCCAGCACCCCTCCCAGCACCGAGGCCAGCGTGGTCAGCAGCGCCAGGCGCCAGGCGGCCTTAGGGTTGGCCAGAGCCATAGGGATCAGCATCACGTCCGGCGGAACGGGGAAGAAGGCCGACTCGGCGAAACTCAGCGCCGCCAGATAGCGGGGAGCATGAGGATGGCGGGCGTAGCGCAATACCTTTGAATAAAGTGACTCGAACATCAGCCCAGTCCGCTCAGCAGGGGAACGAACTTCACCGCCTCGATTTCTTCCAGCTCGAAACCCGACGGCGTGTGCACTACCCGGGTCAGTACCTGCCTTTCGGCCTGCTCGATGGGAATGATCATCACCCCACCCTGGGCCAGCTGACGCAGCAGGGCCTCGGGAATCTCCCGGGCCGCAGCGGTGACGACGATGGCGTTGTAGGGGGCGTGCTTGTCCCAGCCCCAGCCACCGTCGCTGTGTTCGTACTTGACGTTGTAGATCTTGAGATCGTAAAGCAGAAAACGGGCCCGCTTCTGCAGTGCTTCGATGCGCTCGACGGTGTAGACCACGTCCGCCAAATGCGCCAGGACCGCGGTCTGATAACCGGAACCGGTCCCCACCTCCAGCACCTTGCGCGGTCGCCGGCCGGCGACCGCCAGTTCCGACATCCGCGCCACCGTATAAGGCTGGGAGATAGTCTGACCGAAACCGATGGGCAGAGCGGTGTCCTCATAGGCCCGGCTCGCCAGCGCTTCCTCCACGAACAGATGGCGCGGCACCGCCCGCATCGCCTCCAGCACTTCCAGGCTACGGATGCCCTGCTGGCGCAGGCGTGCCACCATGCGCTCGCGGGTGCGGCGCGAAGTCATGCCGATGCCGTCTCTGCAAACGCTCATTTGTCTTCCTCCGGCAGCCAAGCGGCGAGGGTGTCGATGGCGTCGTAACGGGTCAGATCGATCTGTAGCGGCGTCACCGACACACATCCCTGGCGGATGGCGTGAAAGTCGGTTCCAGGGCCGGCATCCTGTTCCGGGCCGGCTGGCCCCACCCAGTAGATGGGACGGCCGCGGGGATCGGTATCCTGAATCACCGGCTCGGCCTTGTGGCGCTGGCCCAGCCGGGTGGCCCGAAAACCCTTGATCTGCGCCAAAGGCAGATCGGGGACGTTGACGTTGAGAATGGTGTCCGCCGGCAGCGGATGACGGCGCACCTGCTCGAACAGGCGCAGCGACACCGCCACGGCGGTGTCGAAGTGTCCGGGTTCCTCCCCGGTCAGGGACACGGCGATCGCCGGCAGGCCGAGAAAACGCCCCTCGGTGGCGGCGGCGACGGTGCCGGAATAGAGCACGTCGTCACCCAGATTGGCGCCGTGGTTGATGCCTGCGAACACCATGTCCGGCTCGTCGTCCAACAGGCCGGTGATGGCCAGGTGGACGCAGTCGGTAGGAGTGCCGTCCACCCGGTAGAAGCCGTTGTCCATCCGGGCGACCCGCAGCGGCCGGTCCAGGGTCAGGGAATTGCTGGCACCGCTGCGGTTGCGGTCCGGGGCCACCACGGTGACCCGGGCATGGGCGCTCAACGCCCGAGCCAGGCGAACCAGTCCCTCGGCGGTGTAGCCGTCGTCGTTGCTGATGAGAATGTGCATAGGGTATTTTTACAACAAATCGTTGCAATTGTACCTAAAATAGCCGCCTGAAGAACTGGGAAATCCATCCATGCGCGACGAAATCCTCATCGTCGGCCAGGGACTGGCCGGCAGCCTGCTGGCCTGGCATCTTTTGCGGCAGGGGATGGCGGTGCGCATCGTCGATGCCAGCGGCGACAACGCCTCCCGCACCGCCGCCGGGCTGGTGACGCCGATGACGGGCAGGCGCTGGGTGAAAACCCCAGCCTTCGAAACCTATCTGGCCGAAGCCCACTGCTGTTACCAGGCGCTGGAACGACAGTTCGGCCGACGCTTCTGGGTCGAACGCCCCCGCCTGCGCCTGTACCTGAACCCGGCCGAACGAGAACAGGCCCGCCGCCGGCGGCAGGATCCCGCCTACGCACCCTTTCTCGGCGAGGAAATCGAAACCGTCGGCAACGGTCTCAAGGCCCCCCATGGCGGCATCTGGCTGCACCGGACCGCCCATCTGGAAACCGAAACGCTGCTCGACTGCCTGCAACGCTGGCTCCGGCAACAGGGCATCCTCCACCAACAGCACTTCGATCCCCGCATGCTCGAATCCGGCACTCAGGTCGTCTTCTGCGAAGGCTGGCGGGTGATTCACAACCCGTGGTTCGACTGGCTGCCATGGCAACCGAGCCGGGGGCAGATTCTCACCGTGACGGCCACCCCGCCGCTGCCCGCCTTCCCCTGCCAGCGCGGCATCTGGCTCCAGCCCCGGGAGGAAGGCCGGTGGCGCATCGGGGCCAGCTACCGCTGGCAGCCGCTGACGGAAACGGTACGGGCGGATGAAACCGCCGCGCTGCTCGGACGCCTGCAGGACTGTTTCGAGACGCCCCCGGAAGTCGAGGTGCTGAAGGTCCGCGCCGGCATCCGCCCCAACACCCTCGACCACCACCCCATCGTCGGCCGCCACCCCCGGCATCCCCGGGTGGCGCTCTGCAACGGCCTGGGCTCCAAGGGCAGCCTGCTGGCGCCGCGTGTCACCCGCCTTTTGGCCGAGCATCTGTGCCATGACGCCCCTTTGCCGCCCGAAATCGATCTGCGCCGCTACCATGCACGTCTGCCTCACTGATCTGGCCCAGCACGCCATCGCCGCCCGCCTGCACCCCGGGGATACCGCCATCGACGCCACCGCCGGCAACGGTCACGACACCCTGTTTCTGGCCCGTCGGGTGGGCGAAAACGGCCGGGTGCTGGCCTTCGACGTTCAACCCCGGGCCCTCCGGCAGGCCCGGGAGCGACTCCGGCAGGCCGGGCTGACAGCCAGGGTGACTTGGCACTGCCTGGGACACGAGCACATGGATCAGACGGTACCGGAAGATTGGCGCCCGCGTCTGCGGGCGGTGATGTTCAACTTGGGCTACTTGCCCCGTGGCGACAAGCGTCTGATCACGACGGCCGCCACCACGACCGCGGCGTTGGAAAAGGCGCTGGCGCTGCTCGCCCCCGGCGGCCGCATCAGCCTCATCGCCTACACCGGCCATCCCGGCGGCCGCCAGGAATGCGAGGCGGTCCGGGACTGGCTCTATCGCCAGCCGGCCGATCTGTTATCCTGGCGCACCGTGATTCCGCAAGGGCGCCGCAGACCGCCATGGCTGTTTCTCATCGACAAACGCTGACGTTCCTGCTGGTCCTGCTGACAGGCTGCCAGTCGTTTCCGCCGTCGCTTCCGAACGCCGGCCAGGAAGCCCCGATCGACCGCATCCACCACCATCCCGACGGGGATGCGATCGGCCGGCTGGCCACCCTGCGCCTTCGCTCCGGCGATACCCTGGCCGACGTCGCCCGCCACTTCGACATCGGCCTGCAGGCAATTCAGGATGCCAATCCCGGCATCGATCCCTGGGCCCCGGAAACAGGCCGCGACATCCTGCTGCCGCGGGCCTTCCTCCTGCCTGACGCCCCCCGCA